>JAZSJW010000016.1:0-48223 GCA_045534555.1 Clostridia bacterium
TAAATTCCATAATTTTTCTCCTTAAATTTAATATGTAAATTTTTAAATTTGCAATAATTTAAGGATTATAAAATTTACATAAAAATCACCCTTAAACTTATATTATTATTTTTATCATCATCGCCCGCTACGGCATTAATCTTTCTCATAATTATTTCTCCTTATATTAAAATAAAAATAGCCCGCCTATTAGGGCGAGCTACTTGTTTATTGCTTTTAACAACTTCAAATAAAAACACCCTCTTGGATTTCAAGAGAGTGTTGAATTTGTTTTAATTTACTAGTTTAGAATTTTTCAACAACAAAAATGAAACCCATATTATATGCGTTTGAATTATTATTGTTGTTATTATTGATTATTCTAAACATAATATATCTCCTTTCAAGATTACAAATAGTATACCACAGCTTTTAAACTTTGTCAATATATAAATTTTTTGCAAAGATTGTTCTAAATGAATAAAAACATTAATCTAAATCAATATTATTTATAAGGAGTAAAATTATGTTTGATTTAAAATGTAAAAGACAAGGGTGTAAATTTAACGAAAATTGTAACTGTTCAGCTCATGATGTTCATGTTGGAAGAGGCACCGAGTGCCAAACTTATCAAGATGCTGGTTATAACAAAAAAGAAAAAGATGAAATTAAACAAACCGCAGCAAGAAAAAATATAAAAGTTGAATGTAGAGCAAATTGTTTATTTAATGACAATTATAAATGTAAAGCAAATGGAATTTCTGTTATGACAAATGATAACTGCCCAGAATGTTCAACCTTTATGCCAAAATAGAAACAAAAAAAGACGGATAAGCTCCGTCTTTTTATATAATAAAATTTTTTATAAAATATAATGCAACATACAAAACTACTTCTATCAACACATATATTTTTGCGTTAGCGTAATTTTTCTCTATTTTTTCTCTAACTTTAGAATTATTTGTATTTGCACCAATCTCAATTTCGCAATCTTCTGCAGTTCTTTTTATATCATCACTAAAAACTGATTTATTTTTTGAATAATTGTAACCTACATATTTTCTTTTTATTGGTAGTTTTCTGTATAAAGAATGATTTTTCCCTGGAATTACAAACCCTACTAGTATAAAAATAACAAATGAAACGATAATAAATAAATCTCCATTGATAATCTCACTAAAAGATTTTGAAAAAACGTTTAAATTTGCTAAAGCGATCATAATAATAGAAAATATAATTCCTAAGATTAACCCATTTGAAATGCTTGGAATATTTTCTCTCATAAACTTACCAGTTATTGTTTTATCACACTTAACTGGAGCATTATATATTAATGCATTTATTTGAGAAATTAAAGTATCATAGTCGCTTAAAGCATCTTTATTTTCAACTGTATAATATATGCTATCTTCTCTAAAACTTAGTGTAACATATTCTTCACATCTTGGCAGACTATAAAAAAATTGATAATTACCGTCTTGTGCATAATAAGAAAGATAGTTAATTCCCACCTTTTCAATACTTGCGCTCTTATTATATAAATTATCTAAAAACCAATCAATATCTGACTTAGTTTCAGTTTGCCCTTTTATTGTAACTTCAAATTCAAGTTTTGGTGACGTTGTTACTAAAACTTCTTGTTTTGTCCCATTTATAACTTCATCATTGTCTTTTATAGATAAATAATAATTATATTTTTCATTAAAAAATGAAAACCTATCATACAACAACTTAGCAATCGTCTTTATTGTTTCTTTTGTTATTCGAACATTTGTAATTTCATTCATTTTACTCTCTATCTTTTCCTTCTTGTTCTAATTCTGTTTCTTCTTTTTTTATTTCTTCAATAACGATATTTGGATCATCTCTATAAGTTTCAGGAAACAACTCTTTTTGTGCATTATGTAAAATTTCTGGATCAACATGCTCTACTCTAGGTCCATCATTTTCTGGAGGTGTAAATGTTGGTATATTATTTATAGGTTGAACATTTTCTTGCTCATTACCTCTAACAATTTCTCCAAACTCATTGACATTTACTGCTCCATCTTTTGCCGACATGTTAGGAATAACTTGTTCTGGCTCTGTTGTTGGTGGTGTAAATGTTGGTATATCATTTAATTGTTGACTATTATTTTCCCCCGTTTTTCTAACAATCTCTCCAAATTCATTAATTTCCATTTCGTTAGCCATCATTTTCCTCCTTTTCAAATTTAATATAATGCATTATTAATTAGAATGTCAACTAAATTTCAGATAATCACTACTACAGCACAGATACAGCACTAGTGATTTTGTATATTATTTAAGTATGCTATTAAATGATTATATTTCACAAAAATTAGAAAAATTGAGAAAAGAAAAGGGTATAAAAGTTTATACACTTTGTAATAAAGCTGCAATTTCTTACGAAACTTATAGAAGCATAAGAAAAAACAAGAATAAGGATATTTACATTCGAACTCTTTTAATAATTTTAAGGGCATTAGAAGTTTCGCCAAATGAGTTTTTTAATGACGATATGTTCTCTAGCGATGAGCTTGACATTGATTTTAAATAAATTCAAACAAAAAAAGACGGAGGTTAGTTTAGGACTTTTGAAACTAGCAGAATAAAGAATTGGGATTTAATCTCAGTTCTTTTTCTTTTGGCTACTTTATGCCGTGAAAGGTGATTGTCTGCTCGGACGAAGCGAGAGCATTTGTATCAAGACAAGCATACACAAGGATCTCATTTTTATAAAATTTTAAAAAATTTGTGAAATTATTATACAAAAAATTTATAGTGTGTTATATTAAAATTAAATTAAAAATAAGAGGGATTTTTTATGAAAAAGAAAATTTTAGGTTTATTTTTATGTATTTGTCTTGTTTTGCCTTGCATGATGTTTCTTGCGGCTTGTGGGGCAAAAAAAGATATTAATATCAACATTTATTATTACACAGCAGGTTTGAGTAATGGTGTAAAAGAAATCCGTTTGATTGATTCAACCGACCTTTCTTCATCAAACTGGGAAGTATTTAAATCAATTGGAAATGAGAATATTGGAAAAGAAATCACACAGTTTACTGCAAAAGAAGATAGCGAAATCCAAATTTTCATTGTTCTTGAACCTGGTTATGACATTAATAACGTTAAAGTAAAACCAAATGGGGATAACGGCGAAGAGCTTTCTCCTTCTAACAGTTTCAAAGATTCTGATTCTGAAAGCTGGGTGTATGCATATACTGTTGCTAAAAAACTTAAAAGCGAACTTTGGATTATGTTCTCAGGATTACCAGCACTTAGAAGTCAAACAATAACACTTGCAGAGTCAAATGCAGAATGCTTTACTCAACTTGAAGAAGGATATGGTGACCCAGCTAGCGTGTTCCTTGCTGATGCAACATTTTCTTTTTATCAAGAACTTAATGGTAACACTCATGATATTCTTACAGATCTAACAATTGCTGAGTTTAAAGAAAAACTCGAAAGCAATTATTCATTCAATATTCCTGCAAGTGCGACACTTAATCTTCGCGTTACAACAGGCGCGGCTGCTGAGACGGAAAGTGGAAAACCTCAAGTAGTTGATTTTAGTTCACTTGCAATTATGAGTGCTTGTAATCACAAACAAACTTTAGCAGATACATATTCAACAATCTCAGCACAAGTCTTTTCAAATAACACCATGACGTTTGATTGGCGAGAAATTACAAGTACTAAGCTTTTAAATGGAGTAACCGTAAATATTGGTGTGTCATTTAGAAGTGAAATTGGCATAAAAGATGTAACCCGCGAAGATGGTTCTTCACTATATCAGTTTGATGACACTTTCCGTTTCTCAGAATATAATCAAATTAAAGACGATGTTTACTATGCAAAGTTTGACATTACAAATTCTGATTATCTTCTTCTCACTGATCCATTAACAAACATCAACTTGGGTTATGGTCTTAATTATTCATCTACTGAAGCTATTGAGTTGGGAGTTCTTAAATTTAATAGTGTCGAAAACCCAACAGAAGCTTGGATTAATCTAAAAGATGTTGAGGCTACGGAATATGGCACTATTTGGATTTATATTGAATATAATCAAGAAAATATAGCACAAAATACAAATTTCCAACATCTTCAATTTAAGACAGATAAGGGTGATAACACTTCATCTCCATATAAGTTTGCAGATTTTGGTTTGTATTATTCAGACGTAGATACTGATTTAATGTTTGTTGATTATCCTGAAATGCCAGAAGAATACCGCGATGATTATACTTATTCAACAGAATACAGTTCTTATTATTTAAAAGGTTCAAAAATTACAATCAACCATTTAGAAGTTGGTTATACTAGTGAAAAAACCAATATTTACGATATGAGAGAACAATCTATTGGTCAAACTATTTCAATCAATTTCAAAACTACAAATGGAACACAAACACTTACTGCAACGTTTGTAGAATATGAAGAAAATTGTTACCACTGGCAATTTGAGAATACTCCAACTTGGATTACAATGGAAGGAGGAGATTATTATGATCAACACCTCTCTTTCACAATTGACACTGAAGCATTAAAAACAGAAACAGGCGGAGACCTTTATGAAATTGAAGTAGTTATGCCAGACCATATTGCTTAATAATTGAATAATTCCATTAAAAACAACATGTAGCAGATATTAATTTATAAAAATATAAAAGCCTACTAGAAAATGAAGTGACCCCTGCGGGGTTCACTTCAAAAATCTAATAGGTTTTTTTTCATTAAATTAATTGTTTGGCTAGTTTCAAAAATTTATGCTTTTATCCGTCTTTTTTTATTCTGCTGGTTCAAATTCAAAAGTTTCATAGTCTTCTTTCAGTCTTTGGTTCCTTTCAATTAAAAGCATTTCCATCGCTTTTCTTTTTTCAAATCTTTTAGATTTCACATATCTTTTAACGTGTGAGTTTGGAATACCCATTTTTTTAATATGTTTTATATCAACTTTATCAAACATATCTTCATTACTGGCTTTAATCATATCTAAATTAGATAAAATTGTAGAAAATTTATCTCTATTAACATTTCCCGCACTTCTCAATTCTTCTTGATTAAATGGTATATTCATAGGAATAATATCACCTTTTGCCCCAACTGTTATTAAAGAACCAATAAAACAACGATTTTTATTAACTATATATGGGTATTTTTGAACTTTAACTTGTTTTACTTTAGGAACCACAGTGTTTGTTTTTGTTGCTCTGCCAACATTTAAAATATCATAATCACAGCCATAAGAAGCACGAACCCCATCTTCACCTAGTTTTTCTTGATATTTTTTAATATTGTCTAAAACTTCAGTTAAGGTTCTGCCCTGCCTTTCTATAGCAACCAAATGAAAATCGTCAAGGCTTATTCTAAGCTCGAAACCAATGGACTCTAACTCTAATCTATTATCTTTTCTTTGCCTACACTCATTTACATATTTCCTAAAACCTAAAAGAGCATCTGCAAATTCTTCACTATAATCAAGCCCATTACTTGTAACATTAATATTGTGAATAATAACATTATTTTGTTTTATAATTTCAAGTGTTTTATTTACTCTTTCTGGAAGTAATGACGGTTCACCACCACCTAAACACAAATTTCCAATTTCTTTGATATTTTTAAAAAAATTATTTAGAGTTTCATCTGAAATATCAACAGCATTTCCATCACCACGCAAGCAGTGGTCACATTTTAAGTTGCATTTTTGGGTCAACAACACTTCCGCATTAAGTAAATAAAAGTTCATTCCGTCTAAATAATAAGATAAATCATCTCTATTTCTATAAAATAACATTGATTTTCTCCCTTGCACATATATAAATATTATACCATATTTATCTTTATTTTTCAATACCCACCTTTCTGCACAAAAAAAAACGGGCGAAATATCGTCCGTTTTTTATAACTTCACACTTTGTTTTATTTTGCGATTTTGATTTCTAAATTACTTTAATTCTACTGTAGCACCAGCAGCTTTGAATTTTTCAACCATTTCGTTAGCAGCATCTTTGTTAACGTTTTCTTTAATTGTTGCATTAGCTGTTTCAACTAAAGCTTTAGATTCAGAAAGACCTAAACCTGTGATTTCTCTAACTACTTTGATAACGTTGATTTTGTTAGCACCAACGTCTTTTAATACTACTGTGAATTCTGTTTTTTCTTCTTCTGCAGGAGCAGCAGCGCCACCAGCAGCAGGAGCAGCAACTGCCATAGCTGCAGCGCTAACACCAAACTCTTCTTCAAGAGCTTTTACAAGGTCGTTAAGTTCGATAACTGACATACCTTTAACTTCTTCGATAAATTTTTGAATATCTGCCATTTTAATTTCTCCTTAAAATTGTTTTATTTATAAATTAATTTCTAAATTTCGTTATTAAGCGTTTTTCTCAGCGATTTGCTTAAGAGCAACAGCAAGCCCACGAACAGGCATTGTAAGCATACCAAGTAATTGTGCCACCAAAACTTCTTTTGATGGGATAGCAGCAAGCTTTTTAGTTTCGTTTGCATCTAATTGTTTTCCATCAAACCATGCAGCCTTAACTGTTAAAGCTTTATATTTACCCTCACCATCAACCGCAATCTTGGCAGGAACAATAGCATCTTCACTATGGAATGCAACAGCAGTTGTACCTTCTAAAAGGTTTGAATCAAAGTTAATACCAAGTTCTTCGAAAGCAATCTTCATAAGTCTGTTTTTATAAACTTTAAAAGTAGCACCAGCTTCTCTGAAATTCTTACGAAGTTCAGTAGCTTCAGCAACAGTTAAACCTTTATAATCAACAAGAACGATTGTTTTAGCATCTTTAGCATGATTTTTGATTTCTTCAACAACAACTTTCTTATTTTCAAAATTTGCTGACATTATTTTCCTCCCTAATATATAGTGTGAAGTGAAAATAAAAAACCCTTGTGCGATGCCATAGGCAAAGGAACACAAGGGAATAAATCTCTTATATAACTGTTCCTCGGTAAGCTAACTTTAAGGCAGATGCCACTTACTGTCTTCGGCACTCGAATTTCTCATTAACGATAAGATTATAACACACTTTTTTATTTTGTCAAGTATTATTTTAATTATTTCTCAATCCTTTAGGATAATGATTTTTTAGCTTATTATTTGTAACTTTTCCGCCACCTAAAGGCACATTATTAACCAAAACGCAAGCCCAGCCGTTTTTGCAATCTACTTCGATTTCTTCCCCACGAAGATATTTATTAACTCTTTCATCAGAATAATCTAAATTAATCTTATTAATAAAATACTCTCCGTAAGCTTTAAACAATTGATGAGCTGGAACTAATCTATCTTTATTTATTGTTCCAAGCATTACACCCATATTAATAACACCATCAAAATCACACACTAGACCGTTAGTGATATAGATATTATCTCCATTTTTTACAAACCTAAAATCATCAATAGTTAAGTTTTGTTTAATAAAATCCTTAACAATCTTACTTTCTACTTGACCCAATTCTATATTTTTAGGCTTTTTGAAATAAAAACTACTATCATTTTGCGATTTTTTAACCATTTTACACATAAATTGACCTTCACCAAAACCATTATGTGCAAAACATCTTCTAGAAAGTGTTGTTTTATCATTTTTATTATATAAAAATCCTGCTACAGTATTTTCTTTAACAACATTTGGAACTTCAATTATTTCATAACCACATTCTTCGCAAAACTCAAAAACAGTTCTTTCGTTCTCATCAATATTATATGTGCAGGTTGAATAAACAATCTCTCCGTTTTGTTTTAGCATTTTATCTGCTTCTCTTAGAATATCCATTTGCCTTTGATGATTAAACTCTGGCAAGTTTTCATTCCACTCATTTATAGTATCTGGGTCTTTTCTAAACATTCCTTCCCCAGAACATGGAGCATCAACTAAAATCTTATCAAAGAAGTTAGGAAACTTTTTTGCAAGTTTCTCTGGAGATAAACTCGTTATAATAGAATTTTTAAAGCCCTGTCTTTCAATATTTGAAAATAATATATTTGCCCTATTTCTCACAATTTCATTTAAAACAACAATTCCTGTTTTGTTTCTTTCTAATATTTGACTAGCTTTACCACCCGGTGCAGAACATAAATCAAGAACCTTCTCACCATCTTTCACCTCTAAACAAAGTGCAGGAAGCATGCTTGCTGGCTCTTGCAAATACACAAGCCCTAAATGATGATAAACAGAATGACCTATCTTTTCATCAGTTTTAAGCTCGTAACCATTTTCGATTTTCTTGAGTTTTTCAACTTCGTAAGGAAAAATCTTTTCAAAGCCACCAACACTTAAATAATTAAGATTAACCCTCAACCCTCTTTTTGCTTTTTCATTAAAACTTGCAATATATTTATCAAAATCCTTGCTTAAGAGATTTCTCATATTTTCTTTAAAATTTTCAGGTAAATTCATCAACTTTTTCTCCTAAGATGATTATAACAAAAGCTTAAAATTATATCAATAATTATTTTCTAAAATTGTAAAATTAAAATTCTCTGGTCTAAACTATTTACATTTTTAATATAACATGTTATAATAATACACGAATTTATCGGACAGATAAATTTTTTTATAAGGAGAAAAAATATTATGTTACCCCCCGGGCATCTGACAAATAATATTATTTGTGCCGCTAGTTTTAAGGTTGGTGATGGACTAGCAATTTTAGGAGTTATATTCCTCTTAGCCTTTTCTGCATTCTTTTCTGCATCTGAAACAGCATTTTCTAAAGCAAACTTAATTAGACTTAAAAATTATGCAGATGAAAAGAAAAAAGGCGCAAGGCGAGCTGTTTACATTTGTGAACACTTTGACAAAACACTAAGCACTATATTGGTTGGAAACAACCTTGTTAATATCGCTTCAACAACAATTTGTGCATACTTGTTTTCTAAATTTATTATAAACCCAACTATGGCAAACCTTTTAAACACGGTTGCAATGACTATAATCATTCTTATTTTCGGCGAAATTATACCAAAGTCTATTGCAAAAAACAATCCTGAAGGATTTGCTCTCAAAATAAGTGGTTTCTTATATTTTTTAATGAAAGTTTTAACACCAATAACTGTTGTTTTTGGATTAATGCAAAAAGCTGTTAATAAAAAACAAAATGCGGAAGTTAACCCAACAGTTACCGAAGATGAACTCGAAAGCATTATCGACACAATGACCGAAGAGGGTGTTATTGATAGTGAAGAAGCTGACCTTTTGCAAGGTGCACTTGATCTTTCTTCTAGAACTGTTTATGATATTATGACACCTCGTGTTGATATGATTGCTGTTAGCGTAGATAGTGATTTAGATACTGTAAAAAACAGTTATGTTGAATATCAATTCTCACGTATGCCTGTTTATGAAAATGATAAAGATAACATTGTTGGTATCTTAAACCAAAAAGACTTTATGAATAAAGTTTTAAAAAATGAAACTATTGATATCAAAGAAGTCATGATTGAGCCAACATTCGTTACTGAAACAATGAAAGTTGACGAACTTATTAGAACTATGCAAAAAGAAAAGAAACATTTAGCAATCGTTCTTGATGAGTATGGCGGAACAAGAGGTCTTGATACTATGGAAGACGCCTTAGAAGAAATGGTCGGTGAAATTTATGACGAGCATGACGAACAAGTTGTGCAAGAACCTATCGTAAAAATATCTGACACTGAATATATCGTTGACCCAGATGTTAATATTGAAGATTTATATGATGAACTTGAAATTGAACACTTACCTGAAACATCATACTCTTCTGTCGGTGGTATGCTTTACGAGTTAAGCGAAAGCGTCCCTGAACTTAACCAAGAATTTAAGGTAACAGCTATTGATGATATCTTAAACGAACATAATGACTATGTTCAAACTATCACAAACCTAACTTTCACTATTACAAAAATGGAAGATAGAAGAATTACTGAAATAAAACTTATAGTTGAAAGAGGAACAAGTGAAGACGGTCAAACCGATGACCAAACCGAAACAGATAATAAATAATGCAAAAAGAGCGGAACTAAAGTTTATTATCTATATAAAACAAAAACCGCTCTTTTTTACTGAAAAAATAGGAGAAAATTATGCAAAACGAAAAAATTAGAAATATTGCTATTATTGCCCACGTTGACCATGGTAAAACATCACTTGTCAATGAACTACTTAAACAAGGTGGCGCTTTTAGTTCTCACCAACAAGTTGAAGATAGAGTTATGGACTCTAATGCACTAGAAAGAGAAAGAGGCATTACAATTCTTTCTAAAAACGCAGCTTGTATGTATAACGGAATAAAAATTAATGTTATCGACACCCCAGGCCACGCAGATTTTGGAGGAGAAGTTGAACGTGTTTTAAAAATGGTTGATGGCGTACTTTTGGTTGTTGATGCTTTTGAAGGAACAATGCCTCAAACAAGATTTGTATTATCTAAAGCGTTAGAGCTTAACCACAAAGTTATTGTTGTTGTTAACAAAATTGATAGAAAAGATGCTAGAATTAGCGAAGTTATTGATGAAGTTTTAGAACTTTTAATGGATTTAGGTGCTAGTGACGAACAATTAGACAGTCCATTTGTGTTCTGTTCTGCTAGAATGGGTATTGCTTCCCTTGACCAAAATACCATGGGAACAGATATGAAACCATTATTTGAAACAATAGTAAACCATATCACTGCCCCAACCGGAGAACAAGACAAACCATTAAAAATGCTTGTTTCATCTTGTGAACAAAATGACTATTTGGGTAAGCTTGCTGTTGGTAAAATAGACCAAGGCTCTGTTAAGGCTGGCGACACCGTTGCAGTTGTAAACTACCACGATGAAAACAAGAAATCTCAATTCAGAATTGTTAATATTTTCCAATTTGAAGGCATGAAAAGAGTTAACTCTCAAGATGCAACTATTGGCGATATCGTTTGTTTATCAGGAACTGAAGATATCACTATTGGTGACACTGTAACAGATAAACTAAATCCTGAAGCAATTCCTTTTGTTAAAATTAGTGAACCAAGCGTTGAAATGGAATTCTCTGTTAACAACAGCCCATTTGCTGGAACTGAAGGCAAGTTCTGTACAAGCCGTCATCTTCGTGATAGATTAATGAAAGAAGCTGTTCGTGACTTAAGTTTAAAAGTTTATGAAACTGAAAGCGCAGACACATTCCGTGTTCTTGGTCGTGGCGAAATGCACATTTCAATCTTGGTTGAAAACATGAGAAGAGATGGTTATGAGTTCCAAGTAAGCATGCCTAAAGTTATTTATAAAGAAATTGATGGCGTTAAATGTGAACCTATCGACCGTTTAACTATTGATGTTCCTGAAGACTGTGTTGGAACAATTATGGGAACTATCGGTGCAAGAAAAGGTGATTTAATCACAATGACTAACCATGGCTCAAGAATTCGCTTAGAGTTCTTTATCCCAGCTCGAGGATTATTCGGATATAAAAACGAATTCCTTACACAAACAAAAGGTGAAGGAATTATGAGTAGTATTTTTGAAGAATATCAACCATATAAAGGCAATATCGACCACAGAAACTTTGGTGCTCTTGTTGCCTATGAAACTGGTGATGCAATTCAATATGGATTATTTAATGCTCAAGAACGTGGTAAACTTTTAGTTACTCCAGGAACTAGAGTTTATGGCGGTATGGTTGTTGGAATTAACCCAAAGAAAGAAGATATTGTTGTTAATGTTTGCAAAAAGAAACAATTAACTAACATTCGTTCTTCAGCATCAGACGAAGCACTTAGATTAGAGCCAGTTAAACCATTAACACTTGAAGAGTGTTTAGAGTTTATAGATGAAGATGAACTTTTAGAAGTGACACCTCAATCTTTAAGAATTAGAAAAATTATTCTTGACCACACAATCCGCGGCAGAATGGACTTCAAGAAAAAGAATTCATAATTAATAAGCATAAAAAAAGACTTGGAAATTTTCCAAGCTTTTTTTGTTATAAGCAGTATTGACAAAATTTTATTTTATGTTATTATTTACCCATAAGGAGATAATGATGAAAAAAGACTTACCTACTCTATTTAAAGAAGTTAAAATACTTGAAAAACAAATTAAAGCGGATAAATTAATTCTATCTGATACTGAAAGATTTAGTAAATACAGTTTGGATTTTTTAGCAAAAACAGAACAACGATTACAAAGTAATGAATGTGAGTTATCTGTTCTAAAAAATAAGAATTTACCACTTTCTATCAACTCTTTCGTTCAAGAAATTGCCTCAATTTGGGGAACAAATCAAGACGATTTAAAAGTTAATGTTGAGTTTAGCCCATACCTTCGTGTGCATTGCTCTAAACAGGAATTTCTTTATTTAAACAGATTTGATGATTCTATGATATTTCTTGATGTTATACAAAAGAATTCAAACGATAGAGCAAAACACTTTGTTTGCCTTACTGCACCTCTTGATTTGCAATTAAAACAAAAAAATGGTATAGAACTTGTTGATTTAATTGATGTTGTTTATAATGCACGTCAAGGTAAAACCATTTTTAAATATGACGATTATAAAAACATGATTGTTCATTGCCCATTATGTGTTTTAACCGACATTTATTCACAAGAAAACAACGATTTATCTAAAGCAGTTTTAAGAGCGATAGCAAAAGATTTAGAAAAAACAGAAGAAACTGAACCCAACAATGAATAACACACAACAAAAAAAGGCTTGGAAATTTCCAAGCTTTTTTTATTTCTCAATTTCTATATCTTTTTTAGATATAGAACCATCTTCTTGAATAATTATTATTTTTGTTCTTGTTTTATTTATAAATGCCCCAGAATGTTTAATATCAAAACTTTCTTGATCAGTTGTTAACCTATATGTGACCTCAATCTCTGGCACATAATCAAATTCATTACAATCATAATTTCCAAGCGAAGTTTCACTTTCTGTATACTCTCCCCTTAACATACAATTAAGAAGTGGTAATCTATCACAAGAACCTGCATCCATCTCTTGTTTACCATTATGTTCATTAAATATTGGCTCTTCTTGCATATCAGATATCTCTTGAGCAACACCTTTACTTTGCAAAAATTCTTCTAATGAAACATTTCCAATTTTCTGACTTAACGCACTTTTCAAACAAGAAGACACATCAGTTTCGTTAGATAACACTGCAAGCCTTACAACTTTTCCATTTTTATAAAACACTATTGCGTTATGTTTATTTCCTATAACAACATCATCACTATTAGCACTAATCTCACAATTACAATTTAAAACAATCTTAAATGTATCATAAGGAACACTACCATTTTCAATACCATCAATAAATGCGCCATCAAAACATTCTGTGTGATTAGCACGTTGTTCTGTCCAAACATCAGTTGTTTTTATTACCATATAACTACTCCTTAAGATAAAAATCCTTGTATAATAACCTGTTCCGCCTCTTCTTTTGAAAGACCTAGCGTCATAAGTTTGTTTTGTTGCTCTTCGCTTATTTTGCCAATAGCAGCTTCGTGAACAAGCATTGCATCTTTATTTTTTGCAACAATTGTTGGCGTTGATGAAATAATCGCTTTATCAGATAATATTCCATCACATTCAACATGCCCAAAGCACTCGTTTTCACCAATTAAAACCGAATTAAAGTCTTGAATTGAATTACCTTTCGCAACAGCACGAGAAACCACTTCCACGCGTGAATTTTTACCCTTTAATTCAACTTTAAAGTTGGTTTTAGCCTCTTCTTCGCCTTCTGTTAAAATGTTCTCTCTAATTAATAGTTTTGCATTCTTTTCTAATTTTGCAGTAGTGTTTCTATCTGCAAATGTAACACCACCTAGTTGCAAAGTTTCCATTTCGCAAGTGCTATTCTCCCCAACTACTATTTCTGTTGTTGGGTTAAGAATTTTTTTAGTTTTTGATTTACCAAAAGCAAAGTGTTTTTCAACATATTTTACTTTTGAGTTTTTCCCAATATGAAATGTATGAATTCCGTTATGTGAACTCTTTTTGTCACTAGCATTATGAATTCCGCAACCAGCAACAATTAAAATATCGCAATCGTCACCGATATAAAAATCATTATAAACTAAATCGTCAACACCACCCATTGAAACTAAAACAGGAATGTGAACACTTTTGTTTTTTGTTCCATTTTTAACAAAAACATCTATTCCATCTTTATTCTTTTTAGAAACAATATTAACTTCTTCATCTGTGTTTCTAGCGATTAGTTTTCCATTCTCTCTAATGTTATATACTCCTGCTTGTGGAATTGAGTGAAGGTCGGCAACTTTTTCTAATAGAAATTTAGAATTTTTATCCATACTATTCACCCTCCTGAAGTCTTCCACAACGAACAGAACTAATATATGGCACAACCTCTTCTTTTGTTCCAACTTTTTCAAGCTTTGCAGAATTTAATAACACAATTTTATCTGCGATTTCAATAATTCTGTTTTGGTGACTAATTATAATATTTGCACTCTTTTTTTCTTTAAAAAGATTTACTAAAGCATCAAAACTCCAAAGGTCAATTCCAGCTTCTGGCTCATCACAAATGTTAAGCTTTGCATTTTTAGCAACAATCATAGCAAGTTCAATTCTTTTTAGTTCTCCACCAGAAAGTTTTGTGTTTACTTCTCTATCAACATAATCTCTAGCACATAAACCAACTTTAGAAAGAACCGCACATGCATCAGTTACAGATAAATCATTTCCACTTGCAAGGTCTAGCATTTTCTTAACAGTTATCCCTTTAAAAGTTATTGGTTGTTGAAAAGCAAACGCAAAACCAAGTTTTGCACGTTTATCAATAGAAAGTTTAGTAACATCTTTTCCGTTAAATATAATTTTCCCACTTGTTGGGTTAAGAATTCCCATAATGATTTTAGCAAGAGTTGATTTACCGCTACCATTATGGCCAGTGATAACAACAATTTCTTCATTATTCACAGTAAAAGAAATGTCATCAAGAATTTTTTTCTTTCTGCCATTTTCATTCACTTCATAACATATATTTTTTAATTCTAACATTAATTATTCCCTTTATTTTTTATGGTTTAATATTAAAACAATTATAACTTATTGTCAAGCCCTAGCATATTTATCACCTATTTTTATTTTATAGAATAAAATAATATAGTGGCATATTGCTGCTAATTTTTATTTAAAGGAAAAATCATGAACAACATTCTACTTATAACCCTAGGCATATTAATTCCTTTTGTCGCCACAGTAATTGGTTCTAGCTTAATTTTCTTTTTTAAAAAAGACACGTCTATAAAATTTAATTCTATAGTAAATGGATTTTCTGCTGGAATAATGATTTCTGCATCTTTTTTCGGCCTTCTACTCCCCGCAATAGACAGCTCAAGCCATTTAAACGAATTTAGCTTTATCCCCGCAGTTGTTGGAACAATCATTGGCTGCTTATTTATTTTAATTATCGACTTAATTATAAAACTTACTAGTAAAAATAAAACTGACAACCTAAAATTATCTCGTTTTATTGTCGCTTTCACAATACACAATATACCAGAAGGTTTAGCTGTTGGCTTTTCAATCGGAAATGCTCTTTTAATAGGCTCAAATTCAGCTATGCTTGTTTCTTTGATTTTAGCAATCGGAATTGCTATTCAAAATATACCTGAAGGAATTGCTGTTTCTCTCCCTGTTTATAACTCATCTAAAAGTAAATCTAAGGCTTTTTTGTGTGGAATTATAAATGCTGTAGCAGAAATGATAGCCTGCACTCTTGGAATACTTCTTGCATCATCACTTGAAACAATTCTTCCTTGGCTGCTTGCCTTTTCAGCCGGAGCAATGATTTTTGTTTCAGTTAACGACCTTATTCCAGATAGCAAAGAAACATCTTCTTCCACCCTTGGAACTTGGTGCTTTATAATTGGCTTTATTTTAATGATGATATTAGACCTTTGCCTAGGATAAAAAAATAGATTGCTTCATCGCAATCTATTTTTCATTATCTTCAGAACTTTCCACTTCTAAAAATGGTTGTTGCTCTAATATTATTTTTTCAAGATTTACTGGTAAATAGTAATTTTCATCACCATAACCATAATTGCTCTTAGTTCTTAGCACATCATAGCCTAAAATATGAGTGAGCAATGTCAAATATTCTTCACCATCAAGTTCTTGAGCCCTTTCATAAGATTTATCTAAAAACAAACTTTTGACTCTATTTAAATCATCTCTATCAAGAACTTCGCTATCGCTACTTAAGTATGCTTTTATAATATTTTGTTTACTTTTATTTGAATATATCATAGGCGTTGTTAATTCATCACTAAAATAATATCCAAAACCAAAAGTTGATTGATTAGTGAATGGATATTCTCCATTTGCAAGCCTTTTCACCTTTTCTTTAGCGTCCCTTGCACCTGAATATATAACTAAATCTTGTTCTGCATTTTTATTTTTCTGCACAATTTGAGGCTTTCTACCAATAATTCCAAATTCTTTATAAAGTTCATATGCAAACGTATAGTCATCATCTTGATACATGTGAGAAATCTGTAAAGAGCTCTCAACCCCACATTTATCCATTACTTCTAAAACTTTATTTTTCACCTGCTCTTTATCAATTTTTAAAGCCCTTTTTGCAACCTCTTCAACCTTAAAATATTCTTCTTCAACTTCGGCTTCAAAAACAAGTTCTTTATCATCAATGAACTGAAAAGTTAAACCTGTGCAAGTGTATCCAAAAGGCCTATCCGGAAATTCCACTTGTAAAAAATATCTCTTTTCGCCGTTTTCCTTTAAAATTTTAAAACCATATCTCTCGTCAGCTTCAATATACTTTTTATTAATATTAGATAAGTTGGTTAGTTCAATTAATTTGGAATTGAAAGGCTTTGCCGTTATCCCTATTGCAATCAACTCTTTTGCTCTCCATTTGCATGGATTTTCTTTAAAATTATCTAAATACATTTTAGTTCCTTTTAAAACAATGGATCTATCATTGTCTCTGGTTTTTCTATTTCTAACATCTTTAAAACTGTTGGTGCAATGTTTGCAAGTTTTCCACCATCTATTAGTTTTACATCTTTATATTTTTCACTCACAAGCCATAGTGGAACAGGATTTGTTGTGTGACTTGTAACAACATCACCTTTTTCATCAATCATAGTTTCCGCATTACCATGGTCTGCAGTAACAATAGCATGACCGCCAACTTCAAGTGTTGCTTTTGCTATCTCATATGCACATTCATCAACAATTTTTATCGCTTGTTTTGTAGCCTCTAAATCTCCAGTATGCCCAATCATGTCTGGGTTAGAAAGGTTAATTAAGACAAAGTCATACTCTCTACTTTTTATTGCTTTAATTGCATCTTCTGTAATTTCTTTTGCTCTCATTTCTGGGAAATCTGCAAAATTCTTAACATTAACACTATCTACAAGTGCTCTTTTTTCTTCTTTGTTTGGCTCTTCAATTCCACCATTAAAAAAGAATGTTACATGTGCATATTTTGTTGTTTCTGTCACATGATATTGCTTCATTCCAGCATCTGAAACAACTTTTGAAAGGTTATCATAAATAATCTCTGGTTCAAAAGCAACAACCACTCCGGTAAAATCTTCACTATATTCTGTCATGCAGCAATAATATAAATTTTCAAGTTTATCCCTTTTAAAACCTGTAAAGTTTTCTTGAGTTAATGCTTCTGTTATCTCTCTTGCTCTATCCGTTCTATAGTTAAAGAAAATAACAGAATCATCATCTTCAATAACACCGTCTTTATCAACAACTGTTGGCTCTATAAACTCATCATAAATTTCTTTTTCATAGCTTTCTTCTAATGCTTTAACTGGGTCTGGTTTAAATTCGCCCTCACCATAGACGTAAAGATTATATGCTTTTTCAACTCTATCATATCTTTTCTCTCTATCCATAGCATAAACACGACCACAAAGATCTGCAATTTTTGCTTTACCTTCAATATTCTCTTTAAGTTCTTTAACAAAATTTACCGCACTAGCTCTAAAAGTATCTCTGCCATCACCTATAAAATGAATATAAACTTCTTCTAAACCTTTTTCGTTTGCAAGTGAAACTAAAGCCTTTAAGTGTTCAATATGAGAGTGAACTCCACCATCACTAACAAGTCCCATTAAATGAAGTTTAGAACCATTTGTTTTTGCATGCTCAATTGCACCTAAAAAAGCTTTATTTTCAAAGAATGATTTATCTTTAATGGCATTATCAATTCTAAGCATATCTTGATAAACAACTCTACCAGCACCAATGTTTAAATGCCCAACTTCACTGTTGCCCATTTGCCCGTCAGTTAGCCCTACAGCATTTCCACTTGCCTCAATTAACGTGTGTGGATATTTGTTTAATTTATCTAAATTAGGAGTGCCTTGAAGTTTAATTGCATTCCCTTTTGTTTCTTCTCTGTGCCCAAAGCCATCTAAAATTAATAGTGTTACCATTTTTACTTTTTCTCCATTTCTCTAATATTTCCACAATATGGACAATGCACTTTGTTGTCAACGACATCAAGATTTGCCCCACAACGTTCGCAAGCCCCAACTTTAAGTTTTTTTTGCGGTTTTTCATTTTCATTTAACGTCAACTTTTCACCATCAAAGATGTATCCTACTAAATATCTTTTACGAATAAGCAAAAAGATATCGTTTTTTACTTGCATTTCATTTTTGTTTAATTGAAATGAAATTTCCCTAGTTGTTAACATATTATCAATTGTTATACATTCCAAAACTTTTTTCGCACCAACATTTAACCCAAACTTTATCCAAACAAAAGGTGAACCATAAAAACCAACAACTACACAAATAATTCCCAAAGCCATTATAACCCAATTTTTCCCTGCAAATATTGGAATTAGTGGTATACCTACAACAAAAAGAATTGAAATAAATATCGACCAAAATAAACTCTTTTTAATGTTTTTTACTAATCTTTCCATAATCATATTATATTATAAAAGCATTAATTTGTAAAATCATATGTAAAAATTAAATATAAAATTGACTTTTTATTTTAATAGTTTACAATATAACCATAAAGGAAAGAAAAAATATGAATATTGTTTTAATTGAACCAGAAATTCCACAAAATGCAGGAAACATTGTCAGAACGTGCGCAATAACAGGCTCTAACTTATATATGGTTAAACCTCTTGGCTTTGAAGTAAGCGAAAAACATTTTAGACGTGCTGGGCTAGATTATCACGATTTTGCAAATGTAAAAATTGTTGATAGCTTTGAAGAAATTTTAGAAAAAAATAAAGATAAACAATTTTATTTCGCTAGCACAAAAAGTAAAAAGACATATGCCGATGTTACCTATCCTGAAGATTGCTTTATTGTTTTTGGAAAAGAATCGTACGGAATTAAAGAGACCATATTAAAAGAGCATTATGATAATTGCATTAGAATTCCAATGCTAAAGAACCGAAGAAGTTTAAACCTTTCTAACTCTGTTGCAATAATAGTTTACGAAGCACTCCGCCAACAAGGTTTTAAAAATCTTGAACCATACGGAGAATTAACAGGAAGAAGCGAAAGCTAAAGGAGTTTTTATGAACTACAAATTAAATTTAGATGAATTAAATGTTGAATTATTGAAAACAAAATCGCCAGCAGAGCTTACCGATATGGGTGTTTGTCCAACTTGTTTTGATAGGGCTACCAACAACTCCTTGTATGGAGACGATAGCCAGCTCAAAACCTATGAAGATAACGATATAGAATGTCTTTTTGTGCCAAACCCAAGAGCTGTTGGACACATGATGATTTCCACAAAAGAACACTATCACGATATGAGCGAAGCCCCTAACCATATAAACGAAAAAATTATCCGCTACGCAAAAGCATACATGAATATTATTAAAGAAGTTTATGGGTGCACTCGAGTATATCTTTGCACTATGGCAGACGGTCCTATGAACCATTATCACATTCAATTAATTCCAAGATATCCCCATGAAAAGAGAGGCTCTGAAAACTTTGTTAAACCAAGGCAAAAATATATTTATAATGAAGAAAAATTCAACATGGTTACAAAATTAATAAACGAATATGTAAAAAAGAACGAAAATTAATTTCGTTCTTTTTTATTTACACATTTCTTTTGTTATTTCAAACCCTATTGGTGAACAACTTGGCACCATTGGAAAAGGTCTTTCTTCACTTGGCTCTAAACCATAAGCTAAATCAATAAACGCTGTGATGTTAACACCACTTGTAACACAAATTATCGCATCATTTTTTTCTTCTTCATGCTTGTTTACAATTTCTTTAATTGCGCCAATTATGCTTTCTTGAAGCCCCTTCCATCTTTCCCCACTATTTTTTGCATCACCTTTAATATAGGCATAAACATCATTAAACTCATTAAATCTTGGTTCTTCAAAAATAGGAACATTAATTCTTTCACTAATAATTCTTGCAGTTTCTCTACATCTAAAGTAAGGTGAAGTATATATCGCCTTTATGTTTAGGTATTGTTTATATTGCTCAAAAATTTCAGCTGTAATGCAAGCATCTTCTTTTCCAAGTGGCAAAATTCCGTCATCTTGACTTGGAGGATTTCCCTTTGCTCTTAATGCATGATGTACATAAAATATTTTCATTATAAAACTCCTTTATTTTGCATTGTAATCACCGTTCTGATTTTTAGAAAACATTAACTTTCCATTTATAAAAGAACGGAATTTATCAACACCCTTTTCATATTCTAAAATAAATCCCATATCCAACATTTGCTTTGTTAAATATTCAAATTGTTCTTTTTGTGATAAATGAAAAACATCTTCATCAAAAATATAATTAAGAAGACCAATACCATTAATATCTTGAAGTTGACAACAGAGAGTTCCTTTTCTAAAAATATTATCGGATTTATAAGTATCAAAAACCTTATTAAATCCAGCACTTTTTAGCTTAATAAAAATTTCTCCAGCTTCATCTAGCAAGCACTCAAATTTATCATCTTTTGTTTTATCAAATAATTTAAAATTTTCAAACCTACACTTTCCTTTCGTGTGACGAAACCTAACACATGAAAATTTTATTTCTTGCTCGGTCATATTTTTATTTGGTTTCTTATTAGAAAAATATAAATCGTGTGTCTGTGTATTAAATATATTTTCAAACCCATTATCAATCAAAATTTTTCTACTTTCTTCTAAACTGTTTTTAATTTTAAATCCAACTTCAACTTCGTTCATTTCTTCTCCTATAAACTCAAAACCATTTGTATGTTTTTACTTAATTTTGATGCTAATTTTTGTTTGTCATAATTTTCGTAGAAACACACTTTTTTAAAGCCTTGTTTTTCTGCAAGTGTTTTAAGTTTTTTCATTTTAAAAATTTTAAATATATGACTTGTTTTATATATTTTACCATCAACAATATAAGTTAACTTTGAAAACTCTTTATTAAGTAGTGAACACTTTTTCCACTTCATAATTCTAGTTATATTATCAATAGTTTCAACCTTTTCTCCACTATTTTGCGGATTATGTAAATCAATTATTATTGTTCCATCGTCTTGTAATGCACTTTTTAAATTCAATAAAGCTTTATTAAGTGCTTTATAACTTCTTAAATGATTAAAAACCGCAAAAAATGAAATTATCAAATCAAATTTTTTATTTATTTTAAAATTTAATAAATCACCATGAAAGAAACCATCGTTAATTTTAGAGTTCGCAATATTAACCATATCTTCACTTTTATCAAAACCTATAACATTATACCCTTGGTCATGTAAAATTTTAGCATGGTTTCCAGTTCCTGAGCCAGCATCAAGAATATTGCTTTTTTTATCTTTAATAAACTCTTTTATAAAATCAACTTCTTTTTTATAGTTTTTGTTTTGATAAAATTTATCATAAACATATGCCATACTTGTATATTCAATATCTTTCATCTTTTATTCTTCTGTTCTTTTCCTTTATTTTATTTTTAAGATGTTATTTTTGCAATATATCCAAAATATGAGAACTAGCCCCTATTATATCTTCCCTTTCAGAAAGTGATAATACATATTTTTTATACACTTCAAAATCTTCTTTATCTAACTTGTTAATAATTGGTCTAATATAATCTGTCGGGCCATCTACCCCCACTATTTTTTTTCTTACTAAACCAACCTCATTATTTAAACTGTTGATTTCATCAATTCTAACATAGCTATACAAATTTTCTTTTTTTGTATGAATATTAAAATTATTATCTAATAAACCATTCGCAAGGCACTCCTTCAAATGACCTTCTTTCAAGGCATAGGTAACAATTGCATATTCTTGAGTTAAATACATAACGAGAATATGTCCACCCTTCTTTACTACTCTTTTTGCTTCTAAAAGAGCCTTCATCTTATCTTCTTTTGTGAATAAATGATAAAGAGGTCCAAATAATAAAACAATATCAAACTCTTCATCTTGAAATTTTAAATTTAAAGCCGTTCCTTGCTTAGCAACAATATCTTTGTTCTTTAATTTTATTTGGCTTACATTTTTCTTAACGTAATCAATAGCTGTTACTTGGTGCCCATCATCTGCGAGCTTGATAGAATATCTACCAGTTCCGGCACCAACATCTAAAATTTTTAAATTTTTTCTACCTGCAATTATCTCATTAATATAATAAAGAGCAACATAAAATTCTACTTGGCCATGTCTTGAAAGAAGCCTTTTGTCTTCATTAAATTTATTATAATATTTTTCTAACTCGTCCATAAACTTTCCTTTTCTGTATTATAACACATTATCTTAAAAAGTCCATAAACTTATTACATCATTTCTTTTGTTCTTTATATTTTCAGTTAGAATATATTTTATATTTTTGATATAAAATAATAATGGAGTTTTTTATGAATAGAACAAGCAATAAAGAAAAGAAAGCCATTGATAATGAAAACAAAAACAAACAATACGAATACGACAATGCAGGAAATATTATAGTTAACCTATCTATTAGAGATGACGTAGATTTTTTATCCCCCTATTCTTTAAACGGACTACCAACGATATCTAGAGATGTTGGAGATTTTATAGAGAATAGCACCAAAACTTTTCCTCCAAAACAAAAATTAACCCTTCGTTTTCATGGCATGAACTTAAACAATAAAGAAAAACAAACTTATAAAAAGGCCATTAAAGACTATTATCAAGATAAGTATCTACATATGCAACAAAAAATAACTAAAAACAACCTTATATCCCTTTTGCTTCTGATTTTAGGAACTTTAATTGTCGCTTGTGCAATAACAATAAATCAAGAGGTTTGGTCTGAAGTGGTAGACATTCTAGCCTGGGTTCTACTTTGGGAAGCTATGGATACATTTCTATTTCGAAACCTTGAGTTTAGGCACGATAAAAATAGATATTTAAAATTTACAACCATGAATGTTGAATTTTATTCATAAAAAAAGAAACACTTTAAAACGTGTTTCTTTTTTTTCTATTCTTTATTCATATTAGATGAAACTTCTAAGTATTGTTTAATTCTTTCAATTGCATCTTTTGAAATATTACAATCTTCCAGCTTATCTATTTCATCAAAATATATTTCAACTTTTCCAGCATATTCCCCTTCTAAGCCATTCGAACCTTCTTTCTCTTCCACAAACTCACACAAATAAGCATATGCAACTCTTTTAGATACAAAATCAACATCACCTATTTGCATATCTACATCATAAAATTCCTTACCTACTGGCATAATAGGTTTTACAACAATATTTGTTTCTTCCATAGCTTCACGAACAGCTGCCGCCTCTAGAGTTTCACCATCATCTACACCACCGCCAGGAACGGTAATATTACCATTAGATAAATCTTTTATAAAAGCAACCTTTCCATCTTTTAAAATGATTGCTCTTGCCTTTTCAAAATATTCCCCTCTTAAATATTTTTGATATGCATACATTGTTTTTTCACTTATATAAGCATCATGTTTATTCATATTATTTATCTCCTATTTTTTTATTTGCTCATGATAAATAATTTCTTTACCATTAGCTTTTGCAAAAGATATTTCATTCTTTGTTGCTTCACCAATATAACCATTTATATTTACAACATAAATAGCATCTGCTAATTCAATCTTTTTATTATGGCTAGCATAAATGTTTTCTAACTCTGAAAAAGATTCTGTTTTCTTTTGGTCATTATAAATTGGTTGTAAAACACAATACGCCTTTTCTGTTTCTAAATCTCTTGCAATTTTTTTCATTTGGTCTGCATATCTCATGCTTCCACATATAGTAACTACTTTCATACTTGTCTCCTATAAACATTTTTATTATATCACCTTATTTTTAATTTGACTATAATTTTTAACAAAATTTTTAAAAAAATATTTAATTAAATTGCAAAAGACATATGCAAAAAACAATATTTTTTACATTTTAAACATTTATTTTACAAAGAAAAAAGTGCAAATTTAAACGCTTAATGCTTAAATTTACACTATTTTTTACTTAATAACACAAAAGTTTCAACATGAGCAGTTTGTGGAAACATATCAAAAGGTTGAATTTCTTTAACTTGATAATCATTTAAAAATTCCTTTAAATCACGTGCAAGTGTTGCTGGATTACAAGAAACATAAATTACCTTTTCTGGCTTTACCCTTAAAATAGTTTCAATTACTGATGTATCCATACCCTTTCTTGGAGGGTCAACAACTAATGTATCAATCTTTTTTATTTTGTCTAGAAGTTTTGGTAATTCTACATTCATATCCCCATTAATATTGATTAAGTTACCAATATTATTATCTATCTTTAGGGAGTTTGCATTTTTTGTAGCCTCTTCAACAATTTCAATACCGTAAACACTGCCTGCTTTTTGTGCAATTAATGCAGACATTAATCCCGCACCACTATACGCATCAACGACAACATCATCATTGTTGATATTTTCTTGAACTTTACTGTATATTTTCACCATTACATCAAAATTTACTTGAAAGAAACTCTTTGGTGAAATTTCTACGTTTATACCTAATATATTTGTAGTAATATTTTTTATTCCCAAAAGATGTTTAATTGTTCCTTCTAATATAACATTATTATCTATGCTTTTTTTGCACCAAAATAAGCCAAGAGCATCTTCAGCCAAGCTTAGTTCTGATTGTATATTATAATATAGTCTACTTGCATTTTTTATTGGTTTATCGCTTACAATTGTAACAAGCAATTTGTTATCAACTTCTCTTATAACTAAATATCTTAGAGAATATAAATCTTTTTTATCAAAATTATTATTTGCAAATTCCTTAAACACTTTTGCACACTTATTAATATTTTCACTAGATATCTCACATTTATTAACATAGACAGGATTGTGACTTTGTGTTCTAAACATGCAAATTTCTAGCTTATTATCGTTTACAAATAAAGGAAATGCAGATTTGTTTCTATAACCATATTCATTATCCGAAAAAATGACGCCATTAACATTGGCGTCTTTTAAGTCAGCTATTTTAACCATCGCATCTTCAACAATTTTTTTCTTCATATCTAAAGACTTTTGATATTCAAGATGCTGCAAAGTACAACCCCCACATTTTCCAAATATACTGCATTTCGGATTTACTCTGTTCACTGAAGGTTTAATTATTTCAATAATTTTTCCAATAGCATAACTTTTAGTCACTTTGATTATGTGAACTTTAACAACTTCACCAACCAAAGACATTGGAACAAATATTACAAAACCATCAAACCTAGCAACACCTTGCCCCTCACTGCCGTAAGATACAATTTCAACTTCTAATTCTTGATTTTTTTCAATCATCTTTTTATTTTTAGCTCTTTTAATTTTATTTTTTTCTTATCTGTAAATCTTTTACTATCTATACATTTTTGAATTCCATGATTAATGATAAATCTGCTAAAGTTGTTTGTTTTAATAATTTTCTTAACAACCTTATCTGATTTAGAAGGCGTTAATGCCATTACTTCACTAACAAGCCAAGCAAGAGCCATATTTACATAATAATGCTCTGTTTTTACTTTGTAAGCTTCCTCTAATACTTTTTCTACAAAAGTTTCATTCATAAAGAATTTAATTAATGCCACAATACCAAATCTAACAACCCATGGATTTTCATTATTTAACAAATTAGAAAAATATTTGAAGTCTTCTTCGTCTCCACCTTGTTTAAAGGCATCTAAACTTGCGCATACCATATCTGAGGCAGCCCAGTTGTCTATTTTTTTATAATAAGCATTTAACTTTTCTTTAACAGAAACTTTGTCAACATCTAAACTGATTAAAAAACCTTCTAACAAAACCGCTTCAAAGCACTTATCAGTTTCTTTATTAAATTCAACTTTTATAGACTTGTTGAAATATTCATTTGATAGTTTCTTTAACTCTGGAACTCTTACACCTATAACTTTTAATTCAGACATAACGTTAATTCTTTGCATCTCTCTAAAATACTCTGAGTCTTTAAGTGAATTCAATTTATTGAGTAGCTCTTTTGCTGAAATCTTATTCATTTTGCCCCTCTCCCCCCTGTGTACACTTATATAATACATTACTTTTTACAATAAATCAATAGGTATGCTTGACTTTTTTTAATTTTTTTCAGATAATTTTCTTATGAAATGCACTTTATGCCCTAGAAAATGCAATATTGACAGACAATTAGCTCTAGGATATTGCAATATGAGTAACAAAATAATCATAAGAAAAGTAATGCTCCATAAGCACGAAGAACCAATCTTAACATCAAACAAGGATAAAGGAAGCGGAGCTATTTTTTTTGCTGGCTGTAATTTAAGGTGTGTTTACTGCCAAAATTATGATGTTAGCCATTCATCAAAAGGGCTAGAAGTTTCCCCTTCAGAACTTGCAAATATTTTTAAAGATTTAGAACGTAATGGTGCTGGCAACATTGATTTGGTTACCCCAACACATTATACAGACCAAATTATTGAAGCTCTTAAAATTTATAAGCCAAACATTCCTGTAATTTGGAACACAAGCGGCTATGAAGATAAAGAAACTATCAAAAAACTTAAAAATTATGTAGATGTTTATTTGACAGACTTTAAATATGCAGATAACAAATATGCATTAAGATACAGCAAAGCAAACAATTATGTAGAAAATGCAAAAAATGCTCTTTTTGAAATGAAAAAGCAAATACCCAACAATATATTTAATGAAAATAAACTGACAAAAGGAATTATTGTTAGACATATGGTTTTACCAACACTTGCTAAAGACAGTTTGAAAGTTTTAGATATTATTCATGATGTTTTAGGTAAAAATACAATTGTTTCTATCATGAGCCAATACACTCCAATAAAGCAACTATCTGATGGTTATCAAGAAATTAATAGAAAGATTACAAAAATTGAGTACAAACTAGTCTTATCTCACGCACTTAAGCTTGAACTAAATAATGCTTTCATGCAAGACCTTGAAAGCGCTTCTTGTGAATATACACCAGATTTTAATAATAACATTATAGAAATAAAAAAACACCAATAAATTGGTGTTTTTTTTATGCTCTAGATTTATGGCAAATAAAATAAATTAATTGATATTCCTTTGAAAACTCTTTTACTAAATTTAGTGCATTTTTTAGTTTGTCTTCATCAAAATTCACAAATGGGTCATCAAGAATTATAAACGGTTTCTCTTTTTTAAACAATACGTCAATAAGAGCAAACCTAATACATAAATCCACAACACCCTGATATCCTTTACTTAAATACTCTATATTTCGTGATTGACCATATTTTTCAAAAGACACATTTAACTCTGTATCTAAGTTAAATTCCTGAAAATCATTATTTAATATCAATTTTAAATATTTGTTCAATCCATCTTGCATTGGCTTTTTATATTTTGAAGTTAGGTTGTCATTAGCTTGAACTAAAAACTCAATGGTTTTATTCAATATTGAGTGTTCTGCCTTTAGCTCATCTCGTCTTTCTTTTAATTCAACTAGCTGATCTTCTAAATTATCAAGCTCTAATGCGTAGTTGTTTAAATCATTAATTTTTTTATTAATGTTTGTTTTGGCTTCCCTATGCTCATCAATCTCAGACTGCTTAACTTTTTCTGTCTCCTGTAAAGTGCTGATATCTAATATATCACCCTCTATATCTTCAACTAAAACTCCATCAAACTTAGACAGGTCATTATTAACATTATTTAACAATACTATATCTTTTCCTAAATTATTTAAACAACCTTTTAAAACATTTATTTTTTCTTCGTTAGACAATTCTTTATCAAAATTAAAGATCTTAAAAAAGCTATTTATTTCATTTTTAATTAAATTAATTTCCTTCTCTAAGTCATTTATATCTTCTTCTGTTTTTTCAAATTTGGATTTTAATTTGTAAAAAGTTTCTACTTTTGACCGCAAATCAAACAAATCAGAAATCAAATTTGATGATGCTTCTTGTTTATATTTTATTAAAAAATCCTCAAGTTCTTTTTGTAATAAGTCTTTTTCTTTTACTTTGTCTTCTATCGTACTTGATTGACTTTTTGTTTCTTTAATAAGACTTGTTCTTTGTTCAATATATTTTTTAAAATACATAAATGCAGATAAAAACAATAAAATACAAGCAACAACAAAACATGGCACACATATATTACTCTTAACAAATACACAACCCGCAACAGCAAGTACAAAGCCCAATATTAAAGGAAGTAAAAACAATTTACTCTTTGATTTTGAAACAATATTATTTACTTCTTGCGTTTTTGCATTATCTATCTCCGATTTAAGTAAATTCAATTTCTCTGCTTTTTTGAGCTGCAAATTTACTTCTTCTTTATCAGGAGCTCCATCTTTAAACTGATTTTCTAAAATTAATTCATCTTCTGACTTTTTACTATTTTCTTTCAACAGTTTTAATGTTGTTTCTTTTTCATTAAGTAATACTTGTTTTTTATAAATTTCATCTAACTTAGGTAATGAAACATTACTATCGTTTAAAATATAATTATAGCCATCAATATTTTTTTCTAAATTCAGTTTCTCTTTCTTCTTTTCATTTATATATTTCTTATTAGCTATAACTTCTTGTTTTTTTACACATTCAGCTATTTTATCGCTTATTTGTTGCTTTTCATCTTCCAATTTGCGAATTATTAAGTCTTCCTCAAGCAAATCTTGCGATAGTTTATCTATTGCAACAACACTTCTTTTCAAATCATCAATTTCATTTGAAACATTAAATATATTATCCTCGACATCTTTAATTAAACCAGTTCCACCTCTTTGTTTTTTAAGCTCTAAACTTCTATCTTTAATAATTTGAACCGCATTTTCAAAACTATCTGCAGTGTCAGTTCCTTGAACCATATTAATTAATTTTGTACTAATTTTTTCATTTATTCCACTTTCAATTTCTTTTTGTGGAATAAATGTACTTCTCTCATATGCCTCTGCATCTAGTTCAAATAAACTTTCACCCAAGTTATTTGCATTATACTTATTTACATCTTTTCCTGTTTTTAAATTAATAACTCTAAAAGTGTCTTCAGCTTCTTTTTTACCAAAAAAGCGTTCTACTCTATATTGTTCACCATCTAGTTCAAAATCAATATAGCCGCCGTAGTTACCACCTTGCCATGGAGTAAATTTCTTTCTCTCATTTTCTTTTAATTGTTTCTTGGTTGTACATGGCATACCATAAAACATCGCCTTAATAAATGTTGCAAGAGTGGTTTTTCCATATCCGTTCTTTTGGGAAACAATGTTAAACCCTTCTGTAAATTCAAAATCTTGTTTTTCTAACTTACCAAAATTTTCTATATGACATTTTATTATTTTCATTAGTTTAAATCCTCCCCTTCAAGAGCTTTTAAACCAATAAGTATGATTTTCTCTTTTTCTTCATCTTTAAGAGATGAACTTAATACTTCTCTTATAAACTCCCCTCTTAAAGACATATCATTTTCAAAAGCTTTCTTATCAATTTCTAAAGATGTTTCATCTTTTATTTTTGCAAAATAATACATATCATTTAACTTTGAACACAAATGCTCAACTTGTTTATCTAGTGATAATTGATATTTTCCTTTTAAAGAAATCTTTATCAAATCATCTTTTTTAATATTTGAAACTAGAGCCATTATTCCACGCTCTATCTCAAACCAATCTTTATTTGATGATATATCATATTCTATTAAATGTAATGTACGCTTAGCAAATGGTATAAACGAGTGTTTTATTACGCCATCTTCTATTTCTAAAAGAGAAAATCCTTTTTCTCCACACTCATCAAAACCTCGACCTTCAGGACAGCCAGAATAACAATAAACTCCTCTATTGTCGAGTTTATCTTTTTCAAATGTATGAATATGCCCAAGTGCTAAATAATCAATATGCTTGTTTTTAAGTTTTGTTAAATTAACTTTTTCCGCATCGTCTTTTAAATTATACTTCAAGGTTTGCCCATGCAAAACAACAATATTAATATCTTCTCTTCTAAGCGACAATGTGTCGTATATTGTTTTATTATTTTTAGATAATTTAACTCCTGTTATTTTTATATTACCATAGTCAAAAGTCGTCCAATCGTCATTAAAGAATTTCAAGTTCTCATAATTATCTTCTATCTGAGTTAAAAAACTCTCTTCATCATGATTACCTGCAAGATATAAAAAATCAATATCCTTATGAGTTTTTATAATATTGAAAATTCTATCTTTAGTTTTATTAGATACTCTTACGGTATCAAACATATCCCCTGCAATAATTATAACCCTTACATTTTCTCTTTCTGCATAATCAACCATTCTTTCAAAAGTTAAGACTAATTCTTTTTTTCTTTCAGTAGCTTTTTCTTTGCTTAAATTAGCCTGCATCTTTGAATCTATGTGTAAATCTGCTGTATGTATAATCTTCACAAATAAACCCCTTATAAGTTTTTCTATTTTATTTTTGTCACTAAACCGTTGTTTTTTTACTTGATTAATGTTATTATATATTCACTTAGATATAAAAATCAACTATTATTTAAAAAGGAGAGGCAACTTTATGGCACTTTGTAGTTATTCTAGTTCTTTCGCTATGGAAACTAGCACTATTATTGATAATACTTTTATAAATGAATTCCTACCCTCTGCTCCAGAAAATGCCATAAAAGTTTATCTATATGGATTGGCTTTATGCTCAAACCCTCACAGAGATGATAATAGTTTAGACTCTATGAGCATTGCCCTTTCTTTATCTCCCGAACAAATTTTAGATGCTTATAACCATTGGCAATCATTAGGTCTTGTTCAAATTGTCGCAAAAGACCCGTTTGAAGTTAAATATTTATCAGTAAAAGAATGTGCTGGAAGCAACAAAATAAGGGTAAAATCAAAATATAAAGACTTTAACGAGCTAGTTCAAAGCATATTGTCTGGTAGAATGATTAGCCCTACAGAATACAATGAATATTATCATTTGATTGAAAATCAACATTTTGAGCCAGAAGCTCTTATCATGATTATAAAATACTGTACAAATATAAAAAGTAATGACATTGGCTTTGCATATATCATAAAAGTTGCAAAAAGCTTTGGTGACGAAGGCATAAAAACAGCAATTGCTCTTGAAGCAAAATTATTAGAACAAGAAAAATCTAGTACCGAAATCAAAAACATTCTAAAAACTTTAGGGCTAAATAGAGATGCTGATTTAGATGAAAGAAACCTATATTTAAAGTGGGTTAATAATTTTGGGTTTACACATGGCGTAATTAAAGAGGTGGCTAAACTCCAAAACAAAAAAGGCGGCATGAATAAACTTGACGAAACCCTTTCAAAACTTTATGAGCAAAAATTATTCACAATTGAAGAAATTGAAAACTATTCAAAAGAAAAAGAAGCTCTATATTTAATTGCCAGAAAAGTCACATCAACTCTTGGTTTATATTACCAAAACCTTGAAAGTGTTGTTGAAGTTTATATAAAAGATTGGGTCAACAAAGGCTACGATGAAGAAACCTTAACTCTTTTATCTACCTATTGCTTCAAACAAGACATAAAAAACCTCTCGTTAATGGACGAAGTAATTTTAAAGCTATACAAACTTGGTATTGTCTCTATACAAGCTATTAATGAATATATCCATGGACTTGTTGAAACAGACAAAGCTATCAAGGAAATATTACAAATACTTGGGGTTCTTCGTAGAGTTAATTCAATGGATAGAGATTTTTATAAAACTTGGACTGAGGACTGGAATTTTAGCAACGAAATTATTCTTCTTGTTGCAGAAAAATCTAAAGCCACAGCTCAACCAATAAGATATATGAATAAAATCTTATTGGAATTAAATAACAAAAATCTAAAATCTATTTCTGAAGTCGAAAAAGAACTTTCTAAAGTTTCAACAATGACAACTGCAACTAATACTAATAAAAATGATTTCTCAGAAAGAGAATATACCAAAGAAGAACTTAACGCTTTATTTGATTCTCTTGATGATATAGAGGTGTAAGATGAATAGAAACGAAATTATACAAGTTTGCTCTAAAGAACTTTCACTTCTAAGAGCTAAAGCTCAAAACGAAGCTTACCAAAATTTAATTCAAGCAAGAAAATATCCTGAATATCTAAATCTAGAAAAAGAAGAACGCAAACTTACATTTGACTTGGGAAAACTTAAAGCCTATAAGCAAGACTGCACAAAACATGAAAAGGAATTAAACCTCGTCTTACAAGAAAAAGAAAAAATTCTTAAGTCGATAGGATTAACTTCCGAAGATTTATCTCCTAAATATCATTGTAACAAATGCCAAGATATCGGATATATTAGAGAAAAGATGTGCTCTTGTTTATCAAACAGAATACATCAATATATAATTAAAAACTCCGGTCTTGGAAAAACAAACTTATCTAGTTTTGACGAGTTTGATGTTGCAATAGCATCTCAAGATGAGCATAAAACACAATTATTAAAATTAAAAAAGAAATTCGAAATGATATTAGAAACATACCCTTTAGACAGTCCTAAGTTTATAACCTTAATAGGCAAAACCGGTGTTGGTAAAACATTCATAACTGAGTGTTTTACAAATGAGATAATTAAAAAAGGATATGTAGCATCTTTTATTTCTTCTTTTGGTATGAATAATTTATTCACTTCTTACCATACAACATTCGATAATCAAAAAGCAACTTACCTCAACACCCTTATCGACCCAGACGTTTTGGTTATTGATGATTTAGGAACAGAGCCTGTTTTAAGAAATGTAACAAAGGAATATTTATATTTAATACTTTCTGAAAGGTCTAGATTAAACAAATTAACAATAATTACTACAAATCTTGAGCCTCAAGAACTATTAGCGAGATATAATGAAAGAATTTTCAGTAGGCTTTTTAACAAACGAGAAAGCCTATTAACACAGATTGTTGGTTCCGATTTAAGAATAAACAAAAAATAAAAAGAATTCATAAACAATGAATTCTTTTTTTATTTAGCACAACTTTAATGTTTTTTTACGTCTACACCCTTTTTTAATTAAGAAATTTCAATAAAAAAATAAACCACGTTTTGTGGTTTATTTAACTTTTTTTAATGTTTGAACAGTTTTTGCTAAATGCTTTAACATTTCTTTACTTTCGTTAGAGCATAAATTATCAATAGCTTTCATTTTTATAGACAATTCATTCAAGCCTTTTTCTGTAATAACATAATAAATTTGCTTTTTATTTCCAATCTCTTTTGTTCTTACTATTAGCCCCTCACTAATCATCTTCTTTGCAAGAAGTGCAAGGTTGCTTTTCGCCATATTTAATTCGTAAATTAATTCTTGTGGTGAAGTTTGCCCGTTCGATGCTATTAAATATAACATTTGATATTTGACAGTAAAAACACCTGCGCCAGCTCCCTTTCCTTCTATAATTCTATCTGACACAAGTTTGAGCTCAATTATACTCTTTGCAAAACCATTTTCTAATAATTGTTTAACTTTATCTTTTACCATATTTTTATTATATATTAATAACCAAATAGTGTCAACTTTTTATTTTAAATTCTAGAGAACAATGGTTCAACTTTGTCAAGTTTAGTTCCTGCTTTGATTTCAATTGTTTCCCAACTTGGTTTTTCACTTAAATTTAAAAATTCTCTAATTTTTGCACATGATTTAGGCATAAATGGTTCAAAAATATTTGATAGGTTAGCTATAACATATGCACAACTATATATTGTATTGTTAAACGCATTTATATCTTCTTTTGCTTGAACCCATGGTTTTTGCTCATCATAATACTTATTTGCAAAAGCAACTAACTCCATAGCCTCTTCCGCAGCCCTCTTAAATTCAATCTTTTCAATATTTGATGCAACAACTTTATAAGTCGCTTCGACCATATTCTTTATTTCTAATGCAACTTCCCCACTAGGTATTTCTTCTAAGCCTTTAAATTTTAATGTTCTGTTAATTAAATTTCCAAACTTGTTTACAACTTCACTATTATGAGTTGTTTGATATAACTCTAATGTAAAGTTTGCATCTTTCTTTTCTGGGCCATTTGCAGCAAAATGATATCTTAAACTATCTGTATTATAGGTTTTACCCCATTCAAGTGCTTCAAAACAAGTTCCTGAACTTTTTGAGATTTTTGCATTATTCATCATCAAATACTCTGCAGAAACCATTGTATTATTAACAACATAATTTTCATTTAATCCTGCAAGCATTGCTGGTAAGAACATTGAGTGGAATACTATATTATCTTTTGCATGGCACATATATACTTTTTTCTCAACTTCAGGCTCAACATCAGTTTTCCAAAATTTGCCATAATCAAAACCTTGTTCTTCACCAAGTTTCATTGTATCTGTAACATATCCAAGCAAAGCTTCCCACCAAACCCATACAACTTTATTTTCATAGCCTTCTACAGGAATTTTTACTCCCCAATCTAAATCTCTCGAGAAGTCTCTATCTCTTAAATCATCAAGATATTTCTTTGTTTCATTTAAACTGTTTGCTCTCCACACATTTTCATTATTCTTGACTAAATCACTTAAAACATCTTTAAATGCTGTGAGCTTAAATACTAAAACTCTGTCTTCTTTTTGTGTAGTCTTTTCTCCGCAAATTAAGCAAGTTGCACCTTCTAAATCTGCCTCTGTTGGAACATGCCCACAATCACAGTTGTCTGCCTTTGTTCTATTGCCACAGTTTGGACAAGTAATTTCTATTTCTGTATCTGCAACAAACTTTCCACACTTTTCACAATATGGTCTTTTTAATACTTTTTCATATAAGTATCCATTATCATATAGTTTTTTGAAGATCTCCATACATTTTTCTTTATGATAGTCGTCATATGTAATAGAAAATTTATCAAAAGAAAAACTGAATGTTTCAAGTGCTTCTTTAAAATTTTTGTGATATCTATCAACAATATCTTTTGGTGTAACACCCTCTTTTTTTGCTTTGATTGCAGGTTTTGTTCCGTGAGAATCTGTTCCTGAAACCATTACTACATCATCACCAACCATTCTGTGATATCTTGCTAAAATATCACCAGATAGTGAACTAGCAATATAGCCTAAGTGTAAATTATTGTTTGCATATGGCCATGATACACAAATTGCAACGTTTCTTTTTTTCATATTTATTCTCCTTTTGAAGCCCTTTTATCTTGAGACTTCTTCCACCTCTTACCAACTACCTTAGTAAGTGTTTTTTCGCTTGTTAGTTTGCTTATAAAATTTATGAATTTATTTATCCCTTTAGGAACAATTATAGGTTTATGCTTCTTTGATGCCTTCATAGACATTCGTGCAATATCTTCAGGCAAACTCATTGTCATCTTTCCTGCTAAACCTTGCGATTTTATTGCTTCTTTCATAGCATCTGTTGTTGGTATTCCTGAAGGGCAAACTGTTGTTATAAAAACATTCTTCCCCTTCATCTCATAATTAATTGCTTGCATGAAGTTTTTAAGCATAGCTTTAGTCGCTGCATAAGTTGCCATATATGGCATTGGATAATAACCCGCCATGCTTGCCACCGTAATAATATTTAAAGGAATGTCTTTATTTCTATTCTTTATAACTTTTTGAGTGACGTCTACAGTACCCTCAACATTCACTCTTATAGCTTTCAAAATCTCCTTATCGTCATGTGAAAGGAATTCACCCTCAATAATATAACCCGCATTGTTAATTAAAAAATTTACATTAACATTTTCATCTTTTAAAAACTTAAAGAAAGTTATTCTATCTTCTTCACTTGATAAATCACAAGTTTTACTTAGGACTAAAATTTGAGGAAATTCTTCCTTTACTTTATTTGTGATTGCCTCTAACTTGGTTTTATTTGTTCCTGTCAAAACAAGATTATCACCACGTTTTGCGCACTCGTAAACAAACGCATTTCCAAGACCACCTGTAGCTCCTGTAATTAAAGTGTAATTAGCCATAGAACTCCTTTTTTATAGTTTATATTATTGTGATTTAAGTTTAACCCCAAAGCAATAAAAAGTCAATCCTTTTAGGGATTTTAACAAGTGTACACTACGTGAATAAAAACACTAAAAAGAAATAAACTAATATAAAGGAGTTTGTATGAAAAAAATTCTTAAATTTTCTTTATATCTAATTTTAATATTTTGTTCAACTTTAATTCTTCCGTCTTGTGATAGTAAAAGCGAAATAAATAACAATCATCAAAAAGCCATGATTAATGACGTTAACTACACATCTTTAACAGAAGCTGTAAAAAACGCAAAAAGTGGAGACACTATAGAAATTCGTAATGATATAAAAGATAATAAAAATGTTGTAATAACTAAACCTGTGACATTAAAAGGCATATCTAGCTCAAACCAAACAAAACCAAAGTTTTATGGAAGCCTTACAATTGATTTAGATGGAAATGAAGATTCTGTAACAATAGAAAACCTTGAAATAATTCATGATGGAACTAACAAAAATGGACTAAATAACGACACAACTGTTGGTATTAACCTTATTGACGGCGGATTAATCTTGAAATCTAACATTATTGGACTTAGTTCTCTTGAAAATGCAGACAACTCTGCAAGCGGTTTAGTAATATCCCGTTCCTCTAATTCAGAAAACACTATGCCAATTATTATTAAAGGAAACAACTTCGAAACTTATTTAGCAAATGAAAATTCATCTGCAGTGATAATAAAAAGAAATAAAGATGGAGAATTTCAAAACATCACAGTTAATGAAAGTAATTTGTTTGATGAAAATAGTTTTTCTTTACATGATATAAGTAATCAGTTAATTTCAATAGACTATTCTACTGACCCATTGTCATACTCATATTTTGCAACAAGTTCTATAAATGAATTCGTCAATGCTATCGAAAATCATCAAAACAAAATAAATAGTTTATTTAAACTTTTTGCACAAAAAGAGCAAGAATTAATAACTTTACCAGAAACTCCATTAACAGCACTAAATACAACCAGTTTATATATTCACGGTAATGCACCGCTCAACTTTAATGGCTTAGTTTTAAATATTGAAGGAAATCTAGAAATTGAAACCGAAACAGATAATTTAACAATTAACAAAACTTCAAACACAGCCAGTATAATAAAAAAAGAGGAATAACCCCTCCTTTTTTATTAACTTTTTTGTGATAGTTTGACTTTTATACAAGTAAATGGTATCCTTATTAAAAAGATTAAAAGGGGCATATAGTGGATAAAGTTCACAACAGTCAAAATTTAGCAAAAAGAAACAATTTACTTACGAGTTTTAAAGAATATAATGGCTTATGGTCAAGTTTGTTCACATGCTATTACATTTCTTTTATGCCACTTATTGCAATATTAATAGCAACAATTTTTAACATTTCTACAGGAACCCTTCCTGTACTAGGAATGTTAAGTGGTCAATTTTATATTCTCATATTACTAATACCTTTTGTTTTCCTCAGTATAGATATGATTGCTGTTATAAGGAAACAAAAATCATTAACCACTATAAAGACAACAATAAAACACTATCCCGAACTGTTTATTTTCTTAGGTTTTATTATATGGGCTATAATCGCAACCCTTCTTCAACACTTAATATTTGGTGGAAGTAAAGCTATGGCAACAATAATTAAACCGCTCGGCATAAGTGAAGGTATTTTCTTATTTATCTACTACTTTATCGTTTTAGTTTCAGCATTCTTTATTAAAGACAGAAAAATAATTAAAAACATAATATTTATTTGTTTAATTTTCTCTCTCATACTAAGTCTATTAACAATTATTGACCCTCTGGGCGATAAAATATTTTTCCATAAACACAAAAGCTCTACATGGGCTGGAATGTTTTTAAATAGCAATCATATAGCATACTATTTAACACTTTTTATTGGTGTATCATCAACTCTGTTCTGTGTTGCGAAAAAATTATGGCTCAAAATATTTAGCGGATTATCTTTTGTTTTTTTAAGTTTTATTCTTTGTTTAACAAATACATTAGGTTCTTTACTCGCCATATTTGTTACACTAATTATTCTTCCTTTTGTTTTATGGCTTATTAAAGGCAAAATTAAGTTTAAGTATTTTATTCCATTAATTTCATTTGTTTGTATAACAATAATCACCGTTTTTGTTGCTGAATTTTTTAACAGTTCATATACATTTTTGGGGCAACAAGTAAGTCAACTAGGTAAAGAAACCGGAAAAATCATAAAAGACCCGACAAGTGAAGAAGCAAAGCTTGCAGGAACAACCAGATGGGGCTTATGGCTATCCGCATTTAAGGAAATTGCTCAAAGTCCAATTATTGGAACAGGTAATGTTCTTCTTAGACCTCATAACGAGTATTTACAATTCGCTCAAGTATGGGGAATACCAGCTATGTTAATTTATTTATCTTGTTTTATTGTAATATTAGTAAAAACAATAAAATATAGAAAAGCATTATCTTCTTTAACATCTGTTTTATTAATATCGTCATTCGCTTATTGTGTTAGTGCCTTTTTTGGAAACACAATGCCACATACCTACCCATTCTTTATGTTATTACTTGGTTTTTTAATTAGATGCTTTAATGATGATATAAATTGTTATAAAGAACAATATAACATAAACAAATTACAAAGTGATAATCTAAAAGAGGAAGAAATAAAATAGACAATAAAAAAAAGACTTTTCAAACGAAAAGCCTTTTTTTATTTTAGTTTTTTTCAGTGTTTTTAATTTCTTGAGCTTCTACCTCTGCTTTGTTTTTATTATTTTTCTTATTTATAAAATGAACTATTAGTCTATATATTAAATATACTAAGATAATTGAAACAAAGATATAAATAATAATTGTTGTGAAGCTTGGAAAAATTGCACAAATAAACATTATTATAATACCCGCTAATACGTTACCTACAGTAACCATTAAAACAGTTTGCCAGAAATTAAGACCTAAAAATACAGCCAAAACTGTTCCTGTATAAACGCCTGTCCCTGGAACTGGAATTGCAACAAATAAGAAAACACTAAGTAGCTTAATCCACAATTTATTTTTAGATTGCTCTTGTTCTGTTTTTTGGTTTACCTCTTCAGATTTTTTTAAAGCACTGGACGTAAAAAAACTTATAAATGATTTGAAGAATTTTTTGTCTTTAACTTTTTCATATATAGGCTTAAATATTATAGCTAAAATTATTGTTACAATAAATCCCCCTGCTATTGCTGAAAATAATGCAGGCCATGCGGCAAGAGGTTTTATCCAAAAATCCGAATTCATGCCAAATGGAATTCCAACTTTAAGTTCAAAAAGAGGTATCATAGAAATAAACATTGTCGCTAAAACAACATTATCTTGAAACAAATCTACAATAAATTCACTAATTGTTTCTATCATTTTTTAACTCCTTTAGAAAACATAAAACATCAAATCTTCTACTAAAGCAAGTAATGCAAAAGATAACAAAGGAATTAAATATGCCTTACTCATTTTATCCCTGCCTCTTCTTGCATCTTTTAGCATAAATACTATTGTTAAAACACAAAGTATAATTCCAACTGCTCCAATTTGATAAAGCACGCTTAAATATAAATTATGCGGACTATATTCTTTTAATACCGGTGCACTTAACCCTTTTCCAAAAACAAAGGATATTGGACTATTCACCATTGATGTTAAGTAAGCAACCCAAAGTTCAAATCTTCCTGTAGTTAACTTGTTGAGTAATTCTTTAAAGCTTGAAGTTTTGCTTTCGCCAATAAATAAACGCTCCACCCATGTTAATATTATTTCTGGTCTTATAATTAAAATTAATCCTATACCAACAACAAATCCTAAAATTAAATATCCAATATTTTTAGATCTTTCTTTAATTGCAAATATTGCCAAAATTATAAGATTAAAACTAGATATAATCATAAATGTTTTAGATAATGTAAAACAACCAATAAATAAGAATAATAAAAATGTTATAGTGTCTTTAAGTTCTGCCTTGTTTTTAATAACAAAAAAGGACATTAAACTTAAACAAATTTCACAGTTCATAGCCAAAGTATTTGGATTTGCATATAATGCTGAGTATCTTATAATTTCATCAACCGTGAATGGTAATATAGCCTCTTGTAAATATGGTGAAACAAATCTAAATGCAGACAATAAGCAGGAAACCAATAAACCGTAAAGCATAATTCTTAAATTATGCCTTAAGTTAAATTCTTTTGAAAATTTCGCAAATAAATATAGAAGTATTGGTGCTCCTGCTAAATAGAAAGCCTTTTCAAAATAAATAAAATCAACTTCTCTTCCTAAAGGAAATAATATATATATAACAAATAATAAATAAACAATTAATGTTTTATTACTTATAACAAAGTTGGATTTATCTTCTCTATATTTTATAACAATTAGTTTTACCATCATAACAGCAACACATAATGCAAAAATTATTGCACTATATGGTAAATAAAGACTGTTAAACACAAATGTAAAGAATAAATATGAAATTGCATTTTTTATATTACAAACTAAAACAAGTGCAAGCAAAAAAGAATGTGCTATGAATGTGAACCATGGCAAAAAACAATTCGCCATGAATAGCACACTTAAAATAGCACAGTTTAATACAAATGAATATTTTTTATAGAATTCTATAAATTTATTAGTTTGTTTTACTTCGCTTGTATTCATATTATTCTTTTATCGCACCGAATCTTCTATCTCTACTTTGATATTCTAAAAGGGATTTGTGTAAGTGTTTTTTTGTGAATGCAGGCCAATGCACACTAGGGAAATAAAACTCTGCATATGCAGCTTGCCAAAGCATAAAGTTGCTTAGACGTTGTTCCCCACTAGTTCTAATGATAAAGTCTAAAGGTTGTTGACCTTTTGTATAAAGATGATTTGCAATCACATCTTTATTAACTTCAGTAATTCCCTCTTTAATAATTTCATTAACTGCATGAACTAGTTCATGTTGACCACTATAGTTGATACACATATTTAGTGTGTATTTTTTACCCACTCTAGTTTCGTCCATGAGTTTTTTAGATAATTTTCGAATATCTTCAGGAAGGCCATCAATTTCTCCACAAAGATTAAAACGAACATCAGGATACTTTTTAGCAAACCTAGATCTTAATTGTTTTCTAAAAATTTCCATAAGATAATCAACTTCTGGTTGTGGTCTATTCCAATTCTCTGTTGAAAAAGCATAAACACTGACAGAAGAAATATTATAAGTATAGAAACATTCCTTAACAATTTTTTCTAAGGTTGCAAAGCCTTTTTTATGCCCCATACTTCTTGGAAGACCTCTTCTTTTAGCCCATCTTCCATTACCATCAATGATTAATCCTAAATGATTTGGTATCTTTTTTAATTCTTGTTCCATAACTGCTCCAAATAAAAAAGTGAATTGTGTATTTTATATAGTATATCACACAATTCACCATAAAAGAAATGATTTATAAAAAAAGTTTAGATATTAAATTGTTTTTTAATTACATTTGATTAATTTTAATTAAAGGTGTATTATATTATTATAATAATTAACTTATAGAGGTTTATATATGGCAAATATTGTATTATTAACAGCGGCTGGAACTGGATCAAGAACACATCAATACATTCCTAAACAATTTATCAGCATTAAAGACAAGCCTATTATTATTTACACTTTAGAAAAATTTCAAAAACACCCAGAAATTGATAAAATTGTTGTTACTTGTCTTGAAGGCTGGGAAAACTGTTTAGGTTCGTATGCAAAACAATTCGGAATTACAAAACTTGAAAAAATTGTTCTTGGAGGCAAAACTGGTTTTGAATCGATAAAAAATGGTATTAACGCAATTGAAAAAATTGCCAAAGCTGACGATATAATTTTAATCCATGATGGCAACAGACCTGGTATAGATAAAGATATAATTTCAGATTGTATTTTTACTGCTAAAAGTAAAGGTAATGCTATAACAGCAATTCCAACAACTGAAGTTGTTTTTGAGAAAGAAAACGCATCCAACATAAAACTTTTGAACAGAGATAACCTACTAAGAACCCAAACACCGCATGCAGCACCTTTTGAGAAGGTTAAAAATCTGTATAATAAAGCACAAAACGATAATTTAATTTCAAGTGTTGCATTCTGTTCTCTTCTTCATGCTTATAATGAAGAAATTAACTTTGTTAACGGGAGTGAAAAGAACTTTAAAATTACCGTAAAAGATGATATTGAACTATTCAAAGGACTTATCGAGACAGGAGAAAATTAATGATATACTGCGAAGAATATTTAACTGAAATAAAACAATTTTCTAAAGAAATAGATATTGATTTTTTACAAGATTCAAAAATATTAATTTCCGGTGGAACTGGATTAATTGGCTCTTATTTAATTGATTCTATTTTAATTAAAGAAAATTTTAACGTTGATATATGTTGCCTAACAACGAATATTGATAAGGCTAAAAACAGATTTGTATATTTTAAAGAAGATTCTAGGCTAAGATTTCATGAGTGTGATTTAACAAACAATTTAAACTTAGAGGAGCAATTCGATTATATTCTTCATCTTGCAAGTTTTTCCGATGCCCACAATTATGCAAAAAGCCCTGTGGAAACTATGTTAATGAATTTTATTGGTTCAAAGACTTTATTGGATTTGGCAAAAAAACACAAAACTAAGAGATTTTTCTTTGCTTCTTCTTCAGAAATATATGGAACAAGTGATGAAATAATGACCGAGACAAACAAAGGTATCGTTGACACACTCGACATAAGATCTTGTTATAACGAAAGCAAAAGAGCTACTGAAACCTTATGCATTTCCTATAATCAAGAATATAATATTGATTGTTTAATTGGTAGATTTTGTAGAATTTACGGGCCAACGATGCTCATTAAAGACAGTAAGGCATTATCTCAATTCTTAAAAAACGCATTAAATAATGAAGATATCGTTTTGAAAAGTAAAGGAGACCAACTATTATCATATTGTTACGTTTCAGATTCTGTTAGTGCAATATTTAAATTGCTAAAAGATGGAGAACCTGCAAATGCTTATAACATAAGTAACACAAATAGCACTCCAAGTTTAAAGGAAATTGCAGAAATTGTTTCTAACCTCAACAATAAAAAAGTCGTATTTGATTTACCAAGCGATATAGAAAAACTAGGCTACACAAGAGTAAAAAATGCAATATTACCGACAAATAAATTAGAGAATCTTGGATGGAAACCTAAAGTTAACATACAAGAAGGAATAGAAAAAACTTTTAATGTATTAAAAAATGTATATAAATAGGATAAAATAATGAGAGAAATTACAGATATAAAAGAAGTACAAAGTATTTCTTTGAACATTTTAAAATATATTGATAAAGTATGTAAGGAAAATAATATTCAATATTTTCTTGCTGGTGGAACAGCACTTGGCGCAGTTCGCCATGGCGGGTTTATTCCTTGGGATGACGACATTGATATCACAATGACTCGCCCTAACTATAATAAATTTTTAGAGATTATGGATAAAACCGAGTCTAAGCAATTTAAGTGTCTCCACCACGGTAAAAACTTTCCAAATTATTGCTATCGTTTTGCAAAAGTTGTTGATCTTTCAACTACATTAACAGAAGGAGAATTTATTAATAACCCTGATTTAGGTGTTTTTGTCGATGTTTTTCCTGCAGATGGCATTGATAAAAGTAAAGCAAACAAAATTATCAAAAAAGTAAACTTTTATGCCTCAATGATCTGGGTCTCATCAGCAAAAAAATATATAAAAAGCACTAAAGGCTCTTTAAGAAATTTAATAAAATATTGTGCATATACATATGCAAAACTTCTCGGTTGGAAATATTGGTTAAAGAAACATGAAACACTTACTCAAAAGTTTGACTACGAAAAATCAAATAATGTTCTTGTTTACTGTGGTGTATATGGCCTAAAAGAGTTGTTTGATAAAAGAATGTATGAAGAACTTACAGAAATCAAATTTGAAGATTCAAAATTTCCAATGCTAATAAACTATGACACTTATTTAACCGCCTTATATGGTGATTATATGACACCCCCACCAATAGAAAAACAAATTCCACACCATGATATAAAAATATATAAAAAAGATTAAAGGAGAATATTAAATATTCTCCTTTTTGTTTTCGTTATTAACAAAATCTTCAACGTTCTCATTATTATCATTATTTACTACAATTACTCTTTCAAATAAATTCTTATTTTTATATACAATAAACATTCTAATTGAACATAAACAAAGTTCTGTAACACACCTAACAATACATATGTTTAATAATGTAAATTGATCTATAATTAATAATAATATTAAACCACAAACTTGAACTAAAGAACTAACAATCGTCGAAAACGATGTTGCTTTTTGTTTGTCAATAGCCCCTAAACATGGCCAACCATAAAGCATTGCTGGAAAAGAAAGAATTAATAATGGAATTAAATATTTTAATAATGTTGATGACATTAAATATTTTTCTGTAAACACTAATCCTATAGCCCAATCTCCAAATAACATAATACATATACAACCTATTAGAATAACTGGCATATAAATTAACATTATCTTATGAATAATTTTTAAATCTTTTTCTTTCACCATTGTTGGAAACACACTACTAATTATCGGATTATATAAAGTCTGTACGACCCCAACTAACTGCATCGTAACACTCCAATAAGCAATATCTGATTTTGTTAATGCAAATCCGATAATCAATGTATTTAAAGCAGTAAAAGCTGTTGTCGCAGCATTAGATATAAAATAAATAAAAGAATCTTTTAACGAATTTAAAGCCTCTTTAATTCTTCTAAAACTAAATTCACATTTAACACCTAATTTTTTAATTTGGAAAACCACCATTATTATCGCAATAATTGAAGAAATAATGTCAAAAATTGGTATTAAATATATATCTTTGTCTCCTTTAACAAAAATTAATGTTAAAATTAAAGCAACAACTTTCATTAAAACATATCTGATTGCAATTTTACCCATTTGTTCATATGCTTTAAAAACATATTCAAACAAGAAAACTGTTAAAATTACAGTAACTAAAGAAAGTATCGCATATAATTCATAACCTTTTAAAATATCAAAACAAAGCACACATATGAGCATTATAACAATAGAAAGTAAGCAGAGCAGAAGTTGTGCATATAGAGTATTTCCTATTTTTTTACTTGTTTCTTCTTTATTATCAAGTGTTTTAATTAAATCTTTAGTTCCTGAAAGCAAAAAACCAAAATCAACAATAATTTGCAAATAAGTTATTATACTTTTAACAAAAGACACACTTCCATAACAGTCAACAGACAAAACTCTTGTTAAATAAGGCAAAGAAACAAGAGGTATAACCAATTTAGCTATACTCAATATATACATCATTATTGTATTACCTAGTAAGACTTTATTTTTCATAATTATTTATTCTCTTTTTTGAGTTAGAACAAAAGGAAGCTAACATTAATAACTTTTTTAATGTTTTTTTTATTCTCTGTTTCAAACTAAGCCAAGATCCACAATACCAATGTATTGCATGTGTATTTTTTGTTATGGTTTTCCTCATCGTTTTATAATCGATAGGACAAAAATATTCCGAAGCATAACAAATATTTTTATCAAAAACTTGAGTAACATCTTTTTGTAACAAACCTTTTGTTTTGTAATATTCTGTATATATACGACAAACCGTTATATCCGACAATCTGTTTTTATCATATTTTAAATTCATATAATTTTCTAAAATATTTTTTAAATCTTCATTATGTTCTTTTGATGCAAAAACCAACCCTGGAGCAATATATTCTCCATCTTCAAATGCCATAACACAATCATAATTATCAATTAATTTGTCTATGCTTTTTATCAATTCAACATCAATATCAAAATAAACACCACCACAATTGTATAATATTTCCGTTCTAAAAACATCGGAAACAAAAGCAAATTTTTTTGCTTCATATGCCTCTTTTGCAAATTGATATTTATTTAAATCCAAATTACTTTCATCCCATCGTTTTATCTCATAGTCAGGACAAAACTTTTTCCAACTTTTAATACATTTTTTTGCTATTTTAGGTAGGGGTTTTCCTCCCAACCAAATATAGTGAATCACTTTTGGTATCATATATTTTCCTTTTTAAATTAATTTGTATGTTTTTTTGAATCCCATAATTTTTGCAACAAATAAAAACACTTTCATTATGATTGGTTTTTGATGTTTTATTAAATCATAATTCTCTTTTAACAACTTAACAATTTCATCTTGTTCTTCATCAATTAAATGTTTGATATTTCTAAAATTGCTTAAAATATTAAAACCTACATATTGTTTAATTCTTTTTATTTCTTTCTTACTTAAATTTAACTTTTCCGTTTCTAATAATATTGATTTAGCGTGATTAATTACATCATAAAACTTAGACTTTTTAAAAGTGTTCATGATAGAACCTTCTCTTTCTGCAACATAATGATAATACACTAAATCCGTTATAATTGCGGTGTTAATATAACCAATTATTCTTCCAAACCAATTAAAATCTTCTGTATAACCATTTTGAAAATACAAATTATTTTCAACCACAACTTTTCTTTTAATTGCCTTCATACATGCACTATTCTTTTTTGTGCATATCTCAAGACATTTATTAACTATAGACTGTTTATCCAGGATTTCCTCATTTCTTTTATATTTTACTACTTTTACTTTATTAGCAAATTCAACGCTCACACCGAACAAAACTAAATCCATATCTTTATCTAAATGTTGATATACTTGCGTAAAATTATTATCCACATAATCATCACTATCAATAAAAATTAAGTATTCACCCTGTGCTTTATTTATGCCGAAATTTCTAGCATCACTTAAACCACCATTTTTTTTATGATAACAATTTACAATTTCATATTTTTTTGCAAGCTCGTCAGCAATTTTACCGCTATTATCAGTAGATCCATCATCAACTAGTATTATTTCCGTGTCAATTAAGTTTTGGTTAACTAAAGAAGAAACACATTTTTCCAAGTAGTTTTCAACATTATATATAGGTATTATTATAGAAAGCTTCATATTTACCCCCAAAAAATAAATTTGTATGGAAATATATCTGCATTTTTTAAAACGAATATTTGAACAATAAACAAAAACAAAAATGCAGCAAAAACAGCAATATAAATAATGGTTTTTAATTTTTTATTCTTAATAATTATTATCAATTCTGGTATTAATAAAATTAATGACCAACTAAACAAATCAAATACTCTTGTAAATAGATATGGAAAAGTTCCAAATAATGAACAGAATCTTGTTACTACTGCTATTATAAATACATTTTTTACCCACGTTTTTTCCAGCTTAACTTTTTGCAACTTTTCATATACTAAAATAAATACCGCAATAAATATATAACCGCAAGTTAATAAAATTGAGTTCAAATCAACCTTCTCATTATAATAAGAAGAATTCACATATTTTTCTAAATATTTTATATTAAAATTTTCAACCAAAAAACTTATAATTGGTTTGGCAAACAACATTATTATTGTAATTACACTCAACATTATTAATGATTTAAACCAATCTAAATCACAATAAAAAACAAAAATTATTGGAATAAATATTAATGCAGACATATGGAACAAGCTTGCCACTATAACAAATAATAAATATATCCACCAATTCTTACATTTATTTTTATTTATAGCATAAATTCCATATAATATAAAACATATTGCTATCGCCTGCCTAACACCATTAAACGCAAAAAAATAAATGCTAGAAGTGACAT
>JAZSJW010000034.1:0-37636 GCA_045534555.1 Clostridia bacterium
AGCAAATCAAACGCTAAGTTTCTAACAGATGCTTTAACTTTATCTTTTACTTTAGCAAATTCTGTTCCACCAATTTTACTCAATCTTTTTGGCGTTTCTGCACCAGAAAATTTATCAAGCATATCCATTTGGTCAATAGGAACATACAAAGTATCATTATCACGATACCTTACAACAACATAGTCCTTTGTGCCAAAATTACCAGATAATTTTTGCACCCCTTCACACACACCAATACCATGGAAACTATGCACAACATAGTCACCCACTTTTGGAACTGAAAAGACGTTAGACCTTGATGCTCTTAACTTGTTTTCCTTAGATTTTCTTGGCAGAAAATCATAAGTACCAATAACACAAATTTTTTCTTCTGGCAAAATAAAACCTGAAGCAAATTCAACTTCTAAAATACAATCATTAAGTGTAGATAAAGCTTTCGCATTTTTTATATTATACTCAACTTCATAATTAGAAAGAGTTGTTTGAATTCTTTTTGCATCTTCTTTGTTTCTTGCAAACAATATATTTCTATAGCCATTAAAATCATTTTTCTTTAAATCTAAAGCTAAATCTTTTATGCTATGAGTATATCTTGTGAGCGGACTTGATTTTATATCAAAAACAACTTTTGGCTCAAAAAATCTATTTGTATTTGTAATTTTTTGAAACACAACACACTTGTTTTCGGTTAGCGTTTTCACTATTTTTTCAAAAGGCACAAAATTGTTTTCAGTGGTCAAAATTGCACCAGACTTATTTAATTCTTTAATCCTTTGTGATAAATCCTTATCAAAGGTTTTACCATCATCGTAAACCATTTTACATTCATCAATAACAACGACAAAATCACTAAAATAATCAAATAAGCATGCCTTATTTTTTACAAGAGGCATAATATAATCTAAGCTATATCCACCACTCTCATTATCAAGTTTAAATAGTAAGTCATTTAAAACTTTTGTGTATTCTTCTTTTGTTACATTATCATCAAACTTTTTTTCTTTGCTCTTTTGTAAAAAATTGCAAATTTCAGTTTTCTCTTTATCATCAATAAAAATATTTTTACAAGCATAAATATCAATTTTATCTACACTCTTTCCTTTTTTCATAGATGAGCCATCTATTTCGCTTATTGCTTCTATATCCTCATCAAAAAATTCCACTCTATAAAGAGTGTCGCTGTTTATTGGATAAACATCTAAAATATCTCCTCTTAAAGAAAACTGACCCGGTTCATGAACTAAATCTTGTTTTGTATAACCCGCAGATATAAGATTTTCTTTAAGTTTTATTAGATTATATCTTTGACCATTTTTTAAATTGATAATACTTTTTTTAAGAACTTCTTTTGTTGGATAATAAGCCATCAAGGCACTTATTGGCAACACAACAACATCAATATCACCACTTGCAATTTTTGAAAGCTTAATTGAGTTTTCTTGAAGTGTTTCTAAACTCTTTGCTTTTACATATAAAAGATTATCTGGAGCTGGTTTTAACAAACATGCTTTATCCCCATAAATATTATAAAACATCTCATAACACTTTGTTGCTGTAAGATAATCTGAAGTAACATAAATAATTTTTTCTTTAAAACCTGCTGAAATTGCTATTTTTAAAGGTTCGACAGCACCAAAAATAGAACTAGATTTTTCTAGTTCTACCCTTTCATAAAATTCCTTATACCTTGGACTAATATTTTTTAAGTCAAAAAAGTTTCTCATATTAATTCACTTTTTGCATTATCTCATCAAAGCTTTTACCTTGAATAAACATAATGCTAGCTTCTTTGCCTTTCTCTAGCCCCTCATCAAGTTCTTTTCCTTTATGTGCTTTAGCTAAAACAAAATCTACTAAAGCTTCTTGACTATGAGGTTTTCCAACACCAATTCTTAATCTTGGAAAATCTTCACTACTAAGCTCCTTAACAATATTTCTTAAACCGTTATGAGTTCCTGCACTACCTTTAACCCTGACACGAACCTTAGATATAGGCAAATCAATATCATCACTAATTATAAATAAATCTTTAGTTATGTCAATATTAAATTTTTTAACTAAACTCTTAACTGCAACACCACTTAAATTCATATAAGTTGTTGGTTTTGCAAGTATTACTTTTTCACCATCAATATTGGCTTCACCAACTAAACTTGAACATATATTTTTTTTAATTTGAATATTTAAACTTTCACCAACTAAATCTACAACCATAAAGCCCATGTTATGCTTGGTGTTTTCGTATTCCTTTCCAATATTTCCAAGTCCAACTATCAATTTAGCCATTTTTTCTGCCCTCTTTACCAACAGTTTCACCAAAATTAACAATCATATCTTCTTTAATTGTTACTCCCGGTAATAAAGAAACCATATCTTTTATGGTAGCACCTTTTTGCAAAGAAACAACAGCTTTTTCATCACCAATAATCTTACAGTTATCCCCAATTGTTACCTTTTCGCCCGACTGCAAGTAATTGATAATTGTGTTTCTTCCCACCATTGAGTATTCACCTATTATAGCATTTGATAAAACACTATCTTCAAATACTTGAGAGCCCTCTTTAATAGCTGTTTGTGACAAGATTTTTGTATTTGCCTTTATAACAGCTCTTTGCATCACAACTCCGCCATCAATATAAGCACCCTCTATCTTTGCTCCGTCTAGAACTTGAGCATTTTTAAGTGCAGAGAATGCGCCAATAAATACATTTTGACCAATACTTGTGTTTTTAGTAAGGCTAACAAAAGGCTCAACAACTGTACCTTTTCCAATAGCCACATTTGCTTCAATATATAGATTATCTGGGTCTTTAAAATAAACCCCATTTCGCATGTGATAAGTTATAATTCTATTTTTTAATATTTCGCTTATTAAGTGAAGTTGTTTATAGTTTGACGCCATTAAAAAATCTTCTTCTTCAAAATAGTAAGTAGATGGCGCATAAATTTCTTGGACCCTCTTTATGTAATCATTTTTAAACACCCAACCACGAGTTAATTTACAAACGTTTAAATCTTTAGTTTTAACAAAATCTAAAATATTTAAAATATTTGCTTTTGTCATTAAAGGTGTATCAGAAAATAATACCAAACTATATTCGGTATCTTTTAAATATGGCTTAATAGTGCCAATAACAGTGCCCTCTTTTTCGTCAAACTCTAAACAAGCAGGAACTGTTGGACAAGCTCTAACAACATATTGATACATAGGGTTTCCTAGTAAATCTACATTATAGCTTCCAGCTTCTGCTTTCATTTCTTCCGAGTTTGTTAAAAGCACAAAACAACAGACACTAACATCATCGTCATCTCTTTTAAGCTTCTTAGTCTCAGTTTCATTACCGTCTGTTAAAATTTTTAAATCAAAAAAGTCGGTAGTTTCTTCTACCTTTGTTTCTGTTTCTGTAATATTATATATCTTTTCCATACTCGTAATTTTAAATAATAATTACGAGTTTGTCAATTTTTTATACTTGTTTTTTAGTTTTACGTTTGTTCTTAAAATAACATGAAACAAGGTTTGAGCACTCTTCTTGTAAAAGACCACCCTCAATCTCTGTTTTATGGTTTAATTCCGCCCTATCAATTATCTCTTTTGTAGTTAAGGCATTTTCTTTATTTACACTTGCACCAAAATAAACTTTTTTTATTCTTGCATTTAAAATTGCACCTAAGCACATTAAACAAGGCTCAAGAGTTACATACATTTCTGCATCTAAAAGCCTAAAGTCTTTGACTTTCTTGCAAGCTTTTTTTATAGCTATAATCTCTGCATGGTTGGTTGCGTCTTTACTTCTTTCCCTTGTGTTATAAGCTTTAGCGATAACTTTATTATCTAAAACAATAACCGCTCCAACCGGCACTTCGTCTTTTTTATAAGCTTTTTTTGCTTCCTTTAATGCAAGCTCCATAAACTCTTTTTTCATTTTTATATATTTCCTTTGTAATTTTACTAAGTATTTTTATTATATTTTTATTTCTGTTATATATCTGACCTAAACAATCTCTACCTATCGGGTGTGAAAAACTATCTTTCCCAACCTCTATGGTAACCGCTGGTATGCCAAACCTTAAAATACACCAGTCTTTATATCCGCCACCACTAACCGCTTCTAAGTTTTTAATTTTGTAATGCAGGGTACTACCCACAATTTTTGCTATTTTTTTATCTCTCTTAAAATTTTCTGGCTTGTTATAAAAATTGTAATATATCTCCTGACCTTTTGCGTGATAACTAATTGTAAATATTGGTTTTTTCTTTATTGTTTCCATAGCTAAAGCCTGAACTTCTAATTCACTCATCGGGCTTTCACCAATATAATCACTTGAAGAAGGCTTAAATTTGTTTTCTCTTCCACTACCCCACTTTGCATCAAAATTAGTGTTTAAATCTACACCTTTTGCATTAGCCTTATATAAAGAAAAATCTTTACCGTTATTTATTTTTCTTAATAATAATTTTTGCTTTCTCCCTTTAACACTCTTTAGTCCATAATAACAAAGTTCTACACCGTCCGGATTAACCATTGGAATAAACTCAATATTAGGTGTTCCCATAGCTTTAAATTTTTCAAAATTTAAAGAAACATTTTTAATTAATTCACAAATTAAATCTGTAGTGATGTGCTCCCTTGCATGAATAGCGCCCTGAATTATCACCCAGTCCTTATGCCCAAAATCAAAAGAAACAGAATAGATATATCTATTTAAAGCTGTCATTCCTATTATTTCGGTTCTTGTATATTCTATTTTTTTAGATAAAAATGCTTCTAATTCACTATAATTCATAAATTGCCCTCTACATTATGATATGTAGAAGGCAATATTATTCGTTCTTATATTAAACCACTAATTAAAGTTAAAACCCAGCTTGCAACTAAATATATACCACTAACTGCAAACAATAATTTAGTATATGTTTTTTCTTGTTTTTCCTTAGCTGATAATTCAATAGATTTTGTTAAAGAGTTGCTTTCATTATTATTAACACTTTCGTCTATTTCTTTTGTTGCATCACTTGCTTTTTCTTCTATATTTAATTTTTCTTGTTGCTCTCTTCTTTTCTTCAAATACTTTATACAATAGTAAATTAGCATAGCACCAATAGAAGCCATAACTATAGAATAAACAAACGAGATACCAAGTTGTGCCCACGAAACATTAGAAGCCTCGCCAACCTCCATATTCCTTGTAAGATAAGCACTTGTTAAAGCAATAAAATTATTAACAAAGTGAATAGTTATTGGAACCCAAACACTTCCCGAAGAAACTAAGGCATAGCCTAAAACAATACCTAAAACAAACTGGTGAATAGTTTGATCTGGGCCACCATGCATTAACATAAATATTAAAGCACTAATTAAAACTGCTTTTGTCGTTCCTAATTTTTTAAGCCCATTTAAAATGCAACCCCTAAACAACACATCTTCAAAAATTGCAGGGCAAATGCAAATCAAAAACACATATAATAAATACGTTTCAAAATTTGGAACAGATAAACTCGCATTACTTTGATATCCAAGTTTTTCTAAAAAAGAAACAAAGACATTTGTTAAACCAGTAAAAGTAACTAAGCATATTAAAGACATTCCTATAGCAACCAAAATACTTATAAAATCCACTTTTTTATTAAGTGTAGTTGCATTAAAGAACTCTACTTTTCTAGATTTCGTTGTTAGAAGCACTGCAAGAATAAAAATTGCTTCAACCAAAAATGATGCTAAAAGTGCAACAACAAAGGTTTGTCTAATCACATTAGGCAAATTACCGTAAACAATATCAAAAACAAGCTGCATTATTATAAATGATATGCAAGCAAAAGCACTATCTAAGGGGTTAAATTCCTTTCTTTTGATAAGTGGCAACTTTGTTACCTCATTTGATACTTGATCGTTCATATTATTCTCCAAATCTATAATTATTTCCAGGTTTGTCTTGTCTTGAATATCTCAAAAACACATCTTTTTCTAAGCTAAAACCAGCCTCCTCTAAAGCTCTAGCGTTGGTTAAAAATGCTTGCTCTAAAGTGTTGCTATTTTCTGATATATGGGACAATACAAAGTGTTTTGTTCCGCTTTTAGCAAGCTCAATTATTATATTTGATGCCTGCTCGTTAGATAAATGACCTCTATCCCCCATTATTCTTTGCTTTACAATATATGGATATTTACAATCCCTCATTAATTTTTTATCATGGTTGGATTCTATATATACAAGAGCACTGCCTTTAATTATCTTCATAGCTCTTTCTGGCATATAACCAAGGTCTGTCGCAAATGAAACCTTATTAGATTTATATTCAATCATATACCCTAAACAACTTATACTATCATGTGGTAAATCAAAAGGCATTATTCTAACATCATTAATCCCAAATGAATAATTTGTTATAGTTGATATTTTATTCATGTCTAAAGTATCTTTCAAATTTTCCGCAACAAGTTCATGAACATAACCTCTTGCATTATATTTTTTTAAAAAAGCATTAAACCCTTTTATATGGTCTGTATGTTCATGGGTCAAAAGCACGGCATCTATATTTTCAGGCTTTTCACCAATTAACTCAAGCCTTCTATTAATTTCCGCAACAGAAAGCCCTGCATCTAATAATATTCTTGTGTTACCCGCTTCAATAAACGTGCAATTTCCTTTGCTGCCCGAAGCTAAATTTATTACTCTCATTTTTTCACCTTTATATTAGCGAATATACCACAATTACAATATTTTTGCAATCATTTATTCATATTATAAATTACCTATTATTGTTTTACCATTAAGCCAACTATCCATTACACCTTCAATATTTTTACCAGTTGCTTTTTTAATTGACATAATTAAATCATCGCTTGTTGCTATTTTAAACTTATAGTTATTATAATATTTTTTAAAGCCTTTAATTAATTTTTTATCTCCAACAACCTGCCTAATGCTATCAAACATTAAAACACCTCTAACATAAATCATATATGAATATTCATATTCACTAACATACTCATTTACCTTTAGTAGCATGCTGGTATTTATCTTTTTATTAAGTGAAGAAACTATATCTGCAAAAAGTGTATATGATGCGAAGGCTTCGCTAACAAGCTCTTCATAAGTAACATCAAATTCTTTATGGTTTTCAAAGAATAAAATTGTACTATATTCAGCCAAACTTTCATCAAGCCAAGCTTCATCAATTTCATTATTTCCAACTAAAGCATACCACCACTGGTGTGCTATTTCATGAACTATTACCTTTGCTAAATCAAAATTATCCGTAATCGTTTCAGAAATTATAACTGCTGACGGATATTCCATTCCCCCATGAACAAAAGGAGCCTTTACTATATCTAAGGTTTCATAAGGATATTCGCCAAAAGTTTCGCTAAAATATTTAACCGCTTTTTTTGCCACACCCAAAGCATAATCCACATTATCATCATTAGAATATCCAACATAACGAATAGACGTATCTTCATATTTTTTTGTTTTTATATTAGCATCTTTTGTTAAAAATATTGCAAAATCTCTTACCGCCAAAGCTTTCATATCTGTAATTTTATGACTACCACTATTTTTTTCACTTTCTACCCCAGTTGAAAACACTTTATATTCGTTAGGGCAAACTAATTTTACACTATAATTTGCTATATCACTATAAAATGGATCACCGGTACTATAATACGGTTCAATAATAAATTCTCCTTTTTCATACATAGCAAGTATTGGAAACCAGTTTCCTAAATTAATATTATTTGCATAGTACCCTAACCTATGTGTACATTGTGCTAGCTTTAAATCAAACTCCAATTCTACTGTAACACTCTCTTTAGGGTCTAATTCTTTCTCTAGTTTAATTTCTAAAGCATTATCATCTTCTCCAACATATCCAAAACTTACATCTTTACCATTTACCTTTGCAGTTTTTATTATCATATCTCCATAATTAACCCCGCTAGGAAAACATTTGCCTTCATTTAAACTCGTCCATGGTCTAACCAAGGCATCTTCCCTAAAAGCTCTGCCATAAAGATTAAAGTTTAATTTATTTAAAATAGCCTTTGTTCTATTAACAACTTTTACTTTCTCTGTTGCAGAAACAGTCATTGTTTTTTCATCTAAAGCCGCTTCAATATTATAGCTTGTTAGGCCTTTACTTTCTTTTTTTATTTCTTTATAAGGATTACATGAAGAAAAAATAGAAACACTAAAAACCATAATAAAAACAAATATAAATAATTTTTTTATTCTTTTCATAATTAACCTCTTAAAAAGTTATGAAAAATAATTGTGTTTTATGTTTATATTTTTCTTAAAGATTTGTATTGTTAAAAATAAAATCTTATGATATACTTTATTTATAAGAGGAAAAAACATGAATAAGTACATAAATGCTTTCTGCAGATATAGTTTTCTTATAGATAATATAGAAAAACAAAGCGAAAACAAATATAAATTTGATAATGATTTAAAGGCTTTAGAAAAAAACTTAAAAGCTTTTTTAAACACTGATGATGATACTGATAACTCAGGAAGTGTATCAATATCGTTTGATTTTGCCCCTAGCTTTTTCTATAAAAATAATGAAAATATTATTGCATTATTGGTTTCTCTATCAAAAAACAGTACAAAAAAACAAAAAACTAAGCTTTTAAACTTAGTTAGTGAAATAAAAAAACAAATAGAAAAACTTAATAAAGCTAATCAAGAAGTTTTAAAGTCTATAAAAAGAACCAAAAATTTTGCACAAAACACAACAATTACAAACTACCATATTCAAAGAAAGTTTGAAAACTATAAACTCTTTGCTCTTAACAAGGCTTTAAATATTCATTACTTTCCAACCTCTAAAGTTGTTGTAAATACTGATGAATTTAAAAACCTATCAAGGCAAGAATTAGTATCTTTATTTAATAAAGAAAATTTCTACAAACTTTCCAACGACCAAATTGTTGCTCTTATGCAAGCTGTTGTAAATGAATATTTACAATCTAACAAAGTTTCAAGTTGTAGTGTAAATTTAGCCGATTTAACATTTGATGAAGATTTTATAACTTATGGTGAATATAACCCAAATTTAGGTTGCATAAATATAAATAAAAACTTAATTAATCTAATTGATAATGCAAGAAAATTTGATGATCAATGCTTGCCTTATCAAATTTTAACAACCCTTATTCACGAGGCTACACACAGAGTTCAGTTCGCAAGTTTAGACAAAGAATTTAAAACAGAATTTGATAAAGCTATTTCTTCAGCACTTTTAAAACCCAATGCCACAAGTTACTCTGAATACTTATCTAGTTTAGACGAACTTGATGCAAGAAATAGCACCCTTTTATATTTAAAACAAAATGCAATTTCTTGCGATGCTTTAGCACAATTTTACAATAATAAAAAAAGAGAAGAAATAAATAGTCCTAAACAAGAAATATCTAATGACTTGAAATATTTATTTAAAGATATTTATGATTATACTTATTTACCAACTGAAAAAAATAAATTCTTAAATGAAGAAAGTTATTATAAAACAATAAATAGTCATTTTGAAAATGTTGAATTTGAACAATAAAAAAAACCAAAGATTAAATTCTTTGGTTTTTATTTTTTGTATTAAACTCCTGGTTCAAATCCACCAACTGGTTGTTTTGTTGTGTCAGCTTCTTCTTGACCTGGTGTTGTTGATTCGTCTACTTCTTTATCCCCCACTGGAGCGTTATCAGTAGATGTTTCATCTTTACCTGAACCACCTTGACCAGCATTTGCTGATTGATTTAAAGCATCTTCCAAATCATCAACTTTGCCTTCAAGTTCTTTGTTTTCAGCTTCAAGTTCACCAACTTGAGTTTTTAGGCCTTCAATTTGAGTTTTTAATTCATTATTTTCTTCAACAAGTTTTTCATGATTAATATCAATATCTGCTAATTGATCATAAATCCAATCAAGTGCTTCTGCCATGCTGTCAAAATCTTCAATAGTGACTGCTGTACCATCTGTTTCATTAAATACTTCAACCAACTTATTGTATTTTTCTGAATAATGCTTATAGATAAAATCACAAGCTTCAGATAATGCATCTACTTTAGAAAGATTAACAACTTCACCTTCAACTTCTTTAGTAGCAAAATCAGTAAGTGTATAGTAAACAATATTAGTTTCACCATTAACTTCTGTTTCTTCTTTAACAATTTTACCAAGCATGTCGCTAACTTTTGCAACATAAGTTGATGCGATTTGATTATTTTCTGCAATTTCAGAAACCATATCTGTTAATGCTGATTTTAAAGATGCACTTGAGAATTTTCCACCTTCTTGCAAATCTTCTGCAGAAATTCCCATTTCACCTAAAACTTCTAATACAACATTGTAAACTTCGTCAACATTTTCTTGTGTAATACCATCATCAGGAGAAACAATAACTTCACCTTTTGATAATTTTTCAATTATAGTTACAACACCTGCAGAAATATCAGTTCCTTCAATTGAGATTTCCTTATCAGTACCTTCTAAAATATCTGCAACTTCATTAATTTCTGCTTTTAACACTGCATTTTCTTCTTTTAGTGCTTCATTCTCAGCCTTTAATGCTGCATTTTCACCTGCTGTACTTTGTAAACCATCTATATAATTTTTTAAAGCCTCAGAAATATCGTCACCTTCTTTATAGTTTTCACCTAAAATACCAGCAACTTCACCAAGCTCATTATTAGCATTTGCTAAAGCATCTCTATCTTTACCCCAAATGTTGTGAGTGATGCCCATACCAACAAGTTGACCTATAAATAAAACACCAGCAAGACCAGCTGCAATTTTAGCAGGAGTAGAACTTAATATTCCTTTCTTGTTTTTTGTTGTGTTGTTGATAGAAGAACTTACTTTTGGTTGAGCATTTTTCTTGGCTTCATCTAATTCTTTTCTAACTTCAGCAATAGTTTTTTCATAACTTTCTCTTTCCACATTGAAACCAGCATTCATTGTTGATAACGCCTTATCAGTAATTTCAACATAGTCTGTTATTGCTTTTGTTAATTTTTCTGGATTTTCTGTATCTGCAGGTGTAATTAATGGTTCACTGCTACCTTCTATAGTTAAAGCTTTAGAAATCTTTTCTCTTAATTCTATAGTTGCATCAACAAAGATACCATTATCTCTAACTTCAAATGTTGATTTTTTAATTAACTCTGTTAAAGCTAAAAACTTTTCATTATCTTTTTTACCTAAAGTAATTTCTTCCATGGTTGATAAAATAGAAAGTAATTGTTCTTGAAGTGTTTCTTTTCCATCTAATACACCAGTAGAAGCCTTCACTGTTAAATTGTTATTTGTTTTGTTGTTAGCCATTGTAATTTTCCTCCCTCACGCTAGCTAAAATTAATTGGTCAGCTAGCATTACAAATACATAGCTTTATCTTTTTGTGAATATATTTTACCATATATGTCCCCCATTGTCAATACCGATTTTTTAATTTTTTTTCAACAAAAAAACCACGATTTTTCGTGGCTTAATTTAAGAAAAAACAGCTATTGCGATGGCGTATTCTCCATCATGCGAAATTGACAAATTTATGTCATTTTTTTTGTTTTTTTTCATTAGTTTTTTTAACTTATCACTAAGGACAACAATGGGTGCTCCAAGCTCTGTATGATCAATAGTTACATCTTTTAATCCATAACCATTTGTGATGCCAACACCAAAAGCTTTTAAAACAGCTTCTTTTGCTGCATAAAGCCCAGATACACTCTTGGCCTCAACATCTTTATTAGCTCTTCTTTTGGTAAATATATACTCTTTTTCTACTTCATTTAGTATCTTATCATAAAAAGCTTGGTTTTCTAAAGCTTTAGAAACTCTAGAAACCAAAACCATATCAATTCCAACCATACTACTCCTCAAACTCATCAAACTTGTATTTTTCTAAAGCATATCTAACAGAAGCTGATGAAAAACCTTTTCTAGACAAAAAGCCATACAAACCCGCTAATGTTTTTTGATTTATTTCTTTATTCTTCATATATTTTTCAGCAAGTTTTATTGTATTTTCTTTTTCTTGCTCTTCATCAATTTTTTCAGTTTCTTCCTGAATTATATTGTTACTAACCCCTTTTTTGAACAAGAAAGATTTTACTTCCATCTTACTTTTGCTTTTCTTCGCATCTACAACCATCTTTGCATAAAGACCATCATTAACATAGCCATACTCTTCAGCTTTCTTTATTGAATTTTGTATAACACTTTCGCTAAAACCATATTTTAACAACTTTTGACGAAGTTCAAACTTTGTCTGCATTTGTTTAGAAATAATAGTTAAAATTCTTTCAAACGCAGACCTCTCTTCAGATTCTGAAACAATTTCTTCAAGTTTATCTTTTGTTATCTCTTGACCAACTTTAAGCCCGTTTTTAACTATTGCTTCTGCTCCAAGCCCGCTGTAAAATACTTCATCTACAAAAAGATTATATCTTCCTTTTTTTCTTTGTTGACTAATTTCTGTTATTATCATACTAATCGTTATATGGGAACTTATAATACATAGTATCCACCTTTATCATTTGGGCACTATCTTTCATTTTCGACCTTATATCTTCAACAACTTTTTCTGCTATATCAACCGGAACTGCACACTTAATCATTGGCATTGATTCATCAAAGTTTTTATCAATTGTTGGACAGTTCTTTTCTTGCAAAGCCTTACCTAAAGCACCATAGTCACCATAACTAACTTTCATTTCAAAAATATTACAATAAACCATTTTGTTCTTTCTTGCATTAACTAAAGCATTTAAGGCTGCACTATAATATGTTCTTGTCAATCTTGATTTTCCTAGTTCAATACCACCAAAATATCTTACAACAGCAACCAAAACATTTGTTATTTTCTTTTCTCTTATTGCTTGATAAATAGGTGCACCTGCACTTCCTGCTGGTTCACCATCATCATTACTTCTTGCAATTGAAAAATCCTCACCCAATAAATAAGCATAGGCGATGTGTTTTGCATCTTTATTGCTCTTTTGCAAGCTTCCTAGAGCCTCTTTAACCTGCTCAATATTATTTACAGGAAAAGCAACACCTATAAAACGAGATTTTTTTACAGTTGTTTCCACCATTGAAATATCAGATACTACAACATAAGGTAAATTTTTAGCCATACTTCCCCCCTTTAAGTTATTTATAGTTTAACACATAAAGAATAAATTTCAAAATAAAACTCAATAAAAGTTTTACTTTTTGACTTTAGAATGTTAAACTTATTGTATGAATTTTATGCGAGGTATATATATGAACATTTCAAAACACGTAAATGAAATGTGCCCTGTTGCTAAAGGCGCTAGGCACGAAAATGCTCCAATACCTGAAGAAGGCAAATGGGTGCATTCAAAAGAAATTAAAGATATTAGTGGTTTAACACACGGTGTTGGTGCCTGTGCTCCACAACAAGGTGCATGTAAACTAACACTTAACGTTAAGGACGGTATTATAAGAGAAGCTCTAGTAGAAACTATCGGCTGCTCTGGTATGACACACTCTGCTGCTATGGCAAGTGAAATCCTTCCAGGTAAAACACTTTTAGAAGCACTAAACACAGACCTTGTTTGTGATGCAATAAACGTTGCTATGCGTGAACTATTTTTACAAATCGTTTATGGTAGAACTCAATCAGCATTTTCTGACCAAGGCCTTGAAATCGGTGCTGGTATGGAAGATCTTGGAAAAGGTTTATGCTCACAAGTTGGAACAATGTATTCAACAGAACTTAAAGGCCCTAGATACATGAACACAGCTGAAGGATACATTACTCGTCAAGCTCTTGATAAAAACAACGAAATCATTGGCTACGAATATATTGCTACAGGAAAATTCTTAGAAGCAATTCGTAACGGTGAAGATGTTAACGAGGCTTTAAAGAAAAATACTAAAACTTATGGTCGTTTTAACGAAGCTGTTAAAATTATTGACCCTAGAAAGGAGTAAGATATGGTGCAATTTGAAGGAATGGAAAAAAGAATGGACGGCATCAATGTCGCTCTTAAAAAATATGGTTTTAAAAATCTTGAAGAAGCTAAAGCTCTTTGTGATGAAAAAGGTATCAATGTTCACGATATCGTTAAAGGTGTTCAAACAATTTGTTTCGAAAATGCTATTTGGGCATACACTTTAGGAACAGCTATTGCTCTTAAAGCTGGTGCAAAAAATGCAATTGAAGCAGCTAATTATATCGGTGAAGGTTTGCAAGCTTTCTGTGTTCACGGTTCAGTTGCAGACCATAGAAAAGTTGGTTTAGGTCACGGTAACCTTGGCGCTATGCTTCTTGATGAAAAAACAAAATGCTTCTGTTTCTTAGCCGGTCACGAAAGTTTCGCCGCAGCTGAAGGAGCTATCGGTATTGCTATGACTGCTAACAAAGCAAGAAAAACTCCACTTAAAGTTATTTTAAATGGTTTAGGAAAAGATGCAGCTTATATTATTTCTAGAATTAACGGTTTTACATACGTTGAAACAGAATATGATTTCGCTAATGCAAAATTAAATATAATTCAAGAAAAAAGCTTCTCTGATGGCGATAGAGCAAAGGTTAAAGTATACGGTGCTAATGATGTTAATGAAGGTGTTGCAATTATGATGCACGAACAAGTTGACGTTTCAATCACTGGTAACTCTACTAACCCTACCCGTTTCCAACACCCAGTTGCAGGAACATACAAAAAGGAATGTTATGAAACTAATAAAAGCTACTTCAGTGTTGCTTCAGGTGGTGGAACAGGAAGAACTCTTCACCCAGATAATGTTGCTGCAGGTCCAGCATCTTATGGTATGACAGATACTATGGGAAGAATGCACGGTGATGCACAATTTGCAGGTTCATCTTCAGTTCCTGCACACGTTGACATGATGGGATTTATCGGCATGGGTAACAACCCAATGGTTGGAGCTACTGTTGCTTTAGCTGTTGCCATAGCAACAAAATAAAGGCAAATTTTATCACTATAAGTGCATAAACAGCAAAAAAAACAGATGGTCATTTATGTTTAATAAATCCACATCTGTTTTTATTTTGTTAATTTCTTTTAGCAACAAACTACGCCCTCGTTTACTATAATTAAATAAAAGTGTATTTTAGTATTTTTTTCTTTAATTTTAATTTAAAACTTCCTTTTACTAAAGCACAACCTATAAATCTCATACGTCTACTTTTTCTTTCCATCTTTAACAATTTTCGACATATTTTTTCCCACTTTTCAACATCAATAATTATTGCATCTCCATCATCGTACGTAATCTTAAATCGAAATATTAAAACTGGTTTTTCTAAATCTTGAATAATTATATCTTCACAATGATTTCCAACTGTAAAATACTTTTCCAAAATTTCAACCTTTACTATATTTCCACCCCAAATATATAAAGCCATAGAACCTCAAAAAACAAATTAATATTAATAATTATAAAAAATACTCCCATTATACTGGAAATTCAAGTATTATTCCCAACTTTATGGAATAATATATTTATGATAACTTTCGGAGAGAGATTAAGAGAACTTAGAAAAGAAAGAAATATTGGACAAATTGAATTAGCGAAACAAATTGGTGTAGGAAAATCCATAATAAGTTTATGGGAAAGAAATGAATGTGAACCAAGCATGTCAAAGCTAGTTGCTTTGTCTAAGTTTTTTGGTGTGTCAACAGACTATTTAGTAGGTTTAGAAGATTAAAAAAGGGCGGAAATTTCCGTCCTTTTTATATTTTTTCAAATATTCTTAACTTTGAATATTTATTTACAAATATTTTTAATGGTTTTAACTGTTTTTTAGCCATATGTTTTGCGGTTTTTGTATTGATATAATCTGCATTACCTATCATTGTTCTATAAACATAATGCACGCAAGATATTGGATTAATGTCTGGAATATAAACTTTTGTATTTAATGAATAATCACTATCATATAACGGTATTAAATTTTCATAACAATATGCTCTAGTTCTAATTAAGCCCCTTTTGCCAAGAGCATCTAAAATATCTGCATCTCTAACTATATTAAAATTAATATTATCACTTTCCATTTCTTTGCTTTCATGATTAGCAATAATGAATAAAATTTCATTTAATTTTTCTTCATCTATATTGTATTTTGCTAATATCTCAGCTACAACACTAATACTTTCTGCGGGATGAATAAACTTCTTTTGCTTAGACCCCATAACTCTGTGAATATCATGCAAAAACACAGAAATAAATATAATAAATCTATCTCCTCCTTCACGTTTTTGCAGTTTTTTAGCATATCTGTAAACTCTTAAAATGTGAGTATAATCATGCCCACTTCTCTCACCAAAATAATATTTTCTAACGTCTCTCTTTATCTGTTTTATAAGTTCCATAAATTTATGATATGATTTTTCTTAGATATTTGTCAAATAAAAAAGCGACTAAAAATAGTCGCCTTTTTTTATTGTTCATACTGTGTTAAATCAGGAAAAGTTATTGTTCCGCTGTATTTTGAAACATTGAGTTCATATTCTGTTTCGTTTTCTCCATTAACATATTTTTGTTCAATTGAATGAGAATTAATTGCATTATTTTCATATACTACAGAAAAATCCAACTCATTATTAACTGCTTCTTTAGTAAAACTTAAATCTATATCAAATTTAATCTTATCCTTTTTAGTACCTTTTTCAACTTCTTCTGTTTTATTTGTTCCTGAAACATACTCTAATCTATAAGTCTCTATAAAGCTCACAACATCTCCATATACTTGCATTGGTCCAAGAATGTTTACAATATTTATCTCTTTTGCTGAAGAATATGAACCATTCATCATATTATCCCAGTCTAAATTAAACTTAAATTTTACACTTCCTGCACCCATTGTGTGTTCAGTTACATAAGCAACACCGTCTTTTAAGTAAATTTCATATCTTTTTGTCATTGAACCTTCATTATAAATTGCACAAATTATTTTACCGTCATAATTAGAACCCTTTTTTATAATTGTAGCTTCTGCAGTTGATGTTGTAACGTCATTTTGTTCTTGTTTCATACTCATAAAATATGCATTATAATTTGATGAAACCTCTGAACTATTCCAATACTCTTGAGCCTCAACAAAGGTTGAATTTTTTTCCTCCCAATCGTTTTTATCAAAGAAACAGCCAACTAAAGATAAGGAACAGCAAATTATAGCCATTAATGACAATATAAATTTCGTCTTTTTCATAATTTTCCTCCTATTAAAAATAGTTTAGCTTATACCCTATTTATTTGTCAAATAAAAAGGCGACTAAAAATAGTCGCCTTTTTTATTAAATATTTTCTGCAAGGAACATAGTTTTGAATTTTTCATTTTTATTAAATAACTCCTCAAATGTTCCTTGGTCTATAATTTTTCCTTCATCAAGGAAGAAAATTATATCAGAATCTTTAATTGTTGAAAGTCTGTGAGCAACAACAACTATCGTTCCTTGACCCTTTAGAGCATCTATACTTTTCTTAACCTCACTTTGAGCAATATTATCAAGAGAGCTTGTACTTTCATCAAACAAAATAATTGGCGATTTTCTAAGTAAAGCTCTAGCAATTGCAAGCCTTTGTTTTTGACCACCTGAAAGTTTAATTCCACTCTCACCTACTTTTGTTTCTAAACCATTTGGAAGAGCATTAACAAACTCATCAAAATATGCCATTTTTATTGCTTTGTTGATTTCCTCATCTGTTGCATCTTGATTTGCGAGTTTTAAATTTTCCTTAATTGTCATATCAAAAATATATGGAAATTGGTTAACAAGTGAAAAAGCTTTTCTTAATGAATTTTTATCAAGTTCTTGAATATTTTCACCATCTAACAAAACTTCACCTTTATCCACATTATGAATTTTTGTCATTAAACCTAATATTGTTGATTTGCCTGAACCAGATTTGCCAACAAATGCAACTGTTTTGTTCTTTGGAATTTTAAAGCTTAAATCCTCAAAAACTAAAGTTTCAGTTTCTAATGTTTTAACACTTTTCTTCTTTTTCTTATCTTCTTCTATTTTATAATCTCTATAAGTAAATGATATGTTTTTAAACTCTATTTCTCCATTAACAATATCAACCTTTTTATTTCCAAATTTTTCAATTTCAACTAAATTCTCATCAAACAAAGAAAACATTCTTTCCGAGCTAACCTTTACTTCTGTTATAACATTTGAAACATTCCCCAAATTCCAAGTAAAACCATAAATATTTCCTCTGTATGTGTTAATTATCATAAAGCTCGCAAGGGTAATTAATGCTAAGTCCAATAAATGTATAGCATAAATTAAAAGAAGTATTCCAACAATATCTACAATTAAGTTACGAGCTCTCCAAAAATGAACCTCAGTTAATCCTTGTTTTAACTGAATTTTTCTATCTTTTTCATAATTATTTTTTGCAAGCTCGGATAATGATTGCTCTAAACCTAAAGATTTTATATCCCTTTCACTCTTCACAATTTCTGTAGTTAAAGAATTTATCTTATCTCCAGAAGCTTTTGTTTTTTTCATGTTCTTTTTGAATGCTTTTTGCCTAAAAAATTCAATAATTAAACATGCAGAAATAATACCAACTAAAATTAAAGCCACTCTATAATCAAGTGTTGCAATATAAATCAATATAACAACATCTCCGATTATTTCTGTAACGTAGTCTACAATCTCCGCAAGAGAATCTACAAGCCTTGTTGGGTCATTAACAATTCTTTGAACAAAGTATCCTGTTTCATTATCACTAAATGTTTTTGAACTAATATTAAAAGACTGTTTAGATAAATCATTATTTAACTTAACTCTAATTTTGCCACTAGTTACATGATAAATGCAACTTGCCCCATACCAACAAAGATTTTTAAGTAGATAAAGCATAATAATTAATATTGCAATATTAACTGCATCTTTATACTTCTCTAAAGCAACATATTCTATTGCTCTTGCAGCAAAAATCGTTGATATAATTATAATACCTGTTGCAACAACAGAAAAGAACACATAGAAAAATATTGAAAATATGTGTTGTTTTAAATAATAATTAATTCCTATTTTTTTCTTGTTTTTTTGCATAAAAAAACCTCCGTAAATTTTTTCCATTACGAAGGCTTTAATGTCTATTTATTATTAACATTAAAAAGAGCCATTCGCATGGATTGTTGTGTTATTAAATTTAAAGTTTTTTGCATTGTTCATGCGAATTTCCCTCCTTCTATTATTTTTAAATTTATCTAACAATTACAGTATAGCCCGACAACTAATTTTTGTCAACATTTATTTTCTGTAATTCATATTGAATAAATTTATTTCTTTGTCTAATAAATCCAAATTAATCTTAAACTTTTTAATACAAAAATATAAATCTTCATTAACAATAAAAATAAGTAATGGGTTAGTATCCTCTAATTCCTTTAGATATATATGCATCATTATATTATCACCATAAATTGAATACTCAACATTTACGTCATTATAATTAACTATTCCACCATTAAAATTAAAGCCATCTTCTTGAAATACAACTTCTTGTAAAATGCAATCTTTAAATTCAGTTTTTATATCTTCTTTATCTAAATTTCTATCAAAATCATATTTACTCTTTATTGCTATTGAATAGCTCTTTTTATATATAATCACTAATATTAACAGTATAATCAAATATGCAAACATTGATGAAACAAAGACCCAGAAAAACACATTTAAAAATTCAACTGGTAAAACATTTGCAAATAGAAACACTATGCACATTGATATAAGCACACCAAGGCTAACTATGTTAAAAATTAATAAACCTATTCTTTTGTTATCTAACTGAACAAATTTTTTATCCATAAAACCCCACTCCATTAAATCATATCATAGTTGAATAAATGCTCTAATAAATTTTAAAACAAATCATCTGTATCATAAAGCGAAAGTGGTATTTCTTGTTCTTCACTCTTTTTGCTTATACTTTCTTGTTCTTTAATAAACTTTTGCACCCGCTCGCTTACGTAATATACATTCTTTTTTGAAGTTATAGCGCAAATATATTTAGAGGGAACCCCAACATGTTTATATTTTGTTCCCGGCTTGTCACCATAATGACTAAATTTTGGGCCGACAATACCCTCTAACTCTAATAAACCACTTTGTTTTTCCTGAGCATTTCTATATGCTTCACGTGTTTCTTCAGTATCTGGAACCTCAAGTTCTATATCTTCACAAATTACATCAAAAATATTTTTTTGTGATAAAGGTAAGCCTTTTCTTTTGATTTCATCTAAAATTTCAGCTGGAACCTCAATGACTAAAGCAACACTTTCACCCTCTGCCCTTGGTTCATACCATGTATACTCCGTAATTGGTGTTCCATCTTTTAAATATCCACAATTTGAAGATAATACTGTAGGAAAATCCTTTTCTCTTACAAGCAAGCCATCTTTTAAAATATCTTCAATTTGAGATGAAACCGTTCCATGAACCAACAATCCATCATTACAGTTTTCGTAATAATTTTGAACATCAGAAACTTTTATATCTTTATACATATCTTTCTCCTAACTTACTCAAAGTATAGCACCAAAAGAGACATCTGTCCACAATAAAAAAGAAACAAAAAAAATGAACACAAAATTGTGTTCACTTTTTGGCTCCCCCTGTTGGACTCGAACCAACGACCTATCGATTAACAGTCGAGTGCTCTACCGGCTGAGCTAAGGAGGAATATTAAATTTGCTTATGTTTTTCACACAAGTAAACGTATTATATAACACTTAAACTACTTTTGCAAGTGTTTTTTTAAAAATTTTATATTTTTTGTTATTTATTATAAACAGAAAAGAATGTTGCCTGCTAACAACATTCTTTTCTTTGTTATTTTTTTCTTCCGGCACCGCAAGTGCTACACTTAGATTTGCCAGACTTGTTTAAACTTCCACAATATTCACAGCGCCAATCTAAATCCTTTTCCAAAGCTTTCTTTTCAAGTTCGTGTTTTTCTTCTACTCTCGTTTTTTCTTCTTGTTGTTCCAAATCTTCCCTTTTCTTTGTTTTTACCATATATACTATTGCACCAACAACCAAGGCTGCCGACAAAATTGAAAAGATTACAATCATAGTTGTCATTATTTTCTTTGTTTTCTTTGCTTCTATATACTCCCCGTCATCTTCTAGCTCAAAGTCCTTAAAATCCATTGGCACAGAATCTGTATATAGGTTTACATTCGGATTGTTAACAGCTATTTCAATTACATCACCAACATTAAGTTTTGAAATTTGCTCAAATGTATATAAGGAATATGTGTAACCCTCTAAAGGTTTAACAGAATTTTCAATTTCTATCTCATAAATATAATACCATTTTTTACAATCTTCATTATAAAAATAATCTGTGATAGTTCCTTGCTTTTTTAAAGATGGATTTATTTCCGCCTTTTGAACCATAGCCTTATAATATATAAAATCTGTTTCTATATTGCTAATATTGTGTTTAACACCACTATTGACAATGCAACAGAACATCAAAATAAATAAACTTATAAATATTAATGGAATAAATATACCTGTCTTTCCGCCAAAAACATAGACCCTTGTGCCAAATCTCATTCTAAAAGGTCTTGAACCTCTGTTAGAAACAGAACCTCTACCACCTCCGCCGCCAGAGCTTCCAGATGACCTTGCTCCACCGCTTGAATGACTACCTCTACTTCCCCCATGTGAACCTGATGGCATAAAAAATCCCTCCCTTACTGAAATATTATATTATTTTTTGCTTTTATAAGTCAAATATTATGCTAGACTTAAAATAAAAAAATAGAGAGTTTTACTCTCTATTCGCTTATATATGAAACAATTAAATTTATCTTAGCATTTTCAAATGTTAACTCAAATAAATAATCTTCTAGCACGTCAACATTTTCATTCCCAAGCTCTGAAATAAACAAATTTTTAATGCCAGACATAAAGAAATAATCAATATTTACATCTGTTTTAAACTGTTGTAATGATGAACTTACAAATAAATCTAATAAAGATTTTTGAAGAATTAATTCTTTCTTTTGATTTACACCAGCCTCTTCTACCATTATTGAAACTTTAGCTTCTACAATATCACCTGTCTCAATATAGCTATTTGAAAAAGAACTAATATATTTATTGCCCTTTATATCTTGATAGCAGTTGTTCTCACTATCAAAAAGACTATTAGCTTCAGAAATTATATAAACTTCTTTTGTATCATAAACCTCTCTATAACGAGTTTCATAAACAGGGACTTCTTTTTCTATTTCTTTATAAGGCCTCGGCAAACAAATTGCCATTACTATTATTGCGCAAACCAAGGTTAAGATTATTGAAAGATAAATTTTATCTTTCTTTGTTATCTCTATAGTAAAAGTATCTTTCATAAGCTACCTTAAAATTATTGTTGAACTTGTTGGACAAATCTCTTCACCTTCAGCTAAGACAATCTCTTGACCATGTTTATATTCTTTAACATACAGACCAATTCTAATGTTGAAAGTATCTTCATTTTCATAAGCAGAAAGCACTGTATATTTACCGGGTTTTATAGCTCCCTTTTTATCAACAGTCATCATTTTCCTTGGTTGAAGCACTATATCTTGCTTAACATAAGAAATATTTGTTGCTCCATTTTCGTCAACAATTTCAGCATCTTGTGTATATCTTACACCATTTTTCTCAACAACTTCTTCCACTTGCCTTGTTGCTGCCTCTTTCTTAGCTTTGCTTTTCTTTACCATTCTTTTAATTGTTACAGCTATTGTTATAACAAGAATTAAGCCTGCTAATGCATATAAACCATATTCAACCCATTTCATAAGTCTATCTCCTTTTACGATATTTTAACACAAATTATAACTAAAACACAACCTTTTGCCTAACACTATCTCTAAATTTACAAGATTTTTTTCTTCTTAAAAATGCACCTAAATACATAAAGCCTATAAATATTATGGATAATACTAACACCAAAACTAAATATGTAAAATAAAAATGTAGAGAACCAAATAAATTAAATGGTAGCCCATTTTCTACTAAATATAAAAAGTTTGCATCTTTTACTAACGAATTACCAATTGATGCATATAGAGCAAGCATTATTAGAAAAATTGGAACTTGCCAAAGCTCTTCTGCCTTTGGCTTAAACCAACCAGTTGCAATAACTCCAATAACAACCGTTGGCATACAAAAGTGCAAAAATAAACTCTCATATTGTAAAAATGACAAAATTGAGTATTTATAATAATCACCAAAAATAAATGTTAATATTCCCCCAAATAGAGTTACACAAACAATTGGCAGAAAAAACTTCTTTGTGTTAGTTAAGAAAAACAACGGAAACACTATCGCCATAATGTGACATAAATGCCAAGGCAACGCTTCAATTATTCCCTCTTTACCCGATATCATTAATAAAAGCATTCTACCTATTCTGAAACCTATCATTAAATAGCAAATAATTTTTGTAAATTTTAAAGCAAAGTTTTTATATCTTTTAAATAAAAACCAACAAACTACTATCCACAAAAACAAAAATGACATTAATATAATATGCAAAGGGCACCATAAACCAGGACCTTTTCCTAAGTCCCCAGTTTCAATAAGCCAATCATAAAATTTAACACCATATAAATTCATTTTTACTCATGCCCCGCATAAATTTTTTTACCTTTTAATATTGGCTTTATCTTTTCAAGACTTTTCTCTAACAACTCTTGATTTCCGTCCAATAAATCTGTTCTTCCGTAGACACCCTCTTCAAAATAAGTATCTCCTGTAAAAGCCATATCTTTATATAATATTATTGAGCTTCCTGATGTATGACCCGGCGTGAATACAACCTCGAAAACTTCACCATCAAAATTGTTTTCACCCTCAATTAAAAAACCATCGGGTAAAACTGCTTCAGGTTTTATATCAAACAAAAATCCCATATTAAGTTCATAATCTAAAAGCTTTGGACCGTCAACTTCAGTAATATAGATTTTTGCACCCATATCTTTTAGTTTTTTTGCCGAATAAATATGGTCAAAATGACCATGTGTTAACAATACATATTTAGGGTTCAACTTTTGGTCTTTTAATACTTTTAAAATTGCATCTGTATCTAAACCTGGGTCAATAATTATTGCATTTTTGTCATCTTTTGTTAAAACATAACAGTTTTGGTTCATTTTGCCATTAGTTATCTTAATTAACTTCATTTTTCTTCCTTTAAATAATTTTCTATAATTTTTCTTGCTATTTTTAAACCATCAACAGCTGAAGAAACAATTCCTCCCGCCATGCCAGCCCCTTCACCAACAGAATAAACATGATTTATAGATGTTGATAAGCTTTCATTTCTTTTCACCATAAATGGAGCACTTGATCTTGTCTCTATCCCTGTTAAAATTGCATCTTTATCATCAAAGCCTTTAAGCTTTTTACCTAAAATTACTAAACCTTGCTTAATACTCTCACTAAGTTCTTTTGGCAACAATTTATACACATTACCCAAGGAGTAATAAGGTTTTATTGTAGGGGTTACTTTTGTTAATTTTACTGTTTCTTTATTATTCATGAAATCTTCTACTCTACTAACAATAAATTTACCATTTCCTTCCTTATAAGCATTCTTTTCAAGTTGTTCTTGGAACTTTAGACCTGCAAGTGCATCACTAGACTTATAATCTTTCTCATCTACACTAACTAAAATTGCACTATTAGCATTTTTACCATCTCTCGCATGATAACTCATGCCATTAGTAACAATTTGGTTATCACCACTAATTGCAGGAACAACCTCGCCTCCTGGGCACATGCAGAATGTATAAACAGTTCTTTTATTTTCTAAATGTGCAAACAACTTATAATCTGCTGGTGGTAATAATTTATTATAATTTTCACCATACTGAGCAATATTTATATCTTCTTGCAAATGCTCAATTCTATACCCTACAGAAAATGGCTTTTGCATGTATTCTAAACCCTTTTTATACATTACTCTATGAGTATCTCTTGCTGAATATCCGAGTGCTAAAATTAAATCATCTGCAATTATTTTTCCCTGAGCACCACAATTTTCATAAATTACTTCTACTTTATCTTTATCTGTTTTAAAGTCAACAAACTTTGTTTTGAATTTAACTTCTCCACCAAGCTTTATAATATTATTCCTAATGTTTTTTACAACACTTCTTAACTGATCTGTTCCTATATGGGCTTTATTATCATATAAAACATTTTCTTCTGCACCATTCTCATAAAAAGTTCTAAGCACCTGATTAACTAATGGTGAATTTATGCCTGTATTAAGCTTTCCGTCAGAAAAAGTTCCTGCACCACCCTCGCCAAACTGAATATTGCTTTCTTTATTCAATTTGCCAGTTTTTAAAAGTTCCTCAACAGTTTTAACCCTGTCTTCAATACATTCACCCCTTTCAAGCAAAACAACTTTTACGTTAGACTTAACTAGTTCTAAAGCCGCAAAAAGCCCTGATGGACCACTACCAACAACCACAACCCTCTTTTGCTTTTCTATTTTTGGTGTTACATATATTTCTTTTTCTACTTTTTTTAAGTTAAATTTACTAACAACCACCTTTTCTACATTCTTATCAAACTCAACATCGAAATTATATTTATAGTGAATATTAGATTTTTTCCTTGCATCTAAAGATTTTTTTACTATCGTAAAATTCTTAATGTCCTGTTTTTTAATTTTAAGAAATTTAGCAAGAACATTACATAAGCTTTCTTTATCTAAATTTTCTTCCAAAGAAACCGCAACTTCGTTTACTCTATACATTAGTTTCACTCCTTACAGTTTCTCTCTTTTGTTTTTTAATTTTTCTAATTACATATTTGTAAACAGCATAAACACAAATGGCAGTAATAATGCCTAATATAATTCCTGCTAAAACATCTGTCGGATAATGAACACACAAATAAATTCTAGACAAAGCAATAAGTGATGCAAGAGGTATAGTTAAATAGCCTAATTTTTTATTAAAAAGCATTAAAACAACAGCGCAGTTAAATGATGAAAAAGAATGACCTGATGGAAAGGAATTGCTTGTTGGCAACTTTATGCCTAAATTTAAGATAAACTCTTTTAACTCTTCGCATTCATTAAAGGGTCTAACTCTTTCAAAAATATTTTTCAAAATCAAATCATTCAAAACATAACCAAAACCAAGGCTAACAAGCATTACAAAACCACCCGTTCTAGTTTTCTTAAAAATCATTAAAACTAAAGCAAGTAAAATCCAAATAAAACCAATATCACCAAGCATAGTAAAAAACTTAGCTAAAGAGTTTAGCCAATCTATTTGATGAAACGTGTTATGTAACCAAATTAATCCTTCCATACTTTTATATTACATGTTTTTGCTGTTTTTTACAATCAAATAAAGCAAAAAAGCAGACTAAAGTCTGCTTTTTTATTATTTAATTATTTCTACCATCTATTTTCTACTCTTTCAGCAACACCCGGCATATGTTCAATTGTAATCTCAGTTCCGTCATCTAAAATCATTTTACCATTAAAATGCCCAAAAACTCTATGCGGAGAATGCCTTACAACTAATGCATTATAGCCATTCTTTTCTTCCATTCTTGGCTCAAAAAACAACTCTAACCTACCATCATTAGTGTAAAACGTCCATGTACCTAAATAATTAGTTTTAAAGCCTTCATGTTGAATAAAGATTTTTGACCCATCTAGTTTATGAACTTTGCCATCATAATAAATAATGTTTTCTGAAGATTCTTCATCATCATCAATAATGTTTCCAATATTAAAGCCTATAACTTTTCCGTCATCATTTTTACCCTGCATAGTTGCCCAATACCAATCTGTTTTGTATGGAACCACACCTCTTGCAAAGCAATATGACACTGATGTTAATTGATCATCAAAAACATAAGTCCTTCCGTTTATGTTTACTCTACCCTCTGCATTTAATCCAATAATTTTTTGAGTGTATAAGAAATGTTTTTTGTTTTTGAATGATTTTGCATTAACTATACTTTCTTCTGGGGCTTTAAACACCTTTATTTCAAAAGTTAAATCTCCTAAATATGTATTGTTTTTATAGAAGTTTTTGAAAGTTCCTATTAAAAATCTCTCACCATTTTTAGTTTCAAATTTAAACTCTGCATTTTTGGTTGTGCAAATAGAAAAGCCATCGCCATTGTTTTGGTCCATAAAAACTTTATCTTTAGGGAACATTATTTTAGAAGTTCTACTATAAGTTTGCTTGTTTCTAAAATCTAAAACAGAGGCCTTTATCACACCTGCATAAGAAAGATTTGCTATTGTTAAACAAAGAGCAAAACTATCGTCCATAATGACATAAGAATCCCACTCTTTTAGTCTTGAAGTAGATTTTAAACTATCCTTATTAAAAGAAAGCAACAAGTTTTTACTGTAACCGACTTCACTTAAAATCCCTTGTTCTGTTAAAAGATTACCTTTTTTCTCTATATGTTTTTGGCTCATAATCATTCCCCACCTAACAATATTACAAATAAATTTTACCACATTTTTTATATTGTTGTAAAATTATTTAATGTTTAAATAATAAAAAGTTTTATTTCAACATTTTCTATTTTTATTCATATTTTAGTTAGAAAGGAGCTTTTATGAAAATTGGTATTATTGGAGCCAGCGGATTAGTTGGCAGAAATATTTTAAAACAACTTGATAACCTAAAGCAAAAACATGAGATTTTTTGTTACACCTCAGAAAAATCTGCAGGCACATTTATTGATTACCATGAAATGTTACTTTTAAGCAAAGAAAATATTAAAAATTTAGATTTTGCTCTTTTTGCTGCAGGTTCTTCTGTTAGTAAAAAATGGGCTTTTGAGTTTATTAAAAAGGGGGCAACAGTAATTGATAATTCAAATGCCTTTAGAAGAGAATATTTTTCGCCATTAGTTGTTCCTGAAATTAATTTTGACAAAATAAAAAAAGAAACAAAACTTATCTCTAACCCCAATTGTTCAACGATACAAATTGCTTTGCCTTTATATGTTTTAAATAAATTAAATAGCATAAAAAGAATTGTTGTTTCTACTTATCAATCTGCAAGTGGTGCGGGTCAAAAAGGTTTAGATGATTTAGATAACAATCAAACAACAAAATTTCAAACAGTTTTAAAGGACGAACTTATCCCCCATATCGACACTGCTTTAGATAATGGGTTTACCCTAGAAGAAGACAAAATTAGATTTGAACTTAGAAAGATTTTATCTTTACCAAAACTTAAAATTAATGCTACTGCTGTTAGAGTTCCTATTCATTTTTGCCATGGAGCCAGCGTTTATGTTGAGTGCAAAAATAATATAGATATATTGACCTTTGAAAAAGAACTGAAACTCACCAAAGGAATAACTGTATTAAATAACCTAAAAAACAATGTCTATCCTTTAACAAAAATTGCAAAAAACACAGACAACATATATGTTGGTAGAATTAGAAAAGATTTAGATAATCCTAAAGCCCTTTCTTTTTGGGTTGTTAATGATAATATTAGAAAAGGCGCAGCAACAAATGCAGTACAAATTATGAATAAAATAATTAAATCTTTGGAAGAAAACAATGCTTAAGGTTGGAATTATCGGATACGGAAACTTAGGAAAAGCTGTTGAAGCCGTACTTGAAAAAAATGCAAAATTTAAGCTTATTGGTGTTTTTTCTAGAAGAAAACTTAAAAATAAACACAATGCCTATTTATATAAAGATGCAGAAAAATTTATAAATAAAATAGATGTTATGATTATGTGCGGAGGCTCAGAAAAAGATTTATTTTATCAATCCAAAGAGATGGCAAGATTTTTCAACATAATTGACACGTTTGATAATCACTCCGTAATCCCACAACATTACGAAAATATAAACAAAATATGCAAAGAAAATAAAAAAAGTGCAATTTTATCTTGCGGTTGGGACCCTGGTTTTTTCTCAATTATGAGAACCCTATACTCCAGTATTTTTGGATATTGCGAATGTTTTTATGGTAAAGGAATAAGCATGGGGCACACCAATGCAATAAAGAATGTTGATGGTGTAAAAAATGCAGTTCAATATACTATTCCAAATAAAAGAGCTGTAAAACAAGCTAAACAAGGAACAAAGATAAATATACCCAAACATTTTAGATTATGTTTTGTTTGTTCTGATAAAAATAAAAAGGAAATTAAAAATCAAATAAAAAACATTCCTAATTATTTTAAAGGACAACCAACTTTTGTTAAATTTATTAGTGAAAAAAGAATAATCAAAAAACAAAAAAATCTTGCCCATAAAGGCTCAATATATTCTTCTTTTATTGATAAAAAAGAAAAAATATCTTCTTGTGTTTCCTTAAAAACAACCTCTAACCCTATCCTTACAGCAAAAATAATTATGGCATATCTCACAGCTCTTGAAAAAATGATAAATAACAACTATCATCAAGCCTTAACACCCATTCAAATTCCTGTAAGTTGGCTTATAGACCAACCCGACCTAAATATTATTGCTCAATTTTGCTAATATTGACATAATTCGGATTTGTGCTATAATATGGCATATGTTAATAAATGAAGCTATAAAAGAAGAAAACCAAGGTAAAGTTTACTTTGGTAAAATAAATGAACTCAATCAAAGATTAGACGAATTTAATCTTGGTGGCATACCTTTGCCTTTAATTACTTTATGCTACAAATTAACAACCTCAAATTGTTATACGATTAGCAAAATAATCTTGGAAGTTTGCCCAGAATTTACTTTTGTTGAAGGCTCTGTTGAAAGCATGAAAACCGCTGGTGATTGCAACGGAATTATCAAAAACGATAGAGAGGGCTATCATGTTTGGCTTGAAAAAGACAACCTTGTTTATGACCCTGTTCTTGCCCTATTCTTTGATAAAGATTTTTATTATGAACACGAAAAAGCGGTTGTCCATTCTAAAAAAACTTTAAAAGATGTTTCTGATACTTCTGAATATAATAAGTCGTTTGTTCCTAGAAAAGATATGCCTACTTCAATATTTTCAAAATATAGAATGTTAATCATATTAGAAGCTATGAAGCCCTTTATAGAGCAAGATAATTGGATTTATCAAAAACCTTTAAATGATGCTTTTAATGAAATTTATAATAATTTTGATAAAGAAAATGTTAAAGCTGAAATAAAAAGCATTTTTCCAAATCTAAATAAAGAGAACTTTTCTCAAATTTATGATGAACTCACTTTAAACAAAAAGTATGATGAAGATGGTTTTCAAACTTCACAAGCAGCATTCCTTGCATTACTTGGCAGACAAATGAGAGAATTAACTTCTGTTAATCAACTCAAACTAAAAGCACAAGAAGAAATAGAAAAATAATCGTTAAAAAATGCAAAATTAATCATTAAAAATAAAAAATCACGGAAATTATCCGTGATTTTTGTTATTTATAATATATCTCTTTTGTTTAGGATTAAGTTTGATAAGGCACCAAATGCCCACATATAAGCTTTTCTGTTGTTGATTTTCCAGAACCGTTTTCGCCAATAAAACCATAAATTGAGCCTACAGGAACAGTCATGTTTAAGCCGTTTAGAGCATACATTCCACGAAAAGACTTTTTAAGCCCTCTAATTTCTATAGCATTCATAATTTTTCTCCTTTATTTGCTGAAAAAAGTCTAGCTTTTTTTTATTAAGATTTTATTATTCAATTGTTAAAGTTTTGTAAATTTTATATACAAAATTTGAAAAATTTTACCCAAAATTAAAGATTTTACAAAACTTTTACATTTTTTTAATTAATTACACACAGTTATTATGTTATACTTTAACTAATACTTAAGAGGTGAGATTATGATTACTATATTATTTTGTGAAGATGATAAAGAAATTAGAGACCTTGTTTCATCATATTTAAAAAATGAAAACTTTAATGTTTTATCTTGTGAAAATGGCGAAACAGGACTTTCTGCTTTTGAAAACAATAAAATAGATATCGTATTGTCTGATATAATGATGCCTAAAATGGACGGTTATGAACTTGCAGAAAATATAAGAAAAATAAATTCTAGTGTTCCAATTATTTTTTTAACCGCAAAAGATGATAAACTATCAAAACAATATGGTTACAAAGTTGGAATTGATGATTACATCACTAAACCTTTCGATATTGATGAACTTGTTTTGAAAGTTAAAGCAATCATAAGAAGACTAAACATTAATAATAGTAGCAAGCTTGAAATTGGCAACCTTGTTTTAGATAAAGAGGAACATTCTGCTTATGTTGATGGAGACGAGGTATCTTTTACGGTTAGGGAATTTGATATTTTATTTAAACTTCTCTCCTACCCTAAAAAAACTTTTACTCGCTCTCAACTTATGGACGAGTTTTGGGATTACGACAGCTCAGCAACAAGCAGGACTGTAGATGTTTATATGGCTAAACTTAGAGATAAAACTTCTAAATGTAACGGATTTGAAATTGTTACTATGCATGGGCTTGGCTATAAGGTGGTGCTAAATGAAAAAAAATAATATTGGTGCTCACTTTTCCTTTTTTGGCTATATTCTATTTTTAATACCATTATCTATTACTACAGGCTTCTCTATTGTTATATATCAGGCTATGGATAATAAAGGTTTTAGCTTAGATAAAATTGCTTTGTTTTTATTGCTTTATATAGTTTTTGCTACAACTTTATTTAGCTTAATTGATATCATAAGAAGAAGAATTATGGTTGATGCTCCTGTTGACCAAATTTTAAAAGCAACTGATAAAATTGCAACCGGAGATTTTAGTGTTAAACTCATGCCACTTCATTCTTATTATAAATATGATGATTATGATAAAATAATGGAAAACCTTAATAAAATGACTAATGAGTTATCAAAAAGTGAGATTTTAAAATCTGAATTTATTTCAAATGTGTCACACGAAATAAAAACTCCACTTTCTGTTATACAAAACTATGCTAAAACCCTAAAAAATGACAAGCTTGATAAAGAAACAAAAGAAAAATACTTAAGTGTTTTAATTACCGCATCAAACAAACTCTCTAACTTAGTTTCAAACATTTTAAAACTTAATAAACTTGAACACCAGACACTTTTGCCAGATAATAAAGATGTAAATATTGGCGAGCTTTTAAGAGAAAATATATTGCAGTATGAAAATTTATTTGAACGTAAAGAAATAAAGCTCTCTTGTGATATTGAAGATATAGACTTTATCATTGACCCAAGTTTTTTAGAAATCATTTATAATAATCTTATTTCTAATGCCATAAAATTTACAGAACCTAAAGGCAAAATCAGTATTACCTTAAAAAATCATGATAACCATGCTGTCTTTTCAGTTAAAGATACTGGGCTTGGCATTAGTAAAGATGTTGGTGCTCATATTTTTGAGAAATTTTATCAAGGAGATACCTCTCATTCAAGTGAAGGAAATGGATTAGGTTTAGCCCTAGTAAAAAAAGTTATTGATATTATTGGTGGAACAATCACTGTTCAAAGTGAGGAGAAAAAAGGTAGCACATTTACTGTAAAATTAAAAAGGAATTAGTAATGAAAGAAAAGTTATATAATTTTTACTTAAAACTAAAAACTCCAAAAAACTGGTTTGCTATTGTTTATTCAATAATTGCTCTTATCATAATTGCAATAACCATTACTTTAGTTGCTGTTGATTTAGTTAACAATATAGTAACTTATATATTTTTTGGACTATCAGCCATAGCATTAACCTATCTAGTTTACTTAGTAGTTTTCTATATACCTAAAATCAAAGAAGCTATAATAAAAAGCATGAAAAAACATAAATTTACAAACGAAATGCTTTCTAGTTATGGTTATAGAAGTACAATATTTGCATTTTGCTCTTTAATAATAAATATTGCTTATGCTATTTTTCAGGGCATTTTTGCTATACTTTCCCGCTCGATTTGGTTTGGAGCACTTGCTACTTATTATATTATTATTAGTTTAATTCGTGGCGGAATAATATTTGTTGCAAGAAAAAAGAAGAAATCTAAACATGAATTTACTTTAGAAAAACAGATAAAATCTTATAGAAATTGCGGAATATATTTAGTTCTATTAAACTTTGCTTTAGTAGGTGCTATTATTCAACTTGTTTTAACCAATAATGGCTTTAAATATGCAGGACTGATGATATATTGCATGGCGACTTATGCTTTTTATAAATTATCAATGTCTATCTATAACTTATTTAAAGCAAAAAAACATAATGACTATACAATTCAATCTATAAGAAATATCAGCTTTGCAGATGCTCTTGTTTCAATACTAGCCTTGCAAACTGCACTTCTTTACGAATTTTCACCGAACCATAATTCAACTTTACCAAATGCACTAACTGGCGGCGCTGTTTCTGCTATTATAATTGTCGTTGGTTTATATATGGCAATAAGTGGTGCTATTAAATTAAAAAACTTACAAAAGGAGAAAGAAAATGGACAATAAATTTGAATTTAGTTACTCTGCCCCAACCCAAGAAGAACGCAGAGAAATTGAATATATCCAAAACAAATATAAACCTAAGGATAAAAATCTTTCTAAAATTGAATATCTTAGAAAATTAGATGGAAAAGTAAAAAACATTCCAACTACAGTCGCCCTTATTCTAGGTATTCTTGGTACTTTAATTTTTGGAACAGGTCTAACAATGATTTTGGAATGGGATTTGCTCATTTACGGAATTATTGTATGCTTAGTTGGTTGTTTGCCTATGATTTTCGCTTATTTTTCATACAACAAACTAAGTGCAAAACTAAAAAATAAGTATTCAGAAGAAATTTTAAAAATCAGCAGTGAGTTATTAAATGATGGAAAATAATTTAGAATTAGATTATCAAACTATTGTTATAAAGAAAGAAAAAGCAGAAGATATAATAAAAAAATATGAATGTTTTGGTTGGGTTAAACTAAAAGAAAAACAACACCCTCAATATGAAAACCTAATAGAAGTTGTTTTTTCAAGACCTCACAAAATTGCAAATAAAGATGCTCTTCAGTTTTTACAAGTAAACATGGAAGTAAACATTATTAATCAAGGCAGACTTGAAAAGACAAAACACTCAAAATCTTTATCTTTATGTCTGTCCCTAGCCTTTATTAGTTTAGTTTGTATTGTTAATACTGTTTTATCTATTTTATATATGAGGCCACTAAACAAAATTATTGTTGGCTCATTATTTGCAATTGTTGGTTTAACTTCGCTAATTTTAATCCCAACATCACTAACAAAATTACTCAAAAAAGAGAAAAAAGAATATCAAGAAAAATCAAAAGAATACAATACTTCTATTGATAATATTGTAAATAAGGCTAGAGAGTTTATGGAGGTTAAAGATGAAAAAGATAACCATTAATCCCAAACATTTGGCAAGCAACCCTGATGCAGATGTATTAAAAATTAAAACAGAAAGAAACAGTCTTGGTTTATTAAAAACCATGCTTGTCGCACTTCTTATTCTAATTCAATTTGCAATTTTTATTCTTTCATACCTTTATTTTATAAACTTTTTTCAAATATTTTCTGTAATCTCTTACATATTTACCTTAATTACCTGCTTATACTGTTTATCTACTAATAAAAATAGCCAGTCAAAGCCTATTTGGATATTTTTTCTATTAGTTTGTTCTTCTTTTGGCTGGATTGTATACCTACTATCTCAAGAAAGGATTTTTTGGAGAAAAAATAAAAAAATATATGATAAAATCCTAGTAAAAAGTAATAAACACGTTCCTCAAACAAGCTTAAACACTAAAAATGTAATATGTAAATCAGAATGTGAATATCTTCATTCGGCAGGTAATTTTATAGCCTACACAGACACAGATGCTAAATACTTCCCTAGCGGAACTCATTTATTTGATGGCATTTTAGAAGATTTAAAAAATGCAGAAAGATTTATTTTTATTGAATATTTTATTATTTCTGACGGAAACCTTTTAAAAAGATTTCTTTCAATATTAAAGGAAAAAGTAAATCAAGGTGTTGATGTTAGAATTATTTATGACGACCTTGGCAGCCATGGAACTTTCTCTAGAAAGACCAAAAAAGAAATTAAAAAGGCAGGAATTCAATTATATTCTTTCAACAAATTACTACCTAGACTTAGCATGGTTTTAAACTACAGAGACCACAGAAAAATCGTGGTTATTGATGGAAAAATTGGCTATACTGGCGGAGCTAATCTTGCAGATGAATATACAAATGAAAAAAGACTTCATGGTTATTGGAAAGACTCTGGAATTAGATTAGAAGGACCTGCAGTTGATGGCCTAACCACAATCTTTCTTAGGAACTTTGAGTTCGTTTCTAGGAAAAATGAAAATTATGAAGCTTATTTATCTTTAAGTGAAAAGAAAAAGAACAACTCCTTATTTGTACCATATGCTGACGGACTTGAATATCAAGATAACATTGGAAAAAATGCATACACAAATCTTATTTCTAACGCAAATGAAAAACTTTATATAATGTCACCCTACTTTGTTATTGACGATACTATCACAAACCTTTTAATTAATAAAGCAAAAGCTGGTGTTGATGTTAGAATTATTCTACCAGATATTGCAGATAAAAAGATTGTTTACGTAATCTCTAGAAACCATGCTGAGAAACTTATTAAATATGGTGTTAAACTTTATACAATGAAAAACAGTTTTGTTCACAGTAAAGTAATGCTCACAGAAAATAGTGCAATTGTTGGCTCTATCAATATGGACTTAAGAAGCTTCTATCAACAATTTGAAAGTGCTGTTTACACAAACGATAAAACTGTTTTATTAGATATTGAAAAGGATTTTATAAATACATTTAGCATTTCTACACAAATAGACGATAAAAATGCAAAAAGAAACAAACTATCCTTTAGAATTTTTGCTGGAATTGTTAATTTAATCTCTCCTTTCATGTAAACTTTTACAAACCTTTAACAAAACTTTTACATTCTTATTGTATTATTTTAATAATTAATTAACAGGCTAATCATATATTAAAAATGTAAATTAAGGGAATAATTCCCAAGTTAAAGGAGAAAAAATATGGCAGAAAAGAAAGAAAACTTTTTAAAGAAAGCATTTAAAGATATGGGTGAAAGTGCAAAAATGCAACATGAAGTAACAAAAGCAGAATTTGCAGCCGCTAAAGCAGAAGCAAAAGCTAACTTTGAAGAAAACAGAGGCAAAAACACATTAAAAAGAGCTAAAGAAAACTTCAAACAATCTTGGGAAGATGCAAAAATGAGCCCTGCTGAAAGACAAGCTAAAATGCGTGCTGAACAAGTTGAAGCAATTATAGAAGCAGAAGCAAGACAAAAAGCTGCTAAATAAAGAATTCAAGCCGCTAAAGACTATAGAGCTAATTAATAAACTAAAGCAAATCCATAAAGATTTGCTTTTTTATTACTCATTTAGTATATTATTTTATAAAAGGAAAATTTATATGAACAAAAAACAAATAAGTGATTTTTCATCACTTTCTAAAAACAAAAAAATATTAACTATTATTAACTACACCCTCTGCTTGCTTTTTAGCTTAACCTTAATTTGTTTTATCACGCTAATATTAATTTACGGAGACCCAACCAATAGACTTGTGGCCTGCATTTCCAACCTTATTTGTTATCTACTCCCATTTTTTATTCAATGGGTTTTTAAAACAAGAATTGCACCCGGACTGTTGCTTATTTATATTATCTTTTTAACAATTGCTGGATTTATGGGTAGTTGTCTGCTTTTTAATAGACTATTTCTACCCTTTGATAAAATTCAACACTTCTCTTGGGGATATCTTTCTTGTTTTATTGGTATCTATCTACTATGCAAATCAAAAGATATTGACAATGTAAAAACGTCAACTATAATACTCTTTTTTATTGGTATTTCTCTTGCGACAGCTAGCATATGGGAAATCATAGAGTTTACAGGTGACACCCTGCTTGGTCAAACAGCTCAAGGTAAACCTGATATTAATATGTCTAAAATCACAGACACTATGCTTGATATAATATTTCACACTCTCGGAACTATTATTTTTACCATACACTTTTCTATTGATAAATTTACCAAGAAAAATCTTGGTATAACTTATCTTATAAATGATTTTAAAAGCAATTACTAAAATATTTATTATTTGTTTCCTCTCTTTCTTTTTACCCGCATTACAAAACAATAAAAACTTGTTGACAAGTCAGCAAATTATATGCTAGTATCAACCCGATAAAAACTGATATAATTAAAATAAATTCTGTTTGTTTGTAAAATGTTTTTATTTAACTACTTTATTATTATGACAATTTACAAAAAGTTTAGAGTTTTCATGGAGAACAAAATATGGTAAAAATAATCATTGATTCTGCATCAGATATTACTGAGCAGGAAGCAAAACAATTAGGACTTGGCTTCTTACCAATTGAAGTAAGATTTGGTGATGAAGAGTATTTTGACGGTGTAGACTTAACAGCAGAAACTTTCTTTGACAAATTAGAAAATAGCAATGATTTTCCTAAAACAAGTCAAATTAACCCTTTTAGATTTGAAGAATATTTCACTAAAGAAACTTTTGATGGTTCTGAAGTTGTAATGATTACTTTATCTTCTAAAATCTCAGGAACATATCAAAGTGCA
>JAZSJW010000011.1:0-4793 GCA_045534555.1 Clostridia bacterium
AAAAATATTAGATGTGGGTTCAGGTTGTGTTCCGTATACATCAGCAAAACTTGCAAAACATAATAACAATGTTTCGTCAATTGATAAATTTATATTGCCACTTCATTTAATTGAGAGGAGTAATGTTAAACCAATTAATGATTATTTTACAATGGATACGGATATTAGTGGATATGATTTTGTTGTTGGTTTAAAACCTTGTGATGCAATTGGTGAAATTGTTGATTTATGTAAAAAAGAAAATAAAACTTATTTTATACATTTGTGCAACTGTAAAGCTAATAATTTTGCTTATAGAAGATATAAAAAATTTGTTGGTAGGTGGGAATATTTGTTGCCTGATATTGATGCTAATATTAAATTTGTTGGACCCTATGCAACAAATATTGATATGTCAAAAGAACAACTAGAAAAAATTATAGATAAAAACACAAGGATTACTTTCAATATGTTAATGTTTGAAATGTCTCCATTTTTTAATAGAATAAGTGGTCCTATTTCAGAACCTGAGCCTATGAGGTATCCAAGAAAAAATACAAATGAAAAGAAAGAAACAAACAATGAAAGAGAACTTGGTGATGAATAAAAAAAGACTTTAAGATTTACTTAAAGTCTTTTTATTAACAGATTAAATATTTGTTTCAATGATACCGTAATCGCCATCTTCTCTTAAATAAACAACACAAACTTTTTGAGTTGAAATGTTTAAGAATACATAGAAGTCATGACCAATTAGTTCAAGTTGTTCAATAGCTTCTTCTTCAGTCATAGGATATAGGTCATATTCTTTTCGCTTTGTAATTTTTGGTTTTTCAATCTTTGGCATTTCGTCAAAGAATAAAAGATCTGCGGCATCAATTAAATCGATGTTTTTAATGTCTGCCAATTTGTCTTTATGTTTTACAATTTGTCTTTCAATTTTTGCAAGGCAAGTATCTAGGTTTGCATACATATTGTCACTTTCAACTTCGCTTCTAACAAATAATCCTTTTGCATTAATTGTTACTTCCATTTTGTACGCATTGTCGTTTCTTGAAGAGAGTACAACTTTACAGGTTGCGTCATTGCCTAAGTGTTTTTCGAAACGATCCACCTTTTTTGTTATAAGGTCTTTAAGTTTGTCTTTTGCCTTATAGTTTCTTTCCAAAATATCTAATTTCATAATTTTTGCCTCCTTATATTTGGTACTTTTATTATATCATATAATTATTAATTAATCTATTATTTTTAAACGGTTGAAAAAATATTTTATTAAAATACTTTTTTAAAAGTTAACAATGGTGTATTATAAAGAAAAGGAGAAGGTTATGTTACAGGTAAATAAGTTAAACTTTGGATATGTTAAAAAGCCATTGTGTATTAGAGATTTTTCTATAAAACTAAATGTGGGTGAAGCTTGTTTGGTTGTTGGTGGTGAAGGTATGGGAAAAACTTCATTATTAAAAGTTTTGTGTGGGCTTGAAAAACAATATGTTGGCAATATAAAAGTTGATGGTAAAGAATTAAGTAGTATTCCTAATAAAGAAAGAAATATAACTTATTTGCCAACAGAACCAGTATTAATTAATAAAACAATAAAACACAATATTGATTTTTTGTGTAAAGTTTGTAATAAAAAAATAAGTGATGAAGAAGTGTTGAATGTTTTTAAAAAATTCAATTTTAACTATTCACTAAATACAAAAATAAAAAAATTACCCCTTGAAGATAAAAGAATTTTCGCTTTGATAAGGTCTTTTTTAAAAGGTTCTAAGTTTGTTTATATTGATGACCAGTTTGATTATTTAGATGATAAAAAAATCATAAAAATAAAAAATGCACTTAAGGTTTATTTTAGTGAAAAAAGAGCTGATATTGTTTGTTTTATGGCTATAAATAATAAAATTGGTCTTGATGTGTTTGAATTTAACAGTGTTATATATATGACTTATGGTGATTGTAGAAAGATTAATTCAATATCTGATTTAAAAAGTTTACCTATAGATTATTTTGTTTCAAAATATGTTGATTTTTACGAGTTTGATAGGGTGATACTCAAGAAAAAGTCTGATTATTATGTTTGCGAATTTGAGTATGTTTTTGATAAAAAGTGCAAAATTAAAGATATATGCTTTAAAAAAATGGTAAAAATATCGCAAAAATTCAATAATATTTGCGATAAATTAAACATTGAAGAAGATGAGTATATAAAAATAAAACTATTAACAGAACTTAATTTAACAGATTTGACAGATGAAAAAATAAACAAATATTTAGGTGAAAAAATATTTTTATTTGATGAAGGAACAGGTGAAAGGTTGTTTTAAAAATAAATGTTTAGGTCTATTATATTATTATATTAATTTTATAAATAGTATCGAAAAAGTATTGAAATAAATGTAAAAATTTGTTACAATATGTTTAGATAAATCGTTATCTAATAAGGTGGGTGTTATGGATAAAAATAAAACGGGCGAAAAGAGAGAAAATGTTGTTGATAAAATTTTATCTTATGTTGATGGAGACACAAAGGTTGTGCTTGCTGATAGGTTACTCGATAAAAAAATAATATCTATTTTAAAAGATGATGAATTAATGAGTAGTGTGGAAGCTTTTTTTGATAATAGTTTAAACATAAGTGAAACAAGCAGAAATGCTTTTATGCATAGAAATACACTTCTTTATAGATTAGAGAAAATTCATAAATTAACAGGGCTTAATCTTAGAGACTTAAATGATGCTGTCTCTTTTATGTTCTATAAATCAATTTATGAAAAAACAAAAAATATAAGATAAATTTGGTGCAGACGTGAATAAGAAAAAAATATTAGAAATACTTAAAAGCGAATATGAAAATCCAAAGTGTGAACTAGAGTATAGTTCACCTTTTGAACTTTTAGTGGCAGTTGTTCTTTCTGCTCAATGCACAGATAAAAGAGTAAATCAAGTGACTAAAGAACTATTTAAAGAATTCAATACTGCTGAAAAAATTTCTAAAATGCCACTAGAACTTTTGGAAGAAAAAATTAGGTCGTGTGGTTTTTATCACAATAAAGCAAAAGCAATAAAGAGTTTAAGTTATGATATTGCTACCAAATTTAATGGAGAATTTCCTAAAACAAAAGGTGAATTAAAAGCATTAAGTGGTGTTGGTGAAAAGACTGCTAATGTGGTAGTTTCACTTATTTATAATGAGCCAGCTATTGCGGTTGATACTCATGTGTTTAGGGTTTCAAATAGGCTAGGGCTTGCAAGTGCAAACACTCCTGAAAAAACTCAAAAACAGTTAGAACTTGTGGTTCCAAAAGAGGATTGGATTAAACTTCATTACAGTTTAGTGCTTCATGGAAGATATGTTTGTAAAGCTATTAAACCAAAATGTGATGAATGTTGTTTCAAATTAGAATGTGCTTATAAAAATGCAAAATAGTTAATTTTGGTGTGTAAAAGTAGTAAAAAATAAACAAAAATTGGAGAAAGTTTATGTTTTTAGATAGAGTAAAAATTTATATAAAAGCGGGTCAAGGTGGAAATGGTAAAACCTCTTTTCATACTGAAAAATATGTTCGTAAAGGTGGCCCTGATGGTGGTGACGGTGGCAACGGTGGTGACATCGTTTTTGTTGCTGATGCAGGACTTGATAGTTTAATTGATTTTAGATTTACAAAACACTACCGTGCTGAAGATGGCTTAAATGGAGAGTCTGGTCAAAGAACTGGAAAAAGTGGAAAACATTTAATAATCAAGGTGCCTTGCGGAACTGTAATTAAAGATGCAGAAACTGATAAAATTATTGCAGACCTTTATGAAGATGGTCAATCAATTATTGTTTTAAAAGGTGGCTTAGGTGGAAAAGGTAATGCTAGATTTAAAACAAGTAAGCGTCAGGCTCCAGCATTTTCTCAAACAGGTCAAACTACAGAACAAAAGACAGTTATTCTTGAACTTAAAACTATTGCAGATGTAGGTTTAGTTGGTTTCCCAAATGTTGGAAAGAGTACACTTCTTTCAATGATGACAAATGCTAGACCAAAAATTGCTAATTATCACTTTACTACACTTGCACCAAACATTGGCGTTGCAAGAGTTTATAATAAGAGCTTTGTTATTGCAGATATTCCTGGTTTAATTGAAGGGGCAAGTGAAGGTGTTGGGCTAGGCCATTATTTTTTAAGACATGTTGAAAGAACAAGACTTTTACTTCATGTTATTGATGTTTCAGGTTCAGAAGAACGTGACCCATATTCAGATTTTCAGATTGTTAATAAAGAACTAAAAAAATATGGAAAAGAAGTGTCTGAACTTCCTCAAATTATTGTACTTAATAAATGTGACCTTGCAACAGAAGAACAAATCAAGAAGTTTAAATCAAAGGTAAGCAGATTAAAAACAAAGTATCAAATTATTGAAGTTACAGCTGTAATTGGTGAAAACTTAGAGGAATTACTTAAAGCAATTTCTCATAAGCTTGACGAACTTCCACCAAAGAAACCTCTTGAGTTTGAGCCATTTGTTTATGAAAGACCAGATGCTAACAGATATGAAATTTCTCGTGAAGATGATGGTGCATATGTTCTTTCTGGTGGATTTATTGATGAACTTATTAGAAACGTTGTTGTTAGTGATTACACATCGTTTGCATATTTCCAAAAAGTTCTCAAAGAAAAGGGAATTATGAAAGAACTTAAGAGAAGAGGCTTGAAAGATGGTTCGATTATTCGAGTTAAGGATATGGACTTCGAATACTTTGAGGGCGAAGAATAGCCGTTGTGCGTCGTTTCTGTCAAGCAAGGCAACACAGTCATTTATGTTAA
>JAZSJW010000008.1:0-13049 GCA_045534555.1 Clostridia bacterium
GTCTTATTTAATTTGTCAAATTAAGGTTATTATTTGCGAATAATTTATACGGTCATAATTTTTAATTAATGTTGAAAATAAACATTTATTATGATAAACTAGTAGATAGTTTTTATTAGTTTTTATGTGTGTGCATAAAATATTAGTGTTATCACAAAATTACAGGTGGATTTAATATGAAAAATACAAGCTATAACAATTTGAAAGAGTTACTAACATTAAAATATGGATTTTATGAAGAAGAGGTTGATGAAATATTAGAAAAACATCCCGAACTTGAAAACAATTGGAAAGTTAATTATCAAAATATAGATGAAAACGTACACGTTGCATTATATTTTGGTGTATCGATTGAGGACATTACAAAGAACCCTAAATTTCTTACCGCTAAACCTTCTTATAATTTTGATAAATGTAAATTAAAATATTTATACTCTGAAGATGTTGATATTGATTATCTGAATACTTTTTATAAAATACAAAATTGCACAGCAATTATGAATGCAATTTTGCAAGGAGCTTTGCCTTATGGTTATAATATGTTTAACTCGCTTCTAAGTGCTGCTGCAAGAAGTGGATATAATCATGGTGAATTTTTTAGAATATTTAAAACGAACAATAGTTCTGCATTTATTAATGCTCAGTTGGAAAAATATCATTCGCAATTTTATGAAGATTTGATAAAAGAATTTCCATATTTTTATGTAAATAGGCGGGTAACATATGTTAAAGTGTCTGATGATAGAGAAGAAAATTCTTCTATTGGGGCAATTAAAGATAAATTCTCTGTTCCTGCAACATTTGTAAAAAAAGAAAACAAATGCAAAGAAATTCCAGATTTTTCAGAATATGAAACTTTCAGAGAGTTAATGATTAACAAATATGGCGTGTATGAAGAGGATTTAACAGGAATAATTGAAAAGATACCAAATATAGAAACAGACTGGCAAACACTTAGAATAGAAACAAAACTTGATATTCTTCTACATTTTGGTGTTAAAATTGAAGATATAATTGATAGACCTGAATTCTTATCTACTAATAAGACAAATGCTATTTTTAATAAATGTAAACTTGCGGAACTTACAGATAGAAAATTAACAATAAATTTTCTTTCGGTTCCAACATTTTTTGATTGCATCATAGAAACAATGAATGCTATTTCTTTGGGGGATCTTCCCGCAGATTACAATGTGTATGAAAGAATTGAAAACACATGTAAATACTTAAATATAACTAGAGAAGAGTTTTCGTCAAAATATTGGGTTAATAATACTAAGTTTATTAATGAACAATATGAAAGAAGATTTCCAGAAAGGATTAATGAATTAAAAAAGAAATTTCCTGTTTTTTACTCAAAATCAACCTATCCTAAAGCTATTCAAAGACAACAATATATTGAGCCAAGAAAGGCTAATAATGAGTTAAAAGAAAAAATAAAAGCAATTTGGGCTGAGCCAAGAAAACCTGCTAAAAGGAAAATATCTTTGCAATCTGCTAATTATGATGAAGTTTGTTATTCTACCCAAGACTATAATGAAAAAGCATCTTTTAACACACCAAAAATTATTGAAAATAGATATCGCAATTCAAATGATGGTGATTTAACAATAAAAGGGTTAAACGAGAGTGCTGAAGTAAATAGCGAGAGTGTTGCTGAGGTTGATGTTGAAATAGAAAATCAAAAAGATTTTGAAGTTGAAAAATCTAGAGATTTAGTTGTTGACAAACCTCAAGAAATAGTTTTAAAAAATTCTAACGAAAAAACCGAATTATCTCTTGAGGATATAACTTTATCCGAAGATGATTTATCTGAACTTGCTGAAGATTTTGCTTTAACCTATAATAAAAGTAAAGCGGAAATTCAAAAAAGACAAAAATTTCTTGAAGAAAATTTCAATATCTCTGCATCTGAATTTTATGATTTGATAGAAGAGAGAGAGAATTTAATATATTGTAGCGATGCAAGTTTTTTGACTGCAAAAAATCATATAGTTGATATTTTTGGAAGAGATGAATTTATACTTAATTCTTTCGTTCGCAACTCATATGCTTTTCCGAAGATAGATTTTGCAAAAATTAAAGAAAAAGTTTCGGTTTTAAAAGATTTTGGAGTAACAGAAAAACAGTTAGTAAATCTAAATCATAACATATTTAAGTTTTCAAAAGAAAGAATTGCAACAAAATTGAAACTTGCATTTATTAATGAATTACCAGTAGATATTTTCTTATCCGTTGGATATCAGAATATGGAAGATTCTGTTTGGGCTAAAATGCAAGCGTTAAAAAACGGAATGGTTGATAATGTTAGGGTTTATTCATCATACGAAGAATTTTATTCAAAAACAGGAACAGATCCAAAATCTCTTTATAGTATTTTTCCATTTAATGATGAGGCTAGAAAGCAACTTGACTTATATTATGAACAGGCAAAACAATCTGGATTAATTTGGAGAGAGACATTTAAAAGTAAAAGTAAAAAAGCTAACGAAACAATGAATGGTAATTTGCAGAGTTTTAGAATAGATAATATAACGCAAGAAAAATTTGAATTACTCAAAAAGTTTGGTATAACAAAAGAAGATATTGAAAACTATAATGCTTTTGATGTTTTGGGTACAAACATTGTTTCTTTAGAAACCAAATTGAAACTTGCGCTAATAAGTGGTTTAAGCAAGTCTAAATTTTTAAATGGTTGTTTTAGAACAGGAGAGGCAAGAACTTATTCTAGAATAAAAGCTCAGAAAAACGGGGAACTTCCTCAATATCTAGATGTTTATTCTTCAAATGCTAGTTTTGTTTCGAGAACAAATGTTGATTCAAATGAATTAATGAAAAAATATCCTTATTCTGAAGCTTCTAAAAAGGAAATAGATGAATATTTTAATGCTCTTCCAGAAAACAAGAAATGTTATAATGAAAATGGTAATGCAAGTTTAGAAAGTGCATATATGTCGGAAAAAGATGACAAAAAAGATGCTCCTATATTAAAGGAAAAGCAGAATTTAGATTTTTCAGAACAAGATAAAGAGTTATTTTCTCAAGTTAAAAAAATTGGTGAAGTTAATGAAGTAAAACATAGAAAACCTATAGAAACATTAACTGCTGAAGAACTTAACTATATAATGCAATTATTTGATGCGTCACCTAAAGAGTTAGAAAAATTGCTTTTAAAATATCCAGCAATAACAAACATTAAAAAAGAAAATATTGATAGAATGAAAGAATATCTTTTTGATAAATTAAATGTTACAAGTGATGAGTTTGAAACAGCATTGAGAGTTTCTCCAAACTTATCGCTTAGAAAAGAAGATGTAATTGATGTTTTTTGTGATTTTGCTAAGAACTTTATGCAGTTAAACAAAAAGCAAACAAAAACTCTTTTATTAGGAAATCCTTCAATTTTAACAAAAATTGTAAATGACCCAGAGGACGTCATTAAAAGATGTAATGTAATTTCAGAAGTTTTTGATATTTCATTCTCTAAAGCAGTTGATGCAATAATTCAATCACCTAAAGTGTTAGGTTATTCAACAAAGAATTTGGCGAGCAGAATTCAGCCGATTTTAGATTTAAACATACCAAAAGAACTTGTTTTGTCAAATCTTGGTGTTGTAGGTGCGGATATAAAAGCGATAAAACTTAGATATATGCTTAACAAAGTTTGTGGCTTTTCAGATGAAGATTTTGTTATAAGGAACTATATGACCAATGAATCTAAAATTTATGCGAGAATGATGTATAATTTAGTGAATAATTTAGATATTGATGTACATGACAGCCAGACTCGTTATAAGAGTAAATTAGTAGCAGAATACTCACATTTAGAAAGATTGCCATCTTTTCTTGAAGAAGACGATGTAACTTTGGAATTAATGAAAGTTTATCCATTTGGTAAACTTCAAAGAGAACAAATTGAAATGCTTTATAATAATAAATGTAGAAACAATCCACTAAGGCTAACGGAAGAGGAGGTCTCTTATGGATTGTAGTTTAAAACAGCTTTTAAAAGAGTATGGTGTTGAAGAAGTTTTTTTTGAAGAAATTTTGGATATGTGTCCAGGGTTGGATATTGTAGATACTGAAAAGGTCCTTAAAAATCTAACAATTTTGGTGAACTTTGGATATCCCAAAACAGATATTGGCACATTAATAATACTAAACCCTAAATTTTTAGTTTATAATCCTAAGATTTTTATTCAAAAATTATCTATGATATCAGGGAATATTGAAGAAGAGATAAAAAAGAACCCATATATAATATAAAAATCGCCAATCGTGGCGATTTTTTTGTACGTATTTTATGTGAATTTACAAAGTAAGCTTTCAATAAATAAAGTTTTATAGATTGGAAGATTAATGATTAATTATTATACAAAAGAAACATTCGGCATAAATTTTGTTGAATGTTTTTTTGTGAGTTAAATTTTGATGTAGAAAAAGTATATTTCATAAAATAGTCTATCTAAGAAAAGTTATTAGAATAATAATTTGCAAAAAAACACAGCAAATCCACTTTTAGTAGACAAATTGATGGTTATACTGTAATATTTATTATGGTAGGGATAAAATAAGTAGGTTTACATAATTTCTTAATTATAATACAATTATTGTGTCAAAAGGAGGATAAAAAATGAACGAGTTAACTATGGGAAAAAGAATAGCGGAGCAAAGGAAAAAAATAGGGTTAACGCAAGCAAAGCTAGCTGAAAAATTATATGTTTCAAATAAAGCAGTTTCTAAGTGGGAAAGTGATAGTGGTTTTCCTAGTTTAGATTTAATTCCAAAATTGTGCGAACTTTTTAATTGTAGTTCAGATTATTTATTAGGAATTAAAGAAAAAGATAAAGAAACAGATTTACAAGATAAAAAAATAGTTGTGCCTATAGGAATTGATGAAAGGCTAAATGTGGTTATGAAAGAACTTGAAGAAATTAAAAATGCTTTAGTTGTTGGTAATTCAGGTATGGGTAAAAGTTATTTTTTATGTAAATACATAAAAGAGTTGAGTATAAAAACTAAGAAAGACCAATTAAAACTAGCCTTGATTGACTGCAAAAAAACGGAATTTGAGCCATTTTGCAAAAATAAGAATTTATATGAGCCAATCGCTTTTAATCAAGAAGATGCAATATCTTTAATTGCAAAAATTGCGAGAGAAATCAATATAAGATTAGAAGAAATTAAAAAAAGTGGGGTTGATGATATACAAGCTTATAATAAAGTTGTAAAAGGTAAAAACAAGTTTCCGTATATTATTTTAATTATTGATGAATTAAGCTTGATTATGACAAAAAAAGACAGTGTTGTAATTAACTTAGTAATAAAAAAGATTTTAGAATATTCAACTAAAGTTGGAATTTATGTTACTTTATGTACACGTGATATTGATGGTGAAATAATTTCAAAATCAATAATAAAAACAATAGATACATTAATCTGTTTCGATTTGCCACATGATGTATCAATAGAATATGTTGGCAGTGATGCTGCAGTAAATTTATCAGAAGGAAAATTTATTTTTTCGTCAAAGAGTGGTAAATGCGACAAATTAGGGGTATATAATTCTATTATAGAGAATTCCAAAAAAGATTGGATATACGGCGGACATATGTCTCCCTTAGGGTTTTAATAGGTGGTGCTTATGGAGAAAACTGTTTTTGATAAGTTTTATGAGTGGTCATTAAAAAGAATAAAAGGGGAAACAAATTTAAAGGTAGATGCAAACTTTGCGGACATGTTGAATTTGTTAAATATAGAGCAATCTTTTCGATTTTTGCTTAGACATGAAAATAATGATTTTTATGAGGGTGAGAAGCAAATAAAAGATTGTTTTGAAAAAGGACTGTTTTTATCTGGAATATATCACGAAGGGACGGATAATTATACAAAATTATTAACAAATAAGCCTGAACTCAAGAAACTTGAAGAGGGGCAACCTTATGAAATTATTACCAATAACGAAAGAACATTATTATCAATAAAATCCAAAGTTTATATAAAAAACAAAAATACTATTACTATATATGATAAACTAACAAAAAAAGAAGTTGCTCAAATGCCTCAATATATTGGCTCGATACCTATTCATGTATACATCAAAATAAAAAATTTAGTGCCAAAGAATTATATTAAAGATGACGGTATTCATTTACCAAAAGAAGAAGCGGTTCTTTTATTGCCAGACATAGAGCCTGAGGCTGTTTGTTTGCAGCCATTTGGAAATGTGTGTAATGTCTTGTCTGAAACAAGAAAAGAACATAAAAACTTTTTTACAGATGGCTTTTATAAAATATATAATAAAGATGGAGCGATTGTAAATAAATCTGTAGTTAGTTATAAAACAATAATTAAGAGGATAAGAAATTCTGTTGCTCATAGAAAGATTATGTCTTTTATTTTACAATCTGGCCAAAAAGTAATTTTGTTTAAGTTAAATGATAATTTATCAATTGTGATTGATGATAACTGGTTTTTTAATTTTTGCAAAGTGGATATTTTTGAACCAACAGTTAACTTTACATATGTTTATTTACCTAAACTAACTGTAAAGTTAGAAACAAAAGAGGCTTTTGATGAATATGTAAAAAAAGCCACTTTGTTAAAAATTAAGTTCAAAGAAAATTCAGAAACAGAATTAATGGCTTTTCAGCAAATATTAAACAAACTAATTTTTCAATATAAGAATGATAAGAACATAAAAATTGCAATTCAAGACTATCTTGTTAAAAATCTTTCTAAGTATTATAGCGAAGTTAAAATAAGTTCTGAGCAAATTACAAATATACCAAACTTGTGGCCAAGATATTATAATAATATAGCGATGCGAAAGTTTGAAAGGTTGCAAGAAAAAGAAAGGCTGCATTATCAAGAAGTATTTTTCGAGCGCGCTCTTAACAAATATTTTATAGATGATATAAAAGGGAAAAGTAAAGATGAATTTGAGGTTATGGATAATGCTATAGTAGCCGGATCGATTTTATTAAACTTTAACGACTTTTATGAAAAATCAACAAAACCAAAGGCTTCAATAGATTTAAGAATTGGTTTTGAAATTGAAGATTTAGTTTCTCTATGTCAACTGTCAATTTTTCAAAGATTAATAAATAATACTTTATATGACGATATAAAAACGGTTAATAAAACTAGTAATATTGATTTAGAGTATCTAAAAACAGATGAAGGAAAATTAAGAACTGCAATGAATGACTTAAATATGTCGAAATTCGAAATTATTACAAAAAAGGATCCGCCAAGAAGGGTTGAAACCTTAAAGGATAAAATATTTTCATTAAGGTTATTAAGAAACTCAATATCGCATAACGGATTTGCCTATCAAGTGACGACTTCAAAAGATATTTTTGATACATATTTAAGGTTAACTTCTTATAAAAATCCACACCTTTCACTAAGGGTTAGAATAAAGCATCTATTAGAGCTTTTAGACCAAGATTTCTTTAAGTATTTAGAAAATAAAGAAACTGTTCGTACTAAAAAAACAACCTCTTATGAAGATGTGGAACTTATAGCAAAATCACTTTGTTTTACAGATGATGACGAAGAAGATGAATAAAAAATCCCCACTTACCAAAAGTAAGTGGGGTGTTTTTATAATTCAACTTTAATCATTTTTGCGCCACAAATTATACATTTTTCAGTTTCTTGATCTTCAAGATTTCCACAGTATGGGCAATAATATTTTTCAGTTTTTTCTTTATTTGATTGATTGCTTTCTTGTGTTTGATTATTGGTTTCTGGTGATACTTCCTGTAATTCAAAATCTTCAGCTCCGTGCTTACATATTGGGCAAACAAAGTCGCTTGGTAATTCGTCCCCTTCATATACGTAACCACAAATGCGGCAAACATAAACCTTTTTCTTTTTTGGCTCTGACTTAGGTTTTATATTGTTTAGGTAATAAGCATAAGTTACTGGTTCAGTCAATGCAAGAACGACATCATCAGTAATATCTGCAACAAATAAATAATGTGAACCTAAATCTGTTTTAGAAACAACTTTTGCTGAGATATAAGAATTAACATGTTTTGTTATGTATGGAATACCATTTTTTGCAATTTTGTAATCATTAAAGTTTTCAAATTTGTTTGTATCTTTCCCTGAAGCAAATCCAAATCTTTGAATTAAATCAAAGGTTAAAGAATTATCTAAAATGGAAACATTAAATTCGTTTGTTTCTTCAATCATTTTTGTTGTGTAATTATCTTTATTTATGGTAATTGAAATTCTAGTAGGGGAAGATGTTACTTGTTGAAGAGTATTGATAACGCAACCGTTATATTTATTTGTTTTTGCTGTTAAAATAAAAAGGCCATAAGTAATATTATATAAAGCTTTCATATATTTTTTCTCCTTGAAATCATTATAGCATATTTTTATAAATATGCATCAAATTTTGGAAACTTTTTCTTTTACAACTTAATGTTGTTGTGTTATACTTAACTTAATATTGAGTTGGAAATGGTGAGTTTATGGATATAAAGTATATTGTGAATGATAGAAAGCTTAAAGCAAAAGAATTTATAGAAATGGCAAATCAGGTTTGGCCAAGAAATTATGATGAAAAAGCGACAAAGCGAGCTTTATCAAAAACGATCAATATTACAGCAAGAGATGGAAATAAATTAGTTGGCTGTGTTAGGATATTAACAGATGGGGTTTACTTTGGTACTATAACAGAAATTTTAGTCTTGCCAGATTATCAAAGAAAAGGTATTGGTTCATGTCTTATGAATTTAGTTAAAGATAATACGCCAACAAAACTGTATTTTGGTGCCCAACCAGAAGCAGAGAAGTTTTATGAGAAGATTGGGTGTGAAAAAGGAATGACGTCATTTGTTATAAAGAATAAAAAATAAATTTTGCGAGGTGTGGTATGAAACTTGAATTTGTAAGGAAAGAAGTTGTAGATTATGTTAATGAGAAAATTAAACCGCTTTATAAAACATTTGATAAAGCACACAACTTATCACACTTTAAATTTGTCACAAATAATTGTGTTGAATATGCTAAGGAACTAATACGTAAAGGGTTAGATGTTGATTTGGAACTTGCATATATAGTGGGTGCACTTCATGATATTGGTATATCAAAGGGCAGAGAGGGTCATGCAAAATCGTCAGGAGTTATTGTTAGAAAAGATACAGATTTAAAAAGATTTTTTGATGCAAAAACAATAGAATTAATTGCAGAGGCCGTTGAGGACCATTCGTCACACTTAGAGTATGAACCAAGAAGTATTTATGGTAAAATTGTTGCAGATGCGGATAGAAATAATACAATGTATTTAGTGTTTTCTAGACCAATAAAATTTGGAATAAAACATGAAACTTATAGAGATAGAGAAGGGCATATAAATAGGGTTTATGAGTTTGTTCAAGAAAAATTTGGAAGAAATGGCTATGTTAAATATTGGTTAGATATTCCTCAAACAAAGAAAGAGCAGCAGAAAGTTTGGAATTTGTTAGATAACGAAAAGATTTGCAAATCTTATATAGCGGGTTTGTTTGATGAAATAACGAAAGGAAAGTATAAACAAAAGTAAAATAAAAGCACAGCGGTTAATGCTGTGCTTTTATTTATTTATCCATAGTGTTTGCCGGTTCTTTAAGATCGGTCTCTTTTTCTTGTTTTGTTTTATGATTTACAAGGTAAGCTTTAAGCTTGGTGAGAGTTATGTTTCCAATGAAGTATATAGCTATTGCAACTAATGTGCCGATAATCATTCCTGCAAGAACATCTGATGGGTAGTGTACACATAGGAAAATTCTAGAAAAAGCAACAAGGCTTGCTGGAATATATAGAAAAGCCCAATATTTTTTTAAGCAAAGAACAATTATTGTTGCTGAGCAGAAAGATGAAAATGCATGGCCACTAGGAAAGCTGTTAGAAGTTGGAAGCTCATAATTAATGGATTTTAGGAAATCAACAAACTCAGGATTGGTTTCGAATGGTCTTGCTCTATCAAATATGTTTTTTAAAATTACACTGTTTAAAATGAAAGTTGCACCAATTCCAACAAGTGTAAGTAGTCCTGCAGTTCTTGTCTTTTTAAAGATAAGAAGAAATAATGCTAAAGCAATCCAAATGTAACCATTATCACTTATTATGCTGATAATTTTAATAAAGTGGTTAAAGAAATTGCTTGAGTGCATGTGTTCGCTTATGTATTTTAATATGTTTAAATCCATTTAACTATCCTTTAAGTTTATTTGATAGTTAAAAGTTATCATAATATGAAATAAAAAGCAACAAAATAAGGAATAATGTCAAAATTAAGCAATTAAAGAAAAATAATAATCATATTTTTTTAACATTTCTTTTATTTTTGAGTAATTGATAAGTGTTGAGTGGGGATAATCTATTTCTTCCAATTGTTGTTTTAAAAGCAAAAATGATGCATTGTTTAGTTTTAATTTGTTAATTTTGTTTTCGCAAAAAGAAAGCAATTTTTTTGATAAATGGGTGGTTTTAATAATAAATTGCATAATTTTTTGATTATTTTGCGGAATTTCTGTGTTAGATGAAATTAGATATAATGTTTTTGCATAAATATATGCTTCAATATAATTTAATTTTCTTCTTCGCATAATATCTCCTTGTGTAATTATATTCAAAAGTAAAAATCAATATACAAATATACAAAAAATTTACAAATAAGCGAATTTTATTGACTATTAAGTTATATTATGATAATAATATATAAGATAATAATGTCGAATTTATACGAATGTTATTATGAAATAATTAATTTTAGGTAGTGATAATCATGAGTGCCAAAGAAAATTTTGTTGAAGAAAATATAGATAAGCCGGACGAGAAAGAAATCGAAACAAAAAAGGATAAAACAACTAAAAAAAGAAAAAAAATAATTTATCCATTTTTCAAAAGATTAATGGATTTTTTTATCTCCTTAGTTGCGATACTTGTTTTGTCTCCAGTCTTTATAATAGTTTACCTTTTATCTTTAATTATACTAAAAGGAAACCCAATATTTGTTCAGTATAGACCAGGAAAGAATAATAAGATATTCCCAATGTATAAATTTAGAAGTATGACAAACAAGAAAGATAAAGATGGCAACTTGCTTCCAGATAAAGATAGAATTACAACATGGGGTAAGATTATTAGAAAAACAAGTTTAGATGAACTACCACAATTGTTTAATATTTTAGTAGGTCATATGAGCATTGTCGGTCCAAGACCAAGAATGGTTGAGGAATGTGTGTTTCTTGATGAAACCCAACAAGATAGGTTTAAAGTTAGACCGGGTATCACAGGTTGGGCTCAGGTAAATGGGAGAAATAATATTACATTAGACACTGTTGTAAAATTTGACAAAGAATATGTTGAGAAACAATCTTTTTGGTTTGATGTAAAGATTTTCTTTAAAACAATAGGATATGTGTTTAAGAGAAAGGATATTAATAAAGAAGGAACTGTTTCTAATGAGTTCCATGGCGATTATTTATTAAGAACTGGAAAAATTGAAAAAGAATATTATGATGAAAAAATAGCACTAGCAAAACAAATGATTAAAGATAGAAAAGAAAGAAAAAGTGCATAAGGGTGATAATTATGATACAAAATAAAAAGATTATGGTAATAACAACTCTTGATAATATGATTTGGAATTTTTTATTACCTCATATAAAATATCTGCAAGAACAAGGAAATGTTGTTGAATGTGTTTGCGCGAGATCAGGATTTTGGTTTGATGAGTTAAAAGATAAGCACGGTTTGAAAGTTCATGAGATTGATTTTACTAGAAATCCCTTATCTTTAAAAAACCTTAAAGGTTATAAAAAGTTGAAGGAACTTCAGAAAAAAGAAAAATTTGATTTGATTTATTGCCACCAACCAGTTGGTGGTGTTATGGGAAGATTAATTGCAAAAAAGTTTAAACTTCCATGCATCTATACAGCACATGGTTTTCACTTTTTAAAGGGTAACAGCAGAATTAAAAACTTTATATTTAGAACTATTGAGAATTATTGTTCAAAATGGACAGATGCTCTTGTTACCATTAATGAAGAAGATTATCAAGCAGCCTTAAAAATGAAAGCAAAAAAAGTTTACAAAATCAATGGTATTGGTGTTGATTTGGGTAAATACAGCAAAGATGAAACTTTAGATAAAATAAAATATCGTAGTAAATTTGGTTTTTTAGAAAATGATTTTATTGTTACGTCAATAGGTGAACTTAATGAAAACAAAAATACTTATAGAATTTTAGAGGCCATAAAAAACACAAGTGACAACTCTATAAAATATATTGTTTGCGGTCAAGGACCATTAAAAGAAAAATTTGAAAAATACATAACAGATAATAACATGAGTGATAGGGTAAAAATGGTGGGATTTACAAAAGAAATCCCTCAAATTTTGACAATAACTGATGTTTTTGTAATGCCGACATATAGAGAAGGTTTAGGTAAGGCGACTATGGAGGCTATGTGTTGTGAAGTGCCTATAGTTGCTGCAAGAGTTAGAGGGTCGGTTGATTTGATAGGTGAAAATCAAGAAGGTGGTATTTTATGTAATCCAAGGAAGACCGAAGAATTTACTGAAGCAATTTTAAAAATAAAAAACAATAAAAATCTTAAAGATAAATTTATTAAGAGAAACAAGGAATTTATTAAAAACTTTGATATAGAAGTTGTTTTAAAACAGATGGAAAAAGTTTACGAGGAATTGTAGAGTGTCAGAATCTAAAAAAAATTTTTGGAAACTTATAAATCAATATAAATTTGAAATTTTCTATTGGTTTATTTTTATTGTTTTGTCTTTTTTTATGGGGTTTAAAGATTTTTCAATAGGAACAGATTCTTTAGCATATAAAGGCTTTTTTGAGGCGATAAAAAAGGGACGTCTTAATATTCTTAATGATCAAATAGAAATAGGGTTTTCATTATATTATTATTTATTGTCTAAAATAGGTTTTACTTATCTTGGGGCTCAAATAATAACAGCATTATTTGTAAATATTACATATTTCTTTATAATTAAAGGCTTATCAAAAAATAAATTTT
>JAZSJW010000015.1:0-21170 GCA_045534555.1 Clostridia bacterium
TTCTTATATTATCTAACTTTTTATGAATTTTTTTGATTTCTGGTTTATTCACGCATTGTTTATCAATTTCATTAACAATAGCATTGTTAATTATTTTTTCTCTTTCTGTTAAACATCTTCCATAAATATCTTCTTTAGCATTTTCAATAAATTCAACGTCTAAAATATTTGAATTTATATCTTGACACTCATTTCTTAAGAAATAATCATTATGTACTACATATAATTTCTTTTGAATTTTTGCATTTTCACAAACCTGTTTTAATCTAAATGGATTTTCCATAGCCGCAGCTAAAATTTCATCTTCAAGTTCTTCTTGATATAAACATTTTAAAGTCTCTACATCATGTTCATAATAATTATAGTAATTACAAGTTATATTTTTGTTGTTTTTCCAACGAGAAATTGTATCATCATCTATCTCTCTACCTGGGTAATTAAGTTGCCTCCAAATATAAACAGGAAGTTCCCCAAATTTCCATTTTTCACTTGGATATTCTTTATTTAATGCATTAACAACAACTTGCATTATAAGGTCATTTGAATAGAAATTTTTAACATCAATTCCTTCAACACCTTTTTTCATATCTTCATCATATAACACTTGGTCTGCACGATAAAAATATTCAGGCCAACCATATTTTTGATAAAATGTATTATCTACATTAAATGGTTTTTCAAAAACACTATCTAACGCATAATAAAACGATGAAAGTTCTTGCATTTCAGCATAAACGTCAGAATATTCTTCTATCATCTCTTCCTGCTCATAAAACTTTAGTCTTGTTTCTAACTTTTTATGAATATCTTCCAAATTTAAAACAGATTTTATATCTCTGTACTTTTTATAAACTTCAAGTAAAGAACCTTTTATCATTTTTTTTACTCCCTCATATTTATATAATTTATTTTAACATACTTTTTTGCTAATTTCAATACAAAACAAAAAAGAGTGAAATAAATCACTCTAATAACTTTTTTAAAACCAAATTGAATATTTGCAACCACAATAATTTTGGCGATATAAATCATATTTTTTTGACAACTCTATACTCTTTTTAAAACCGTCTTTTTTCTTAAAATCTGTCGGTAAATACTCAATTTTGTGCTTTTTTGATAGGTTTTCACCTATTTGATTAATTGATTTTGCGTTTTTATGAGGACTGACAGTTAACGTTGTTGCAAACAAATCAAATCCATTTTCTTTAGCAAGAAAAGCAACTTTATCAAGTCTTAAAGCAAAGCAAATATCACATCTTTTCCCACCCTCTTTTTCTTGCTCAAAACCTTTTACAGCTTTTTCAAAAACTTCAAAATTGTTTTCAACATCTAAAATTTTAACATCTAAACCTTCCCTGTTTACAGCATCAATTAGTTTATATATTTCTTGTTTTCTTTTTTCACATTCTTCTATAGGATAAATATTAGGGTTGTAGTAACAAAGGGTTATATCATATTCATTTGCAAGAGAAAAGATTGCAGTAGTACTGCAAGGGGCACAACAACTATGAAGTAAAATTTTTTTCTTTTGCATTAAATCTTTCCTTTTCGTTTATTTAAACTTTTCTTACACAATCTTAATTAGGTGAAGATTTGATTAAAGAAGAAAGAAAGCAAAAAAGCACAGATAGGAGTTTATAAATAATAAAGACTATTTGTACTTTTTATCTTTCTGCACTTATTTAATTAAATGTTGCTTAATTACATTCTTTCAGGTGCTTCTATTCCAAGAGTATTTAAACCTAATACTAATGCATTTCTAACAGCTTTAGATAAGCTTAAATAACTTCTTCTTTTATTGTCATCTTTTTCTGATAAAACTTTAACATTATTATAAAATTGTGAATAGGCGCTTGCTAAATTGTAAAGAGCTAAGCAAACACTGTTAAGCGAGTTATCATTAAATGCTTGATTATAGCTTTCATAAAGTTTAATCATTGAAACAACAATATTTCTTTCCTCTGGTAAAGAAATATTAATATTACCAAAATCATTTTTACCTTTTTCTATAAGTGAATTAATTCTCGCCCCTGTATATTGAATATATGGACCAGTTCTACCATCAAAAGAACTAAATTTATCAAGGTCAAAAATATAATCTTTAGAAACAATATTTGAAAGGTCACCAAATTTCATAGCTCCGACACCTATTTGCATCGCAAGTTCTTCATTATTTGTAATGCCATTTTCAGCTAGCCTTTCAGATGCTTTTGATTTAATTAAGTTGATTATATCTTCAAGTTTTACAACATCGCCTGAACGAGTTTTAAATGGTTTACCATCTTTACCATTGATTGTGCCATTACCAATATGAATTAACTCTTGTTTTTCTTTTGAAATACCAGCTATCTTACAAGCTCTAAATACTTGTTCAAAGTGTTGACCTTGCCTAAAATCTACAATATATAAAATTCTATCAGGATCGTAATCACGGTTACGCATTAAAATTGTTGTTATATCTGTTGTTGCATATGCATCTGAATCGTTAGCCTTTTTTATGATTACTGGTGGCATTGGATTTTTATATCTTTGAGGCTCATTAGGGTCCTTTTTCTCAATCGGAATATTTTCGCCCTCTCTTGCAACCTCGACAACTAAAGCACCCTCACTTTCTTTTGCCAAACCTTTATTTTTAAAGATATCTATTGTTTCATTAATATATGGATATGCTGTACTTTCACCATACCATAAATCAAAAGAACAACCAAGTGTAAGATAATTCTTCTTAATTTTTTCCACACTAATTGCTCTGATATTTTCAAAAATATCATAATAAGGTGATTTTTTTTGTTGAACAAATAAAGTATAATTTCTTGCTTTTTCTCTAAAAGCCTCATCTTCTTTTTTTCTAATACTTGCTTTTGGATAAACTGTATTTAGTGTATCAAGAGTTATTTCTTTATTTTTTCCTCTATTAAAATAGCCCTCTACATATCCCTCATCTTCAAGCTGAGCAATAGTTAAACCCATTTGTGCACCCCAGTCGCCAAGATGTGTATCTGTTATAACTTTATGACCTAAAAGCTCATAAAGTCTATGAAGAGCTTCGCCAATAATTGGAGACCTTAAGTGACCAATATGAAGTTCTTTTGCAACATTCGCCCCGCCATAATCCATAACGACAGTCATTGGTTTTTCAGCTGTTTTAACTAAAGCTTTTTCATTATTAAACAAAACCGTTGCAACTTTTGATAAAATAGCATCAGTAAGTTTAATATTAATAAATGCTGGTGCTGAAAACTCAAAGATAAAATCCTTATCTTCTTTCAACTCTTCAACAATCATCATCGCAATATCCATTGGTTTTTTACCAAGTTTTTTGGCTAAAGCAAAACAACTGTTTAATTGATAATCTGCAATTTCTGGTTTTGAAGAATACGCAATAGAAATAAGACTTTTTTCAAAGCCAAGTTTATCAAAAACTTTTTCAATTTTCTTAAGTAATAAATCTTTAACAATCATTTATCTAATTCCTTTTTTATGTATGGATTGATTATAACACACCACTTTATCAAAATCAAGAAAAGCAATCGATTAATTTCGATTGCTTTTTACTGTTTCCTTTTTTGTCTTTTTTATGCTTTGATTTTTATCTTTATAAAGCATTATTCTAAGAGAATTAAGAACTGCAATTAACGCCACACCAACATCTGCAAAGATTGCAAGCCACATGCCTGATAAACCTAAAAATGTAAGCACCATAACTATAAGTTTTGTCAAAAGTATAAACACAACATTCTGATTAATAATGCCCGCCGTCTTTTTTGATATCCTTATTGCCTTTTCAAGTTTAGTAGGCTCATCATTCATTAAAACAACATCTGCAATTTCTATCGCAGCATCACTGCCAACACCGCCCATACAAACACCAACATTTGCACTTGCTAATGCTGGGGCATCATTAATTCCATCACCAACAAAAACCAAATTATTATTTTTAAATACACTTAGTTTTTCAACCTTGTCTTGAGGCAACAATCCTGCATAATAAGAATTTAACCCTATTTTATCTGCAACATCTTTCGCTATATACTCATTGTCTCCAGTAAACATTGAAATATGATTAACACCACAATCTCTTAACAAACCTATCGCCTTATAACTATCTTCTTTAATTTTATCAGTAACTACTATATACCCTAAAAACTCTCCGCTTTTAGCAATATAAACTATAGTGCCCGGCTCACAACACTCTTTTGCTTCTATGCCATTGTTTTTTAGTAGTAACAAATTACCAACAAGACACTCTTCACCAAATAAGGTTGCTTTTATACCCAACCCTGCGATTTCTTTATATTCTTCAACCCAAGCAGTATTAATACTTTTATTATATTTTTTAACAATAGACCTTGCAATCCTGTGATTAGAAAAACTTTCAGCATATGCAATAAGCTCTAATACTTCCTCCTCTGACGAGTTGCTTTCTGCATAAATATTAGAAACTTCAAAGTCGCCATAGGTTAAAGTTCCCGTTTTATCAAAAACCACAATATCTGCTTTTGCAAGTTGCTCTAAATAGTTCGCTCCTTTTACCAAAATTCCATTTCTTGCAGAAACACCAATACCTGCAAAATATCCAAGAGGAATTGATATTACAAGAGCACAAGGGCAAGATACAACCAAGAAAGTCAAAGCCTTATAAAGCCACTCTTTAAAATCAAGCCCTACAGCCAATGGTATAGTCGCCATGCAAATAGAAATAACAACTACAATTGGTGTATACCATTTTGCAAATCTTGAAACAAATCTTTCAGTTTTCGCTTTGTTTTTAGAAGCTTTTTCAACTAAGTCTATTATCTTAGAAACCGTACTATCCTTTTCTGTTTTTATAACCTTGCAAAGCAACACCCCATCGATATTAATAGCTCCACTTAATAACTCTGAACCTTTTTCAACATAAACTTCTTTGCTTTCCCCCGTAATAGCAGCTGTATTTAATGACGACTTCCCTTCTATGACTATACAATCTACAGGGACTTTTTCACCCGCTTTAATTCTTATTATGTCATTAACTTTTACTTTAGAAACATCAATGCAAACTTCACCGCTATCTAAAACAAGATTTGCAACTTCTGCTTTAATATTTAAAAGTTTTTTTATTCTTCTCTTTGATTTTTCTACCGCAACACCCTGCAAAAATTCCCCAACAGTATATAAAAGCATAACAGCCACTGCTTCTACATATTCTGTTAAGACTAAAGCACCTATAGTTGCAATTGTCATCAAAAAGTTTTCATCTAACATTTTACCTTTAATAATATTTTTAAAGGCGGCATAAATTATTTCATAACCTATTAATAGATATGCCAGCATAAAAAATACAATTTTTAGCCACTCCACACTCTTTGGTAAAAATAATCCAAGACATGTAAAAACTACAGTTAATGCTATTCTTGATATATCAAAAATCTTTTTTGCTTTTTCTCTCTTTTCAATTTTGTCCCTATCATCTATAATCTTTATAGAACTGTCAAATTTTGTTATACATTGTTCTACTTTTTTTATAACATCTTTATTTTCAACATCTAAAGAAACTGTCCTTTTAACAAAATCAACCGAAGCCTTATTTACACCTTCAACCTCTAAAATTTTGTCTTCCAAATTTTCAGCACAGCCTGCACAATGTATTCTTGATAACTTTATTTGTTTTTTCATTTTCTTTTCCCTATATGCATTTATTATATTACTAAAACTAATGCACTTGTCAACAAAACAAATAAAAATACGTAATTTATGAATTTAAAAACAATATTTGAAAAGATTTGCTTAAATAGTAAATTTTGTGTTATCCTTATTAAAAACAATCTAAGGAGAAATCATTTTGACTGAAACTAAAAAAGCAGAACAATTGCAAGATGAAGAATATAAAAAATATATAGAACAAACAATTAATGAATATAATAATAATGGTAAAAAAACTATAGTTCATTTTTGTGATACTTATTACCCAATCGTAGATGGCGTTATAAAGGTTATGGAAAACTATGCCACCAGACAATCCAAGAACTATAATATTGTTATGGTTGTTCCAAAACACAAAGGCAAAATTGTTGTTCCTCATAAAGATTATTTGGTAATTGGCATTAACGGAATGTATTTTAAGTTTGTTAACTATGACCTAGCTTTTCCAGAAGTTGATAGTTATTTAAAAAACACACTTAAAAAATTAAGAATTGAACTCATTCACTCGCACAGCCCATTTAATGTTGGCTCATTTGCTGCAAAACTTGCTAAAAAATTAAAAGTACCTCTTGTTATGACAATGCACAGCCAATACAAAGTTGACTTTTTAAAATATACAAAAAGCGAAGCAATTGCAAACATGCTAACAAGCAACATTACAAAAGTATTTAATAAATCAACAGAAGTTTGGACAATGCACCAAAAAGTTGCTGATGCCCTAATTGGATATGGCTATAAAGGAACATTTTCTTTTATGCCAAATGCAACAGACTATAAAATCCCTAAAGACCCTAATAATTTAAGACATTTAATTAACGAAAAATATAATCTTAAAGATGATGAATTGGTTTTCCTTTTTGTTGGTAGGCTTGTAAATCAAAAAAACATTCAATTTATTATTGATGCTCTTGATGTTTTAAATAAAAAAGGTGTCAACTTTAAAATGTTTTTTGTCGGAGTTGGTCCAGATGAACAAGAACTTAGAGAACATATTGAAAAATGTAAGCTTAACAATAAAGTTATTTTAACAGGTCTTATTAAATCTAGAGAAGAACTATCTGCCTATTATCAACGAGCAAATTTATTCCTATTCCCTAGCACATACGATACATCATCTCTTGTTCAAATTGAAGCAGCAACATTTAAAACCCCTGGTGTATTTATTGAAAACACCGCAACTGCTCAAACAATTACTGATAGACATAATGGCTACCTATCAAAAGAAGATGCTAATACTTATGCAGAAACTATTCTCGAAGCAATTTCTGACAAAGACAGGTTAAAACAAGTTTCAGAAAATGCACATAAAGAACTTTATGTTTCATGGGACCAAGTTGCAGAAAGAACACAAGAAAGATACGAATATTTAATAAAACAAAATAAGAACAAACTTAAAAAACTTGAAGCTGTACAAAAAGCATTGAAAACAAATAAAAAATAAAAAAGAAAGCTTGGAACTACCCCAAGCTTCTTTTTTATTTAACTTTAATAACTACTTTTTCTATTTTATTGTATGCTTCATCAATAAGTTTTTCAAAATCAAATCTGTTTTCTTCTTTCTTAACATATTCAAGTTTTGGTTTCGTTACGGGATTATCAGGAACAAATACTGTACAGCAATCTTCATGTGGCCTAATAGATATTTCATATGTATCTATTTTTCTTGAAATTTCAATTGTATCTTGTTTATCAAAAGCAACTAATGGCCTCATTATTTGAATATCATTCACCACATCACCAACAACAGACATACTTTCAATTGTTTGACTTGCAACCTGACCTAAACTCTCTCCTGTTATTATCATTTGTAAACTATTTTCTTTACAAAGCCTTTCTGCAATTCTAAACATAGCTCTTCTCAATAAAGTTATGTTATATATATTTCTGCAGTGCTCGTTTATTGCTTCTTGATATGCAGTCATAGGACACATATAAATTTCAAGTTCACCACCATTGTAAACTGCAAGTTTTTCAGCAAGCTCCTCAACTTTTAATCTAGCAAGTTCACTAGTATATGGGAAACTGTGAAAATGAAGAGCTTTTAATTTCGCCCCACGTTTTGCCATCATATATCCAGCAACAGGACTATCTATACCACCTGAAAGCATTAATAAACCTTCACCTGCAGAACCAACTGGCATACCACCAATCCCCATAACTGTTTTTGTAAAAATATAAGTTTTTTTGTTTTCTCTTATATCAACATTTACAACTACTTCAGGATTATGCACATCTACTTTTAAATCATTATTTGCTTTTAAAATAGCACCACCAACTTGTCGACTAAATTCCATAGATGGAGTTTCAAATGTTTTATCTGCCCTATTAGTCACAACTTTAAATGTTCCTATTTCATCTTCCATTAATTCAATACATTTATTTACAATGTCTGATTTATTTGTATCAATACTTATTGCTGGACTTACAGAAAAAATTCCTGCTTGTTTTGATAATATGCTTATAATTTTTGCTTCATTTTGCATCTCATAATCACTTATCATAAGTCTACCCGGTATTTTATTTAATACAAAATTTATGCTTTTTAGAGCATTTTTTATATTGTTTTTTAATAAATCTTCAAAAAATTTGCGGTTTTTTCCCTTTAAAAATATTTCACCATACCTAACCAAAATTACATTATTCATACTTCTTTTCCTTTAACTTTTTAAGTTCATCATTTATAATCACAGCAAGATTTTTTTCATCAAACTTTTCATAAGGACTAAATGAAATTCTATTAGCACAAAGAATTTCATTTTTATTTATTCCCATTTCCTCTAGTGTTCTATTCATGTGTTTTGTTGACGAGCAAGCAGAACCAGTTGAAATATAAACCCCTCTCTTCTCGAGTGCATGAACTAACGTTTCTCCCCTAACATTATTGTTTAAACAAATACTTAGAATGTGTGGAACACCATCACCATAAACCCTATAATAAATTCCTTGCTTTTGTAGTTCCGTAAGTAAACCTTTTCTCTTATCACTAACAAGATTATAATTTCTTTCCAATTCTTTGGATATTTTTTCAACACAACGACTAAAGGCTACAATACCAAACACATTTTCTGTTCCAGACCTTAAGCCATTTTCTTGACCCCCACCAAAAATATAAGGATTAACTCTTTTTCCTTGTTTAACAAACAAAGCTCCTACACCTTTTGGCCCATAAATCTTGTGAGCAGAAATTGTATAATAATCAACATCTAAATCCATTAAACTATATGGAAATTTCATAAACGCTTGGACACCGTCTGAGTGAAAAAGTACATTTTTATTATATTTTCGAGCAAGTTTTACAAGTTTTGCAATTGGATTAATCGCCCCTGTTTCGTTGCTCACATGCTGAATACTAATAAAACCAACATCTCCTGTTTCAACAATTTTTTTATAAGCCGCTAAATCTACTTCACCTTTAGAGTTAAGTGGAACATACTCAACTTTTATTCCTCTTCTTTCCAATTCTTTTGCACACTCAAAAACAGAAGGATGCTCACCCTTTCCAAATACAAATTTTTTATTTCTTAAATTTATATTTGAGAAAACAACCATATTATTAGCTTCAGTTGCACTACCAGTAAAAATCAAATCTCCATCACCTGCTAAAGCATTTAAAATTTTATTTTTACTTTTTGACAATTCCCTCTTTATATCAATTGATGGAGAATATACAGTACTTGGGTTATAATAATCAACTGTTAAATATTTTTTAGCATCATCAAAAACATCTTCAAACATCTTTGTTGTTGCTGCATTATCTAAATAAATTTTATCCATAATACCTCTTACCTACATTTCATTTTATATTGTAAATGCAATCACAAAAAAAAGCAATAAAGTTTTTAAACTTTATCACTTTATTTTAATTAGGTATTAAATCTAACATATCTTGAATGTTATCAGATTTCAAATAAGTTTCTGGTATATCTCCAATAATAACACTTTCGCATACTAAAACCTCATTATCCATAGTAACAGAAAAAGACTTTAGTGGTAAAACAACATTTATTTTCGCTCTAACTTGAACATATATTTTATGCTGAGTTTGGTTAATCCCTGCACTAATGAATTGCGATAAAAACTTGCAACCAACCTCTCCATAAGGATATATATCTATTTTAACCGGAGGTCCACTACCTGAAAATAAAGCAATACCAGTGAATGCCCCAATTGGTATTTTAATTGGATTTTTAGAAATCTCAACTAAATGAGCTAAAGTAACTCTCTCAATCATATTACTAATGTTATTAATCTTAACAGTATTTGCTTCAATCATATATATTTTGCCATTATTATCACTTAAAACACTCACTAAATCATCATATGAAATATTTTGATTAACCGCTTCGGTTACAGCATAGTTCATAGATTTTGTTGCATAAACTTTTATTTGAGATTTGCTTGTTTCAACAATTAATGGGGTAACTAGCAAATTCATATACAATAAAAAAAGTGCAAAAAGTATCAATAAAACAGCAAAAAACACCATTGTTTTATGCTTAATGCTGTATTTTTGTTTCACTTGTCTATAGTACATATTTAATTATATGCACACAATCAATTAATTATTTAATCTTTTTTTGTTTTTGAACTAACAAAAAATGAAACTAAATAACTAAGCCCAATGGACACAGCTATACCAGCACTTGTTGCAATCAATCCGCCTGATAAAGCACCAAAAAAACCATCAGTTTTTGCAGCAGTAATAGCACCATTTGCTAGAGAATTTCCAAAGCCTGTTATTGGTAACGTCGCACCAGCACCAGCCCACTCAACAAGATAATTATATATTCCAAAGCCTCCAAGAACCGCACCAACCATCAAAAATAAAACCAGAATTCTTGCTGGAGTTATTTTTGTTTTTATCATAATTAACTCTGCAATCATACATATACTACCACCAACTAAAATTACTTTTAAATACATTAGTAAAGCTTCACCCATAACCTACCTCCTTTCTACCATTACTAAGTGTGCAATCCCCGGTATACTATCACCTTGCTGATTTGTTGTGGTACTCATTAATGCTCCTGTTGATATTAATAATACTTTTTTAAATTCACCACTTTTTAACTTTTCAATAAAGTAGGAATTAAACACACAGGCACTACACCCAGCACCACTACCACCTTGCAAAGTATCTTGGTCAATATTAAAAACCATATGCCCACAGTCGATATAATTGGTTTCTATATCATAGCCTTTATCTGTCATTAAATCTTTCAAAATATCCGAACCCAGTTTTCCTAAATCACCAGTTGCTATTACATCATAATCTTTTGGTTCAGTTTTAGTATCTTTGAAAAATGCAACTAAAGTTTCCATAGCCGCAGGTGCCATCGCAGCCCCCATGTTTGCAATATCAACAACACCATAATCCGTTACTTTACCAATAGTTACCTTTTTAATAGCAACTTCAGACTGTTTTTCACTAGACAATATTGTTGCACCCATACCAGTAACCGTCCATTGTGCATAAGACTGTCTTTGATTACCAAACTCTAAAGGGTATCTATATTGCCTTTCCGCAGTACTAAAATGGCTACCAGTTGCGCATAATACATTTTTTGCACCACCAGCCTCTATAAAAGTTGACCCAACAATTAAACTTTCTGCCATAGTTGCACATGCATTATATAACCCTAAAAACGGTATTCTTATCTCACTTGCTGTATAGTTTGAACTAACCAGTTGGTTCATAAGATCACCACCAACATATAAGTCTATTTTATATTTATTTAATTTTGATTTACTTATAGCTGAATTAATTGTTTTTAAAAGCATCTTCCTCTCGCCTTTTTCAAAAGTTTTCTCACCCATTTTGTCATCTTCTTCAATAAAGTCAAAATATTTTTTTAAAGGACCCTCTCCTTCTTTACCACCAACTAAGCTCGCACTACTAATTATATAAATTCCTTTTTCAAGTTCGTAGGTTTGTTCACCTATTTTTTTCATATATCCTCCAAGCAAATTATTTAATTCAATTTTTGACTTACATTTATATTTTTATACAAAAAGACAGCATAAAAAAATCTCGGAAAACTCCGAGATTTTTCTACTTTATTTATCTGTTAAAAGCCAAATAAACACGGAATGAATTATCATATGACCCATAAACCCTTAATTCAGCTGCACTATCATTAGTACCAAAGCCATAGCAAGTTACAGTTTGAGGCGTTGAAAAATCTAAAACATTTTCCTGCCCATCTTTTAGTGTAACAGATAAATATTCACCGCCAGTATCTTGTGTAACCACTGTGTCAACAATTGTTTCATGAGTATAAGAAGGATATTCAACAATTTCTGGAAAATAAGCATAATAACTTTTATCATTTTCATTCCATGTTAAATAAATAACATTTTCTTCAACAACTGAAGTATCATTTGTAAAAATATAACCGTTAGATGTTATTGTTATATTAATTGCCGGTTCTGCATAAATTGAAGTTATCCCTCCATCACCATTACCACCAGAAATATTTTCTTCACTATCTAAGCCATATTCAATATCGTCCCTATTGCCAACATCTTCAATAATGAAATATAATCTGATTAAATCTAATTCGCCATCATTATGACCATCAAAGCCCTCAATTGCAACGTCAATATAACCAATGCCGTCTTTAAAGATAATCATAATATCTTCAATGGTTTTATCATTCACATCACTAGATAGCTTTAACGCTCCACCTTGTGAAAGTAATTCTTCTAAAACTTCATCACTTATTTCACTAGATGCCCAATAATCATATGCTTCATATAGCATCACCATATATGAATAGTCATCAAAATGATTTTTAAGATTAAGTGTTGCCATTAAGTATTGCAATCCATCACTTTCTGTAACATCTACATCTAATAAAGTTATATCTTCCGCTTTTAAGTATGTATATAAATAATATTGATCAAAATCATATTTAAATGAACCAAAATCATTTAAATTTAAGTCTGTTTGAAAATCAAATTCCAAATCTGTTCCGTCAAATTTAAGCTTTGCTGGATATACGTACTCGTCAAAATACAAGTACATATATCCTATACCTTCTATCATAAAGCTTACATAATTACATTCTCTTTCTTCATCATAAGCAATTTTTAGTTTAAAGTTGGATAAATCCTCAATTACATTTTCGGCATCATTAGCATCAGCTATTAGTAAATCATTACCACTTAACGAAATACCTTTTAGATATGTTGTTTCTGCATCAATCACTTCTATATTATCACTAGAAACCTCACCTAAATAGCCATAAATTAATGCATAGCTTTCTTCATTATCATCAAAAATTGAATATTGTACATCTCCAGAAATAATAACAGTTAATAACTCTGGAACAAATTCATTATATACAGATAAGGTTTTATTATTAGCAGAAACATCAAACATTTTTTCATTCTCATTACACAAATAAATGTTAATCATAAAGACTTCCATATTTGTTGTAACAAGGACAAAACCAACCATCGCAATACCTGCTGAATTTAACACTTGTAATTCAAGATTTTCAGCTTCATAATTAGCATTAAGAAGTGTTGATAAGTCAACTAATGAAGCATAATCTTCTGTTTCCATAGCATACATGAATGCGACATAGTCATAAACTGTTGCCCCACCCATAATACCTAACATTTTTAAAGCTATTTTATCAATTACTATTGAACTATCATCATATAAACCCAACCCTAAGAAACCTACATAAGCGCCAACTTCCATATCAATGTGAAAATCACCTACAGGCTCACCTTCTGCTGTAAAATATTCTTTTAATTCATTATCACCCTCTTGAATGCTAAATACAAGCTCACCTAAAGGTTTTTCACCAATAATAAATTTTACAGGAATAACACCATATGAAGATGGTCCTGTTAGATATTTCACATAAATTGCAGCATATGGAACATCTGCATCTTTATTAACAGCTAAAGTTACATTATTAAGTTCTGTAATTTCTTGTGTAAGAGCTTCATCTAAATAAAGAGTACAAATTAAACTCTTAAATATTGCCGACTTTGCTTCTAACATTGTGATTGTTTCAGGTACTGTTTCAACATCTTCAATATAGGCATTAAAATATGTTCCTTGTCTATCTGATTCAAAGTCACCAACCAATCTACCATCTTCATCGATAGATTGAACAAAAGTTAAATCATCTTCCCCGTTTTCAACTTTTATTTCAAGAATAGGTAAAATTTCATCAACTATAATTGTATATGTTTCTTTATAACCATTAGTTGCTGTAACGATTAAAGAATACGTTCCTGCAACTCTAAACATATAATTAATAGAACCATCTTCTGATGCAACAACAACTTGTCCGTCTTTATCTTCTATTACAGCTGTAGCTTGTTCATTATCAAGATAAATATCAATTTCTTCTAAAGCAGGATTTGAAATTGTAAAGCTTTTATCTGTAATTTGAATTTCTGAATTTTGTTTTGTCATTACATTTGAGACAATACCACTAATGTTTGTATTATTATCAAGAGAACCATCAAAAATTATTTTTATATAAATATAATAATAATTTGGTTCCTCATTCGCAGCTGCAACAAATGTAGCTGGTAAGGCTTTATCTTGTAGCTTAATCTCTAAATAATAATCTCCGTCAATATTAAGAAGCTTTTGCTCAACAACTTCTTTTGAACTTATTGTTGCAAATTTAAAACTTTCGATATTATCAATAATTTCTTTTGCATCAGTAACAGACAACAAACAACCATACTCATCTCTAAGTTCAAGAGTATTATCCCATGTTATGTTATAAGTAATATTTGTGTCAGTATCTTCTAAATAAGCATTTCCATCTTGTGCAAAATTATTTGCTACTTCAGATTTGTTTATTGTTAATTCTTTTTCAAAATAATATGTTACAGGTACCTCATTAATCGTTAATGAATACTCAACTCTGTATGTAAATTTATTAATAGCTCCGTTCAATGCTATTGTTTCTTCACCATTGAACGTTTGTGTTATGCCTGTTAAATTTGGATAAGTAATTGAAAAATCATTTGCTGAACCGATATTAAATATGATATCGTCTGACAATTCAATTGTATTATACATATCAATATTTGAGCCATAGTTTAATAATACTGAATACCTAAAATAAACAGGTGCATGCACCGTTTTGATAATTTCATCATTTTCATCATATATAGCAATATACACACCATTTTTTGATAATGATGCCAAATCATATAAGTTTGCTTCTTGTGTTAAATTATAATCAAGATAAATTTCTGATCTTAATGGACAATCATTAACATCTAGTGCTTCAACACCTAAAAGAATGTGATCTGTTAACATCCCACCATAGTATAAATCATCAATATCAAATGTAACTTCATTTTGATTTGCATCTAAGCAATTGAAATTGATTGTTTTTACAACTTCCGCAGCATAAACACTAATGTTTAATACTTCAATTTCATCACCAACAAGTTCTGTTAAGTTTGCATTTGTTGATGCATATATAACAAGTTCTTCTTCTGGTTGACAAGCAAAGTTTAACCCGCTTGTGTTGTCTATTAATTGAGCTGTAAACTTCACAAAATGTTCTGTATCATAATTAACAGCATATAAATAATATCCTTGAGCAATCTTTCCTATATTCATATAAATATTATCTTGTCCTTCACCAAGATAAACATTTATATATTGACAATTAGGGTAATTAATTGTTTCATTGTTTACTGTTACTTCGTTCACGTATGCAATACTAAAGTTAAAAGTGTTATCAACATTCGGCCCACTAATTTTAAAACCACTATCTGTTCCAGCTACATATTGAGTAATATCTTGATCTTCATAATTACATATTCTATAACCATCATTAGCCTCAAAAGTTAAAACATCGCCATAAAGCAAATTATCTAAGTCCAATAAGTATGTATAATTAATGTTTGAGCCATTTAATTGTAGTGTTTTAAATGGATTTTCTTCTATGATAGATAAGTATAAGTCAACATATAATTTTTCTTCATCATTATCTATATAATAATTAGCTTTATGTTCATCTTTTAATGTTAGTTGAGCAGAAAAGTAATAATTATTTACATCTGTTATTGTTGGAATAGATGTTTTATTATAACCTTGATCATCTGAAACATCATATAATACATCAAATATTTCTACGTTAATAAGACTAATGTCATATCCACCAGTTTCCTTTTTTAATCTTTGACTATTGAAGGAAATTCTGTCTTCACTATAAATATTTGGTGTGCCAAAAATTAAATTCCATTTAACATTTTGTAATGTTGCTTTTGTTTTAATAATTGAATATTCACAAGTCGGTGCTTGGTTAACAACCTTATAGTTATTATCATTTACTTCTAAAGCTACTGTTGCTGTATAATCACCAACATTTGTAAATGCATTTGTTTGATCTGTTTGATAATTATATGTTACAGAAATAAAATATGGAACATCTACTAAAACAGGGCCAATATTACTACCTGTGTATTCAAACTTCTTCAAGTATTGCCAAGTAAATGTACTTGCATCAATTTCAGCTTGTTTAATTTCAAACTCTAAAGTTACTGTAGCTTGAGATAATTGATAATTGCTGTTTGTTGAAACTAATGAAGCTTCAGCAACATACTCTCCAACATTAATTGGAACTACATTAAGCTTTGTTCCATCACCTTTTTCATAGTAAATATATCCAACTACAATAATATATTCTGGAGTATCTAATAATTCTGGATATTTAGCTTCTTCATCATAAACTAAGTTAGAAACATCTTCCCATGTTAATGTTTCAACTTGAGCTATTGCAGGATTTACTGTGTACTCAATTTCATTTAGCACCAATTCACCAACAACTTTAATATTTTGATTAACTGGTTCTACCAAGACAACTTTTGCTACATATTCACCTACATCAATTGCATCAGTTTCCTGACTATTCAAAGTGTAACTATATGTAACATTTATAAACTCAGAAATGCCACTAACTGTAGCTAGCTCTGGTTTAATACTTTGTCCATTATAAACAAGATTTTCAACACTCTCCCAAGTTAATGTTGAAATATCAATTTCTTTTTGAAGTACAGTTAATGTACCTTTTACAAAATTAAGGGTATAGTTAGCTGCAAATAAACCTGATACAATTATATCATAAGTTCCAACTCCACTTTCACCCTGAACATATTCACCATAGGAATATTCTGCATCTCCTACAACAACAGCTTCTGTATCTATTCCAACTAAACCTTCAGCGTCAACTTCAAACCCATTGTTTTGTGGTGCATCACCATAAGTTATGGTATTATCCTTTGCAGTAACTGTTAATGCTTTTGGAATAATTTTCCAAGTTAACTCTTTTGTTACCTCTGTAAACTCTTTATAATTTCCACTATCGTCAACAACAAATTTGACTACTAAAGTATTGCCCATTAAATTTGCATTTTTACTAGTATTGCCTTCAATAGAAGAAATTTTTACACCCGCAGGAACTCCATCAAAGTCTGATAATACTTCTGCAATTGTTTGGTCATTTCCATTATAAGTAAGTTCATCAACTTTTAATGCAACATCTTCAAAAGAACCTACCGTTGCTTGTTTAACAACAAGAGTACCTGGATTATAAAAAATATCATAGTTATCTGCAGATAAACCAGATACCTCTATTGAATAAGAACCAACCTTACCATTATACTCTTCAAAGTTTACATAGTTATATGTCGCTGCGCCTTTTAATACATTTTCTTTAAGCTCTCCATTAACCAAACCTTGAACTTCAAATTCAGAATTTGCTGCAGCATCACCATAGGTCACTTCATGATTATTTACATTTACTGTAAGCGGTGCTTTTTCAATTTCCCATGCATCTTGAATTATAATATTTTCGGCACCTTTATAGTTATTGTTATCGCCAATATAATCCAATTCAATAACAACATCATACTTACCGGCGCTTGTTCCAACATCGCCAATTATTCCAGACACAATAACATTTTCTGTATCAAAATCAGAATAATCAAATGTAACAGAGTGTTCTAAACCATTATACACATAATTATCATTTTGATCTAACACAACCAAAACTTCACCACTAGCAACATATATTGCTTGTTCAATCTCCCAAATTTTTGAAACACTTGGAATAAAATAGTTATTTGCCCCATTACCTACATATTTAAAATATATAGTAGCAACGTAACTACCAAAATCTGTTTCTAGGGTTTCTCCCTCAATTTTATCAACAACTACATTGTCTGGGAGAACAATATTTTTAATTTCTGCTTCTTTTTCCAAACCATCATATACATAGTTTGTCATTTCTATATTAGAAACATTAATCATCGCCTTTTCAATTTCCCAAGTTAAAGTCATACTATCAATTGGGTTATAATTGTTTTCATCAACATAAGAAAAATGAGCTGTAACTTCATATATACCAGCATTAGTCGCTTTTGTTACACCTTCATAAGTAACAGAAACCCCATTTGGTAACCCTGTTATAGAAATTTCTTTTTCCTCGCCATCATAAACATATGGACCAACATATGTCCAATCAACACTATCCATATTAACTGTTGCTTTTACAACTTTTACAGTAATAACAACATCTTCTAATTCCTTGTACGAAAAAGTAATACTATAGTCACCAAGAGGTGTCACATTATCGTTAGGAATTGTTGATGTGAATGTATAACCTTTCTTCTTTTCTGTTTTTATTGAAATAACTTTTGTTTCTTCATCATCAAAAACCAAAGAAATAGTAAAATCACTATCACTAAGTTCCACCTTTTCACCATAAGGTATTTCTATAGTATTGTTAGACATTGAGTAATCATTATTACTTAATTCTACAGTAATACTAACTGGCTTTGCAACATCTTCCTTACATGCAACTAAACCAAAAGCACAAGGAATAATCATAGCAAAAGCTAATAAGAAAAACATTATTCTTTTTTTCATGGCTCTCTCCTTTTAATATAGATATATTAAATATAACTTATTTTTGTGATAAAAAAGCACTTATCTTTTTTCTCATATTTACATTATACAACTTTTTTACTTAAAAAAGTCAAGCGAAATAACCCACAAAAAAAATAAAAGAGCTCAATCGAAATTGAACTCTTTTTTATTTACTTTATCATTTCCTCTTCTTGACCAACCATATTACCATTATCAAAATATAATACAGTTTTTACTCTTCTTGCTCGAGGCGGAGCTAGACTATCATACTCCTCAACAAGTTTTTCAAGTTGTGCCCTGCTAACATCTAAATTATAGGCATAATCTTTATAAAACTTAACATTTTCATCATAGCCAAGTAAGACCATATCCCATGAATTTGCTTTATTAATATATCTTTGAGCAGCAACTATATCACAATCACATAATTTAATTAAATATGGAATATTTGCATTTGCACATTTTTGTACCATATACTTAATTGCTGTGCACGGGCATCTTCCAACAACAAAAGTATAACCACCAACACTGGTGAACTTATCAAAATATGCTTCAGTTGCTTCAACATTCATTTCTTCTAGAGCTTCACCTGAAATATAAAACTCACAATCAATTGATGCAACCCTCTTTACTTTTTCACCAAGCCATATAGAAGATGACGGAATTCTCCCCGCACCAACATCTAAAACAATTTCCTTGTCTTTACTTGGAGAAACCTCATAAACCATCTGAGCAAACTTTCTATAGTTATCACTAGTATATCTATCTACAGACACATTTATCGACCTAGAAAAAGACTCTAATCCTTTTCGAACTGATTGATTGGTAAAGTTTTCTTTCCTTGGAACTTTATCAACATTATTTAAAATATATACACAAAAATCTTTAATAGACTGTTTCAAATCTTGAATATTTTTAACTTCAAATGTAGAATAAATTTTATATAATTCAAATAACGAATCTACACCATCATAAATAAAATATGGTAAATAATCATCAAGAAATTCTTTGCTTATATCTTTCATTTTACACAAAACCTCATATAATTTATTATATTATACAACAATTTTGCACTTTTTTCAAGACCTAATTTATCAAAATAACGAAATTACAAAATATATAATACCAACTATTAAAGAATATGCAACACCATTTACAAGAACTGGCCCTGCAACATAAAACATTTTAGAGCCAATACCAAAAACAAGCCCCTCTTTTTTAAATTCAATAGCACAAGAAGCAATAGAGTTTGCAAATCCTGAAATTGGAATAAATGTTCCCGATCCACCAAATTTAGCAATCCTATCAAAACAACCACAGGCTGTTAATATTATTGTAATAGAAACAATAATTATACTACTCCATGAACCAAGGGTTAGCAAATCCATCATCGGATAAAAAGATCTAATAATATCAGAAAACATTTGCCCCAAACAACATATTGTCGCCCCAACTAAAAACGCATGAAATAAAGAATGAAACCAACCAGCCTTTGGTGATTTGCTTTCTACATATTTTAAATATTTCTCATTTCTTGCCTGTCTATCCATATTACCTCCACAATAAAAATTGCATTTATCAACAAAAATAATTGCAATTTTAATAATTTTTATTCATTTTTTTAATAATTTATAAAAATTCATTACATACTAATAACAAATTGGAGGTAAATAAATATGAAAAAATCTTTTGGGTACTTAGCTTTATCTTTCACTTTATGCTTAACACTTTTGTTTGTCGGTTGCGGCAATACTTCGAAAACACTTGCCAAAAATTTAGACAATACTATCACAAACCTAATATATTCTGTTAGCAGTTTAGACTGGGCAAATGAAGATGTTTTATCTAACATTTCTCAAGAAAACATTACAGACAACATAGATAACGAACAGCTAAGCTTTAACTCATATATCAACAATCAATCAACACAAAACAACCTAGCTCAATATAATAACATAACTGACAATCTACTCAACGGAACCACAAATTCTATAAATAATTTAAAAAATACTAATTTTGAAAATAATGAGGATTTAAATAATAATATCAACAAGAATAAGAACAATGATACTTATGAAGAACATTTAGATAATATTGATCAAGAAAATTTTCACAAACAACACATAAGAAATAAATTTTATAAAAAACCAAAACATCATCATAACCCAGAATTATTAAATAATATTTCAGACCAAAATTTAGACAAAAACAATATGAGTGGATTTTACAGAAACAGAAATAAATTTTCAGACGAGACAACAAGCAATATAAATAAAAAATCACTTATTTCAAACCAATCAAATTTATCCACACAAATAAATAATGAAAACCCTACCACTCCTTTTATGATGGTCACTTATTCAACCACAGATATTCAAGATAGCTACAATGAAGTTGAAGAAAAAATAACACTGTTAATGCAAGAAAGATCTAAAATCTTAATGTATATAAATGACTTATATAAAGGTAATGTTGACCTAAACGAAACCTCAATAAAAGCCATCAATGCATATATCAATATAATTAAAGACAACACTTCTTATTTAAACCAAAATAAAGGTAT
>JAZSJW010000041.1:0-2207 GCA_045534555.1 Clostridia bacterium
TACAGGTTGCTTATAAGCAATTATAGATGCAGTTTCTAATGTCGCTTTTGATAAATTTCTTTGCCTAATAGGATTTAAAACTAAAGATACTTCATTTGAGTATTTTGAGTTAGACGCCAACTGTAGTTTGTTATTAAATTCTAACAAAACAATACCTGAATTTTCACCATATTTATCCTTTAATTTCTTTACAGCACACTTAATATCTTGTTTTGAAACATCAAGCTTGCTTGTAATATCTGAAATATCAACAGCTTCACCATTAACAAACAAAATACTCTCAAGTATATTTTCAAGATTTTCCATTATTTATCCTCACGTTTAAAAATTTCAATACTTCCAAAAGTTGCATCTTGTTCCACTTTAACAAACTGCCCCTTTAAGAGTTCTAAAAGAGCTAAAAATGTATTTATAATTTCACTCTTTGAATAATCGTCTTCAAATAATTCGTTGAACTTAAATTTTGGTTTTATTAACAAACTGTCTTTTATTTGTGCAATCTTTTCCGCAACCGTAAACCTATCTTTTTCAATTTTTCTTTCAGTAATTGTTTCCGCTTTTACACTTACTTTATGTAAAAGATTTGAAAATGCACCGATTAACGCATCTAAATTCAACTTTTCAGGAAGTTCATATCTGTAACCACCAGCCGCAGCATCTGGCTCTTTATAAAACTTTCCAACATCTTCAACTTCTTTAAGTTTTTCACTTGCCTCTTTAAAGAGTTTATACTCTTCCAATTGCCTATATAATTTTTCTTCTGGATCCTCTTCTGGTTCATCACTAATAATTTCAGGCTTCGGTAAAAGTTTATTTGATTTTATCTCTAACAAAGTTGCCGCCATTAATGTAAAATCCGCAGCCTTTTCCATATCAACATTTTCCGCATCGCTTACTATTTGAAGGTACTGTTCTGTAATTTGAGAAATAAAAATATCCCTAATATCAATCTTTGCAACCTTGATTAAATGATAAAGTAAATCAAGAGGGCCTTCAAATTGATCCAACTTAAATTTTAAAGAACTATCTATATCTTCTGCTTCTTGCATTCCTTCAATTAATATTGGCTCATCTACATCAAATGCTACATTTTTTGCATCAGAAGAAGTTGAAGATTGTTTACCTTCAAGAAACTCCATCGCCTTATCTTCAAAATTTTCTTTTGTTTTCTTCATAAGCCCCTATTAAAATAAGCCAATTAAAGCACTAAAACCTTTTAATACCAAATCGGCTAGCCCTCCAGCAAAAAATCCTATGTATAAGTCCAAAATACCAGTAAATAATAAAATCAAAATTATCCAAAAACTATAAACTTTCATAAATCTAACATAACCATTTTCCGTTTTAGAAAGAGCATCTACAACCCTAAAACCATCTAATGGATATATTGGTAAAATGTTAAAGAATGCAAACATAAAATTTAAACTTATTGTATACTGAAAGAAGTGATAATAAGCTGTACTAAAAAAACCATAATCAATAAACAATTCAGGCCAAACATTAATTAGTAATACATAAATAAAACTACAAATCACACCAATTAGTAAATTGGTAAGAACTCCAGCAAAAGCAACCCTCAATTCACTTTTTCTTCCCCTTTTAAAGTTTCTTGGGTCCACAGGAACCGGCTTTGCAAAACCTATACCAAAAAACAATAAAAGAATAAGTCCTGTAAAATCTATATGTGCAAACGGTGCTAACGTATATCTTTTAAGAGATTTTGCCGTTAAGTCACCTTCTTTTAAAGCAGCGTGTGCATGTGCGAATTCATGAAAAGACATGCAAATAAACAATGCTGACAAAAATGCTATTAAGATAGCAAGCATTGTTAATGGACTATTTAATAAACCCAATAAAGATACAAACATATTTTCACACCTTAACTAATTAATTATACCTTTTAAACTCTTTTATTGTCAATTAAAAAGGGGTTACAATAATTTAATTAAATTATGATAACCCCGAATTATTTACTATTTTGACATATTCTTATAAATTTTATTAAGAATTTCTTTTAGCTTAACGGCTTCAACATCTTCTTTAATAATCAAATCCTCTTCAAAAACCACTATATTGCTTTCGTCTAAAACAAACAACGTTCCTACCTTATCTCCATTTTTTAACGGAGCTTTTATCTTATCGATTTTATAATCTAAAGAATATTTAAAATCTTCACCTTTCTTCAAAAATTTAACAAAATCATTTCG
>JAZSJW010000031.1:0-72900 GCA_045534555.1 Clostridia bacterium
ATTTGCTTGAATTGTATGCGGAAAGAGAGGCAAAAAAAGGTTTTGTTTATAGCGCGGATACAGAGCTTCAACTTGAATTTGAAAATAGCTTTCCTTATACAGAAACAGAAGACCAATTAATTAGCATAAGTGAAATCAAGAAAGATATGCAGGACGGAAAGGTCATGGATAGGCTTTTGTGTGGTGATGTTGGGTTTGGTAAAACAGAAGTTGCTTTAAGGGCGGCATTTAAAGCTGTTTTAGATGGTAAGCAGGTTGCTTTGATGGCACCAACAACAATTCTTTCTGAACAACACTATAATACTGCAAGGGCAAGAATGTCTAAGTTTGGTGTTAATGTTGCTGTTTTAAATAGGTTTAAATCGCCAAAGCAGGTGCAAAAGATTTTGCAAGATTTACAACTTGGAAAAATAGATGTTATTTGCGGAACACATAGGTTATTATCTAAAGACGTTGATTTTAAAGACCTTGGTTTAATTATTTTAGACGAGGAGCAAAAGTTTGGTGTAGAAGATAAAGAGAAAATAAAAGTTAATCACCCTAATATTGATGTTCTTACACTAAGTGCAACGCCAATTCCAAGAACTCTTCATATGTCACTTTCTGGCATTAGAGATGTTTCAATAATTTCAACTCCGCCAAGTGAGAGGTTGCCAATTTCGACTTATGTGACAGAGCTTACTGACGACCTTCTCAAAGACGCCATTAATAAAGAGTTAAGTCGTGGCGGGCAAGTGTATGTTTTGTTTAACAGTGTGTCTAGAATTTATTCGTTTAAAGACATGGTGCAAAAACTTGTTCCTGAAGCAAGAATTATTGTTGGTCATGGTCAGATGTCGGGTAAAGAGCTTGAAGATGTTATTTACCAATTTTATCATCATGAAGCAGACGTTTTAATTTGTACAACTATCATAGAAAATGGTATTGATATTGAAAATGCAAACACTTTAATTGTGTGTGATAGTGATAAATTTGGATTAAGTCAGCTTTATCAATTAAGGGGAAGAGTTGGAAGAGGTAATAGAATGGCTTATGCCTACTTAACCTATGAGGGCGATAAGGTTTTAACAGAAGAGGCTTATAAAAGGCTTGATGCCATAAGTGAATTTACTGAATTTGGCAGTGGTTTCAAACTTGCTATGCGAGACCTTGAGATTAGGGGAAGTGGAACAATTTTAGGTGCAGAGCAGCATGGTCATATGGAAAAGGTTGGTTATGAACTTTATTCAAAATTATTGTCTGAAGCTGTAAATGAGTTAAAAGGCTCTAAGGTTGAAGATGAAAGTGAAGTTCTTATGAAAATTGCTATCGATGCCTTTATTCCAGATAGTTATATGACAAGAAGTGAAGATAGAATGGTTGCATACAAAACAATTTCAGGGATAAAAACAAAAGAGGATAGGCAAAAAATTGCTCAAGAATTTGAACAAACTTTTGGTAAAATTCCTGTAGCTACTGAAAACTTAATGGATATTGCTTTATTAAAGGCAAAAGCTAAGCAGTTAAAGGCTAATAGTGTTATATCTTCGCTTACAAATTTAGAAATTGTTTTTGAGAATAAAGAACAAATCATTGGTAGTGAAAAAATTGGTGATTTAATTTATAAATTTAGGGCAAAATGTACATTAGATTTTTCTAAAGAACCAAAAATTTGCTTCAAAAAAGAGGCGAGCAAAGAAGATAATTTTAAACTATTAAAGGAATTTCTTTTTGAAGTATAAAATTTTTTAAAAACAATTGATTTTTATAAGGTATTGCTTTATACTATAGGGGTTAATATATATTTATAGTATATTGAAGGCAGAGCTTTGGAGGTGCTATTTTGAAAAACGTTAAAATTAAACTATTATCACTCGCATTATGTATATGTATTTGCTTGTCATTTTTTACAGGTTGTTCTTTATTTACAACTCGTGATGATGGCAAAAACGATGCTGTTGCATTAAAGATTGCGGGAAATGAAATTACTAGACAGGATTTAATTGATGCTTATTATAGTTTCTATCAACAAAATCAATACTACTTTATGTATTATGATAATGAAACAGTTATGAAAGTTTTCTATGATGCTGTTATATCAAGAGAAGTTGTTCTAAATGAAGCAAACAAATTACTTTCTGAAGGAAAGATTAAATTTTCTGAAGAAGAAATGACAGATGTTTGGAACGATGTTTTCGATTATATTTATGAGCAAATTGATAAAAAAGAAAAAGGTGTTTTATTACTTTTAGATAAAGACGAAGAAAATCTTCCAGAAAGATTACAAGAAGAAGATGATGAAGATAAAGAAACAGCTTATAAATATGAGCCATATGTTTGTGAAGAGTTAGTAAAAATCGATTACTCAACAGTAGAAGCTGCTCCAGAAATTAATGTAGATGATAAAATCGCAGAATTTAAAACAGGTGTTTATACATACAATGCGGCTACAGAAGAAGATGAAAGAGATATGCAACCTATTGAAGAGGTTGAAAAAGCTAATCGTTTAAAAGCTTACGAAATGTATTTATCTGATTTAATGCTAAGTGCAAAAGCAAATGGTAAATCACATTCAAAAGATGCTGTTTTAAAAGCGGAAATTGAAAGAGTTTACGAAAGTTATTATGAAAACGCTTTATATACAAAATATCAAGAATTTGTAGAATCAACAGCTGCAGGTAATAACTATGATGGTTTAACAAACTATGCTGAAGAAGATGGTAAATTTGTAAACAAGTTAGATGATGCTATTATTGAAGCTAAATATAAAGAACTTTTAAATGCATCTGCTGAAAGCAATTCAGTTTATGAAAATTATGTATCGGTAATCACAGCTTCAGATAATGAGTCTTTAATTTTATATCATCATGATGGTAAATATACATATTTTACTGTTCAACACGTTTTAGTTTCTTTTGATGATGAAGTATTAGAAATTTTAAAAGATACAGATGGTTATGATACAGCAAAAGATGCAATCTTCAGAGCACCTTATGAAGCTATCAGAGCAACATATGCTAGTGATGACGATATGAAAACATCTTATCGTGATGAAAATGGTTATGCTGTTAAAGATGCTGAAGGTAACTTATTGAAAGTTTCTGTTAGTGAAATTAGAGCTTTATATAATGAAGAATTAGCTAAAAGAGAAACTGAATTTGAAACAAAATTAAGTGCTGGGGAATTATCGTTTGCAACACCTGAGCAAGAAGCTCTTGCTAGAACAAGAATAAAAACATTATTATTTAATGAATTTGCTTGGAAGTATAGCGGGGATACTGGCTCTTTAACAAATGATAAACTTTCAGGAGTTCTTGGTTTTACAATTTCAGAAGAAACAGACGAACATGGTTCTTTTGTTAAAGACTTTACAAATGGTGCAAGAGCGTTATATGAAGCATATCTACAAAATCCATCAACAAATGCTATTGGTTCAACAATCGCATCTGTAGTTTCTGACTTTGGAACACACATGATGATGTTAACTGGTGTTTACGAAGCTGGTGCTGTTGCAACAACTGTAGACGAATTAAAGACATCTTATGTTTCTAACCTAACAGAACAAACATTATATGAGTATGTTTATGATATGGTTAAAGAAGAATTAGTGGGAGATAAAGGAACTTACTTTACAGAGTATAGAACAGATTTAGTTGAACACTATGAAGAAGAAGATTTAATCGTTTGGGTTGACAAAATGTCATTCAAAGAACTTGAAAATGCAATTAAATAAAAAAAATAACGGCCAAAATTGGTCGTTATTTTTTTATTGTTATTTTTGTTATATTAAGCATTTGTGCTTCCAAATCCGCCGTTTCTAACACCAGCAGAATTATCGCTTTCTGTTATTCCGTATTGAATAAATACTCCTTGCAAGAAACCTTTACCTTGAGCTAATTCTAAGACTGCGTTTTCATCTTTGTTGTCATGAATAACTCGATACATCATATGACCTTCATTATCTGAATAAAAATAATCACTGTCAATAATAGAAACTGCCGTGTTTAGTTGTAAACGATTTTTAGTTCCTAAACCGCTTTTTGAAAACACAAATAAAGCATAGTCTTGTTCGCATCTAAAACGAACTCCTGTTGGGATTGTAATTTGCTCGCCAGCTTTTAAACTAATACTAAAAGGCAAGTGAAAATCATACCCTGCGGAGCCAGATGTTGCCCTTGTTGGTAACTTAATATTATCATACATGTCTTTTAGTTCTTCGTCACTTATATTGACGTTTGGAAATAGGTTTCTATAGTCTTTAGCGAATTGACTTAAAGAAACTTTATAAAATTCAGCAATTCTTTTCATAAGTAATTCTCCTTATAGTTATTGTAAAAGAATAAAAATTTTATATCAAGGGTTTTAAAGTAATATTTAATCTTTGGTTATTATGTCAAAAATTTCACTATTGACATAAAACAACTTTTTTGATAATATATAAAAAAATTAATTTAGTAGGTGAATTATGAAAGTAATTTTGTGTTATAAAGAGTTTGAGTTAGGTGAACTTTCTATGGAGAATGATGAGTATGTTTTTAACACCATTAGTGGCTGTGAACTAGCTAAACAAAAATATGCTATACCAAGAGCGAGTGCGCTTTTAATTGGGGGAGAAAAAAGAAGTAAAACTTTGTTTCCAGAATATGCATATTTTTTCAAATTGCTTCAAAATAATTATATAAAGAGTGAAGCTAATATTGTAGATGGTGAAACAGACTTTGAAAAGCTTGTAAAAATAGCAAGATTATACTTAGATAGAGGTTCTTTCTATTTAAAAAATAGAAAATAATTATAAAGTTAGACATTATTGTAGAAAAAATATAAAGGAGAATGTTTAAAAAAATAGACATACTCCTTTTTTTTATGTAAAATTATAGATGGATAAATATCAATAATTTTTAAAGGACTAGACTTATGGGCAAAAAAACTAACAAGAAAGATATTAAAGCTAAGGGTTTTGCAGAAAATGATGTAAAACCTGTTTCTCTTGATGAAAATAAACAAGAAAAAGTGCAAACTGATATGTTATTTTCTGAAAACAATGAAGGCTTTGTAGATAAAAAACTAATAAAAAGTATTGAAAAAGAAGAGAAAAATCAATTAAAACAAGCAAAAAAACAAGAACGTAAATTAAAACAAGAACGTAAATTAAAAAGAAAACAAAAAATAAAAGAATTAATCAAGCATAAAAAATTAGAAGAAAAGCAACTAAGGTATACCCAAGAGCAAACTATAAAAGAGCTTGAAAAAAGGGGAAAGTTTGCTAGTTGGTTTAGATTAGATAATGCGGCTAGTATATATCCTAGTGCTGCGGATAAGGATTGGAACTTTGTTTTTAGAATTTCTGCTACTTTAAAAAATAAAGTAAATCCTCTAGTATTGCAAGCGGCTGTTGATGATATTATGCCAAGATTTCCAAGCTTTAATGTGAGGCTTCGTCATGGCTTTTTCTGGAATTATTTTGAAAGGAAATTTACTAGATTAAAAGTGCAAAGGGAAATAGATTTTCCTTGCAAAAAGTTTGATTTGAATGACGATAATTCATTTTTAGTAAGAGTTTTATATAGTGACTATAAAATTATAGTCGAAGTTTTCCATGGGATTACAGATGGTAGGGGAGGTTTGTTTTTCTTTAACAGTTTACTTGCGAGATATATAGAAAGATGTGGAAAAACAATTAATAATTATGTTGGTTGTTCTAGCTATTTAGATATTCCTAGTGATGAGGAAATGGAAGACAGTTTCTTTAAGTATGTTACTAAAGAAAAAATAAAACGACCAAAAGAAAAAGCTGCTTACAAAATTAAAGGAAACATAATGCCTGCAGGAATGGTAAATTCAGTAGAGGGCGTTATGAGTGTAGAAAAGGTCAAAGAAGTTGCTAAAAATTATGGGGTTAGTATTTCTGCATTTTTAGCAGCAGTTGTTGGATATTGTGTGTATAAAAGAAGTAAAAACGCAAAAAAACCAACAAGAATTTCTATACCTATAGATTTAAGGTCGAGATTTGAGAGTAAAACACTAAGGAATTTTTCTTCATATATTAACGTAGAAGTTTCGGGTGATGATTTAAGTTTTGAGGACGTTATTGAGATATTCAAAACAGAATTAGCTGGTGTTGATAATAAAATGCTGCAGGCAAATATCAATGCAAATGTAAATCTGCAAAAGAATGTGTTTATTAAAGTAATTCCTTTATTTTTGAAAAACTTTATAATGAAATTATGTTTTAATTATATGGGGGAAAATTATCAAACTCTAGCTTTCTCAAATATAGGAAGAGTTGATGTTCCAACCGAGTTTGATGATTATGTTGAAAGTTATTCTGTAAATCTTGGAAGAAGCCAGAATAATGAGAAGAGCATAGGTGTAGTAAGTTATAAAGATACACTTTGTATGTGTATTTCATCTAAGCTATATGAAACAGAAACAGAGAGAGATATTTTTAAACTATTAACCAAACTATCTGTGCCAGTAAAAGTTTATTCAAATAGGAGAGATTTATATGGAACAAGATAGAATTTGTAAAAGTTGTGGTGTTGAAGTATCTAGTGATTTAAGCAACTGTCCGTTGTGTGGAAAACATATAGGTAACAACAACACAAAGTGTGAAAAAAATGAAAGAAGTTATCCTTTCTATAATTTAAAGACAATTCAGACTGCAAGATGGTACAACATTATTAATGTTTTGTTTTGGATTATCGGTGTAATTTGCGTAGTTGTAAATTTAGTATTTAGAACAGATATATATTGGTTTCCATATGTTTTAGCTGGGCTTGTAATGATATTTAATGCATTTATTGAACCCGTAAAAGTTAATGTTGCAAGTTATATTAAAAACTTAACTATAATGAGTGTTTTAATGGCAATATTTGTGATTTTTATTGATGCTTACAATCATTATTCTTTTAAAGTGCAATTTGGTTGGGCTTTAGCATATGCGGCACCATTTATAATGTTTGCTGGCATTATTGCATCAACAATTATTTGCTTATCATCAAAAATATATGAGGTTGAACTTTTAAGAAGAATTACCTTTTTAGCATTATTTAGCATAGTATATTTTTTAGTTAAAATTATATGGTTTGATACACTAGCAACATGGCCAAGTTTAGTATTTATGTGTACAGCTGTTGGCTCTGTCGTTGTTTTAGAGTTGTTTAAAAGAAATAAGCTGATTAAGGAATTAAGTAAAGAGTTTCATATTTAAGGAGAAAATTATGAGATTTAAAGATAAAATTTTAGAAGTAGTTTCGGGCACAAGACAAAAACTATTGTCTTTTGACGAAATAGCAAAGCATATGGGGTTGTTATCAAATTTTGATAAACAAGCTTTAGCTAGTGCACTAAATGAACTTGTAAAAGAAGATAAATTAGTATTCTCTAAAAGAAACAAGTATATGCTTCCAGATAATTCAGGGGCGATGAAAGCAACAATAATAGCAAATCCCAACGGTTATGCTTTTGCTAGGCCAGTTGGTGAGGGGGACGATGTTTTTATTGCCGAAAGAGACCTAAATGGTGCAACGCATGGAGATACTGTTTTAGTAAAAATGCAAGGTAAACAAAATCGCTTTGGTAAAGGCAAAGGTAAGAGGGCACAAGGCTCAAGAGTTCAGGGTGAAGTAATCAGTATTCTTGCTAGAGGATATAAAACTATTGTAGGATTTTACCAAAGTACAGCTGGCGGAGGCATTGTAATTCCTGACGATGCAAGATTTGCTGATAGTATTTTTGTGCCAGCATCTAAAACTAAAGGTGCGGTATCGAACAGTAAAGTTGTTTTAAATATTACTGAGTATCCATCTAGAACAAGAATGGCTCAAGGAGAAATAACTGAAGTCCTTGGTGATGCAAATAGTTTTAAGGTTTCAACCTTATCTGTAATAAGAAGTTTTGGTCTTATTGAAGAATTTCCACAAGATACTCTTTTAGAAGCGGATAAAGTGAACGTTCCGGTAACTGAAGAGGACATAAAAAAGCGTAGAGACTTTAGAAACGATTTAATTATTACTATTGATGGTGAAGATGCTAGAGACTTTGATGATGCTATATCAATGTATAAGAAGAAAGACCACTATGTTTTAAGTGTACATATAGCAGATGTTGCTTCGTATGTTAAAGAAGGTGGCGCGATTGATAAAGAAGCTTTTAGAAGGGGAACAAGTGTGTATTTCCCAGACTATGTTTTACCAATGCTTCCTAAAGTATTATCTAATGGAATATGCTCTTTAAATCCAAATGAAGATAGGCTTGCTATGTCTGTTATCATGGAATTTGATAAGAATGGTAATGTCGTTAATTATGATATTTGTGAGGGGGTTATTCGCTCAAATTATCGAATGACATATACTGAGGTTACAAAGATATTTGAGGGAGATAAAGAAACAAAACAAAAATATCAAGATGTTGTTCCAATGCTAGAAGAAATGGCAGTTTTAGCTAAGCTTTTATTAAAGAGAAGAGATACAGCTGGGCAACTTGATTTTGACCTTCCTGAGACACAAATTAATGTTGATAATGAGGGAAGAATTACTGAAATTTATAGAAAACCAAGAAATTTATCTGATAGATTAATTGAACAATTTATGGTGATAACAAATGAAGTTGTGGCAAGGCATTGTTCTTTATTAAATCTTCCTTTTGTATATCGTGTGCATGAAGACCCAACACCAGAAAGAGTTAAAGCATTTAAAATGTTTATTTCAAGTTTTGGTTTGATTTTAGGTGGTGCAGGTGGTGATGGTTATGAACCAAAAGATTTCCAAAAATTATTATTAGAAATAAAAAATACACCATTTAGTCAGCCTATATCAAAGATAATGCTTAGAAGTATGCAAAAAGCAAGATATTATCCAGAAAATCTAGGTCACTTTGGCTTGGCATTAAAAGATTATTGTCACTTTACTTCGCCAATAAGAAGATATCCAGACCTTACTATACATAGAATTATTAAATATATGCTTCACAATGAATTAACCCCCAATAAGTTAAAAGTTTTGGAGAGTTTTGTAGTTGAAGCAAGTGAACAATCAAGTGTAACAGAAAGGAATGCTGATGAAGCTGAAAGAGCTGTTGATGACTTAAAGAAAGCTGAGTATATGAAAGATAAAATTGGTGAGGTGTACGAGGGTAATATTAGCTCGGTGACAGATAGTGGTATCTTTGTAGAACTTGATAATACAATAGAAGGATTTATCTATAAAGAAAACTTGCCTGACGATAGATATATTTTTGACCAAGCAAGATATATGTTAGTTGGAAAGAGAAATAGATATATGCTTGGGGATAGACTAAGTGTAAGAGTTGCACAAGTAGATATGAATACTAGACATATTGATTTTGAAATTGCAACAATTTTGCCTGAAAAATAAGTCAAAAACAGCAAAAAAACGCAAAAAAGCCATAATTTTGCAGTTTTTAATGTAAAAAAATGGCTTTTTGCGATAAAAAAATTGTCAAAGCATCTTGAAAATAATAAAGGAGTATGATATAATCAAATAGCAAATATGAAAGAGATAGCAGTAAATAGGAAAGCGCACTTTGAATATTTTATAGAAGAAAAGTATGAATGTGGTATTGTTCTTATTGGTTCTGAAGTGAAATCTTTAAGGCAAGGACACTTATCTCTTGCAGATAGCTATGCTGTTGTGAGAGAGGGTGAAGTGTTTCTTTTAAATGCTCATATACCTTGTTACGAAAAGACTTCAGCTTATAAAGAGGACGAACGTAGAACAAGAAAACTTTTACTTCATAAAAAAGAAATCGATAAGCTGGAAAGAAAAGTAAAAGACAAAAGTTATACTTTAGTTCCTTTGAAAGCATATTTTAATGATGGGCTTGTAAAAATAGAAATCGCTCTTGCAAAAGGTAAAAAACTCTATGACAAGAAAGAAACTATCAAAGCTAAAGAATTACAAAAAGAAACAGAAAGGGCTATAAAAAATATTAAGTAGAGCTTAAAACCTGTTGGTTCCTTATTATATGGGGGCGTACAGGTTTCGACAGGTAATATTTGTTAGTGTCAGAAGCGTATTGGATTGTGCAATAGAATCCTAAAATCGATTGCAAAAAATAAACGCTAATAACAATTTAGCTTTAGCTGCTTAATTATCGCAGCTCGGGCAACGGTTTAGGCCTACTATAAATCGTGCTTGTTAGATTAAAGTGGGGTGCAATTAGTTTTTAGTCATATTGGAACTAAATGCGAAAAAAAAGTATGGCTTGCTTGAGGGATTTGGTTAGCTTGAGACCTTTAGTGAAATTTTAACAGCTAACTTTAATACGGAGAAGGGCATTAGTGAAGTTATTTGGACGTGGGTTCGATTCCCACCGCCTCCACCAAAATTTAGTGTGGAGCTAAAAATTTGATATTACTTTAAAGGAGATTAGATTTATGACAGTATTTCAAATAATTGCAATTTGTTTATTAGGTTTAGGAGCATTAACAGCGATTGGTTTTACAGTTGCTTTTGTTGTTGAAACTTTAAGAAAAGAAAAGCCTCAAGAAATTCAACAAGCAAAATCTGAAGATGATGAAGTAAATGAAATTGATCTTGAAGCAATGCTTGCAAAGCTTGAAGAAGTTTCAAAGAAAGAAGAAAAAATTGAGCCTATAAAAGAAGAAAAAATTGAGCCAGAAGTTGTAGTTGTTGAGGAAGTTAAAGAAGAAGAGATAGTAGAAGAACCTCAAATTGAAGAAACTCAAGCTGAAATTCAAGAAGAGCCTCAAGTTGAAGAAGTTCAAGAAGAGATAGTAGAAGAACCTCAAGTTGAAGAGGTGAAAGAAGAACCAGCAACTATTACAATCATTAACAATATCACTGCAGAAAAATCTGGTCCAGAGTTTGATTATAGAGTTCGTTTAGAAAAGATTAAAGAAAGCCAAGCAAAAATTGATAGAGATTTAGATAAAACTACACGTGCTATCTTAAAATATGAAAGAACTATTAGAAGAAAAGAACGTAATCAAAAAATGCTTGATAGAAGAGCTTTAGAGCTTACAAACTTAAATCTTTTAATGTACTCTGTAACAGACATTAAAAATGTAGATGCAGAAAAGAAAACTCGTCAAGAAGAATTAACTGCACATATTGCAGAATTAAAAGCAAGTATTCAAGATGCTGAAAACTATCTTGAAGCAAACAAAGAAAAACATGAGAATAACTTAAAATTAAGAGATTATCTATCTCATGAAAAAACAAGATATGCTGATGAAGTTAAAGAACTTGAAACATTAATCGCTTCTGGAAGATATTTTGATGATAACAACGGGGACGATGGTAATAAAGCTGAATAGCATTTTATAAAAGAGAGGAAATTTTCCTCTCTTTTTCTAATTCTTTTAATAAATAATTGACTATTTTTTTTTAGTAGGGTATTATTTATTTGCGGACTTTGGGTTAAAATAGTGAAAAGAAAAGAGAAAAAAAATGAACAACTTATAATGAATGGAGTTCCACCTGAAAAAGTGGAACATTTTTCGCATGAGGAAAAAGTTGAAGAACCTAAAGAAACAATAAGTGAAGGTCAAATTTCTGTTTTTGAAGATATAACTGATAGTATGATTGACCCAGCCCTTGTAGAAGCAAAACTTCAAGAAGCAATTGAAGCAAATAAACCTAAAAAGAAGAGAAAAAGCTTAATAACAAATTTGATTTTCTTAGCAATTAATATTTGTGTTTTAGGTTTTATAATTAATATGGCTATGGGGGAAACAAAAGGTGTTCCTATTAGTCAAATAATTGAAACACAAGGAAAACAACTTTGGTGGCTTGTTGGCGGTATCATTTTATTTTTAATAATGTTTTTTGCTGATACAATGATTTTGTATTGTCTAATCAAAAAGTCAACAGGGAAGAAGAGATTTGGTCTTGCATATAAAACAAGTGCTATAGGAAAATATTTTGATGCTATAACTCCATTTTCTGTGGGTGGTCAACCAGCACAAATTATGGCTTTGTCTAAGGCGGGTGTAACACCGGGTGTTGCAACAAGTATTCCTATTATTAAATTTATAATTTATAATATTGTCTATACATTAGTAATTCTTTCGTTTTTAATCTTTGGATTACCTTTTTTACCAATAGAATCAAATTTAGTTGAATTCTTTAAGATATTCTTAAAATTCTTTGCATATGTAGGTTTAATTTTTACTGCTTTGATGAGTGTTGTATTTATTCTTGTAGGAAGTGGTAAAATCATTGGTCGTTCTGTAGTTCGTTGGATTGTAAGGCTTGGTTATAAACTTCATATTGTTAAAGATTATCGTAAAACTTACAACAAAGTAATGAACCAAGTTTTAGAATATCAATCATCAATTCAATACCTTAAGAAAAACAAAGGAACCTTGATAGCTTCTATATTCTTTGGATTGTTAGAGGTTTTAGCATATTTTGCAATACCATTTACTGTGGTTATGGCATTTACCGCTAATCCAATAACTAGTTTCTCTGCGGGAATATCAATGCTTCTTATTAGTATAGTTAAATTTATGGTGTGTCAAATGGCATCTGTAATTATTCCGCTCCCTGGTGGCACAGGAATGATGGAAGTATCTTTCTCTATATTATTTGGAGGAAGTGCTATGCTTGGTAGTTACTTTGCATTCGGGTTACTTGCTTGGAGATTTTTAACTTACTACTTTACAATAATTCAAGGCTTTATAGTTTCAACAACGGATAATATTGTAAGAATGGTTAAATCTAGAAAATCAGCACAAATTGATGATTTAAAAGAGGTTGAAACAGAAAAGCAGGACGTGGAAAAGTTAAACAATTCTGCAAATTAACTCAATATTCTTTATTTTATGAATAAATTAGCATGCAATTAATATAATGTTGCATGCTAATATTTTTTTATGGAAAATAATATTGAATGTGAATGTGGCAAAGTTCATTTAATAGAAACAAAGAACATAACGGTTAGTAAAGATGCTTTTGAGCAATTATTATCTACTTTAAAAGACCTAAAGGATATAAACAATATTGCGGTATTTAATTCAATTGAGGATTGTTTTTATGTTAAAAAGCTGTGTGAGTTTTTAAAAGATAAAAAGATAAATATAACTGTTGTGAATATGCCAAATTGTCTAGCCAGTATTTCTGAAGTGCAAAATATAGAGAGTAACAATTATGATTATATTGTGGCTATTGGTTCTGAGCAGATAATTAGTGTCGCAAAATATTATTCTTATATGTATGATATAAAGCTTGTGATTTTTCCTATTGGTAATTTTACAGACTGGACGTTTTCTAAATTTGCTAGGCTGTATGATGGGGTTACGTGTGATTTCTATTTAACTAATGAGCCTTTGTATATTTATGTTTCTAGCCAAATAAATCAATATAATTCTCTTCAAACAAATTATATAGCATCAAAGTATATTGCTCTTTTTGATTGCGTTGTAAGGGAAAATGTATATAGGGTAAATATATGTCCAAGAGCTAAGGATTTTTTAAAACAAACACTTAATGGATATATTAGTGCAGGCACGGATAAAAATAAATCTAATTTAAAAAACATTTGGACACTTATTCGCTTGGGGCAAGGTATGAGCTTTTATTCAGAGACAAAATTGTTTTTTGGTGGAGATAAGGCAATAGTAGATATTCTTCAGGCACAAATTAAAAGCTCAGATTTTCTTGAGATGGAAACAATCGCCTTAAAACTCATAATGAATTTATATTCTTGCTTTTACAAAAAATATCCAAGCAGATATGATGTAAATTTAAACAAGCATATTAAATTATTAAGCACTTTAATTAATGTGTCGCAAGTTATGGTGATAAAAAGACTAACTGATAGTAATTTAATTTTAGGAAATGATAGTATATATTCAAGATTTAGCAATTACTTTCATTATATTAAGAAGGTTTTTGATAATTGTAAGTCTAAGATATATAAAATACAGTCTACCGTAATTATAGATATAAATATAATAAAAAAGTTTAAGTTGTCGCATAAAAGAATAGAGCAAAGTTTTGCTTTGGCTTCTAGTTTTTGCTATACGCCTTGTTCTTTGCATTTGTTCTCGGCATTTGGATACTTAGATAAACTGTTATAGTATAAAATTGATAAAGTTGGAAAACATCTTCGTATAGAAGGTGTTTTTTTATGAAAAGATTTCTATTAATAGTGGGAATGATGCTGTTTTTTATTTTTGCCTTGTTGATGACCAAATTTAAGTTAAGTGATTTTTATAATATTAGTTCTGTGTCCACAAAAACAATAGATTTAGGATTTGTTAAGGAAGTATATTTTGGAACAAATTATAAACAATACAAAAGTGAGGATAAAGTTGTTGGGGAGAGTGTTCAAATAAAAGGAAACAATTTAAAACTTAATAAGCTTTGTGATGAGCTTGGTGTTGTAGTTCTAAAGAAATATTTTGTAAACGATAAACTAATAATTGAAGGTGTTTCATCAATGTTTAAATATAGAAACGAAAATAGCCAAGCCAATATTCAAATTTGTTTAGAAAACGATATTATAACTGTTGGATTACCAATAATTTATGGAAGTTATTAAAAAAATGTATAAAAAACGAACAAGAGGTTAATATTTCAATCAATAACGGAGGGTTAGTTCTATGAATAGCAATAAATTATGGAGAAAAATCAAACACTTTATTAAGAGAAATTCTTATGCTATAGCAGTATCTGTTTGTGTGGTAATTGCGATTACGTTAATAAGCGTTACAGCTATTACGTTTAACAAAGGGGCAGAAACTGGTATAGACCAAGAAGTAAATACAAAGCCAGAGGATACAGATATTCCAGAAATTCCTGTGGATTCTGAAGAGATTATTAGTTTTGTTTTGCCTATTGAAAATGGAACAATATCTAAAGAATATGCAGAAGACCATCTTTTAGAAGATAAAACAACAGGGTTTTGGCAAGCACATATGGCGATAGACTTTTCTGCAACAGAGGGAAGTAAAGTTTTGTCTGTTTATGATGGAACTGTTGAGAAAATAGAAAATTCTATGATGGACGGACTAGTTATTACTATTAAACATTCTGATACATTAAAAACTGTATATAAATGTTTAGGTGATGAGGCTTTAGTTTCTGAGGGGGATAAAGTTAAAGCTGGGCAAGAGATAGGAACCGTTTCAACTAATTTGACAGAAAAAGCCGATGGAATACATTTGCATTTTGAATTATATGAAAATGATAAAATAGTAGACCCAACTCCATATTTTGAAATGGGGAAATAAAATAAAAGCACTTTGTGTGCTTTTTTTGTTTTACAAGGATTTATATTTTGTTATATAATTACACTTAAGAAAAGTATGTCATATAATATTATGGAGTGGTTATGAGAAAAACAAAAATTGTGTGCACCTTAGGTCCTGCATCAAGCAGTAAAAACATTATAAAACAGATGGTTTTGGCTGGAATGAATGTGGCAAGGCTTAATATGAGCCATGGTAATCACGAAACACATCATAAATTGATAGAGCTTGTTAAAGAGGTTAGAAAAGAGCAAGGCGTTCCCGTTTCTATTATGGTAGATACTAAGGGTCCAGAAATAAGAGTCGGGCTATTTGAAAGAGGGGGAGTAGAGCTTGTAAAAGGTGGTCGCTTTATTTTGACAACTAGGCAAGTTTTGGGTAATGAACACGGTGCTAGTGTAACCCTTAAGAATTTTAACAAGATTGTTTCTAGGCATGATAAAATATTATTAAATGACGGTTTAATTAAACTTGAAGTTGAAGATATTGCAGAAACTGAAGTTATGTGCAAGGTCCTTTCGGGTGGAAAACTAACAAACAATAAAAGTATTAATATACCGGGTGTAAAGCTTGATTTAGAGTATTTGTCGGAACATGATAAATCGGATATAGATTTTGCAATAAAAGAAGGGGCGGACATTTTTGCAATTTCTTTTGTTAGGTCAAAAGATGATGTTTTAGCTGTAAGAAAATATTTAGAAAAGAAAAATTATTCACAAGCACTTATATGCTCTAAAATTGAGAGCCAAGAGGGTGTGGATAATATGAATGAAATTATTGAGGTTTCAGATGCTATAATGGTGGCACGTGGTGATCTTGGAGTAGAGGTGGAGTTTGAAAAAATTCCTTACATACAAAAGCAGCTTATAAGTAAGTGTATTAGGGCGGGTAAAAATGTAGTTACAGCAACAGAAATGCTAGAAAGTATGATACATAATGTGAGGCCAACTCGTGCAGAAATCTCAGATATTGCAAATGCTGTTTTAGATGGAACAAGTGCCTTAATGTTATCTGGTGAAACCTCTGCTGGAGAGTATCCTGTTTTAAGTGTTGAAACTATGGCAAAAATTGCAGAGGAATGTGAAAGAACAAATAATTACGAACAAGCAATTGATTTTGAACACTCAACAAATATAGGTGCGAGTGTAGGGTATGCGGCTTGTGAACTTGCAAGAAGCTTAAGTGCAAAAGCTATTATTGTTGCAACAAATTCAGGTTTTTCAGCTAATAGTGTAAGCAGGTTTAAACCAAAATCTTTAATTATTGCAACAACCCCAAATGAAATGGTGTACAATCAAATGTCGCTTTGTTGGGGAGTGTCTCCGGTGATGGATAAGGTTTATTCAACGTCAGATGAACTTTTAGAAAATTCCAAAATAAAGGCATTAAATACAAAACTTGTTAAAAAGGGCGATTTAATTGTTCAGACAGGTGCTGTTAATGTAGGAAAAGAGGGTTCAAATCTTTTAACTGTTTCAATTTTATAAAATAAAAACACAACATTCACCTGTTGTGTTTTTTTTGTTGGTCAAAATTTATACTTAAACAATATATTTTATAAAAAAATATTAAAAAACACCCATAATTTATTTGACATAGGGGGGGGGGGGTATTGTGTATAATAAAATTAAGCTAGTGTGTATCTTTAAAGAACATACTTTTTCTGTTATTATATGGTACTATAAATATATCAATGTTTATCCAGTTATATTTTTGTGAATTAATTTATCTTCTAAGCATCAAAATAAGGATTATAAATGAGAAATAAAAAGTCAATTAGCTTAATAATAAGTTTGATAAGCGTATTTATAATAGGCTTGTCTTTTCTTGTGGGCTTTTTGTTTAAAGATAAAGATAGGGTATTAGAAGATTTAGATGGAGAGCAATCTATAAATGTGTCAGTTGTTTCAGATGATGCTACAATAGAAGATAAAGGTGGTGCCATTTATGTTGAACCGGGTTCAAGTTATACAATGTATGGTGGAATTGTAAGTGGAAAAGCAACAACATATGGTGGTGCGATTTTTGTTTCTAATGGTGCAACATTTACCATGAAAGGTGGAACAATAGAGAATTGTTCCTCGTCTTATGGTGGAGCTATCTTTGTTGCAAATGGTGGCAAATGTATAATTGATGGAGGGAAAATAGAAGATTGTAGTGCATCGGCTAATGGTGGTGGAATTTATGTTGAAGGAAATGGCACTTTAGAACTTGTTAAAGGTGAGATAAAGAACTGCACTGCTACTAGTTATGGTGGGGCTATTTATACAAATTCTAATTTGAGCATAGACAATAATGTTTCTTTACTAAATACTAACACGGATAATGTGTCAAATAGAGGAGGAGCTATTTATTTTAATGGAAAAACATTAGATATAAATGGTTCAAAAATAGAGGGATTTAAAACGACTGGTTATGCAGGTGCGATATGGAATCAGTCTGGTACGGTTAATATAAGTAATGCCACTCTAATATCCAATAAAACTGATGGTAGAGGTGGTGTATTGTTTAACAAAAACGGAGTGGTAAACATTTCGAATTCATACATCCAAGGGTGTGAAGCGAAAGATGGTGGTTCTGTAATAAATGACACAAAAGGAACATTGAATATTGATGACGTTACATTTGAAGGTTGTAATGCATCGTCCGCTGGTGGAGCAATATACAATTCAGGTACATGTACAATCAAAGGAGATTCTACATTTTATAATAATAAAGCAAGCGGTTGGGGTGGTAGTATTATTAACCACGGAACTATGACTATGAGCGCTGGACATATTTACTCAGATCAAGTTTATTCAGACGATGGTGTAGCAAATAGGGGTGGCGGAATTTATAATTCTGGAACATTTGAATTTTCTGGAACTGCTGAAATTTTTGACTGTTATGCAAGACAAGATGGTTCAGGCGTTTATAATACTGGTACATTTACAATAACAGACACCGCATCTATTCGCTTTAACAGGATAGCAAGCGATTCTACTAGTGGAAATGGCGGTAATGTATATACTTCTGGAACAATGATAATGAATGGTGGCAGCATAAATGGCGGTTCTGCTAGTTATGGTGGTAATATATATTCAGAGGGTGAATTAACAATTAATAGTGGAACTGTTTTGTCGGGTAGTGCTTATAATGATGGTGGCAGCATTTATTCTGTATCTAGTAGTTTTAAAACGACAATAAAAGATATAACTGTAAGCTATTCTTCATGCGGTGGCAAAGGAGGGGCTTTCTACTTATCTGGTTCGGCAGAATTAACAAATATTACTTTTGAAAATTGTTATTCTTATGGTGACGGTGGTGCAATATTTGTTGCAGGAACTACAGATTTTTCTTGTACTGATACAGAGATTAAAAATTGTGAGGCCATAAGAAATGGTGGTGCAATATATCTTGATAGTGCGGAAAACTTCAGTTGTAATCAGGTAGATATCTATAACTGTAATGCAAAAGGTAGTGGTGGTGCTCTGTATTTAGCAAGCGCTGATAGTTGTCAACTAATAGTCAATATTGATTTATGTGTTGCTGGTGTGAATGGTGGTGGTATTTATTATGGCTCTTTAGATACGTCAATGTATGAAGATACAAATGATGTAATGATAACAAATTGTACTGCAACAAATGGCGGCGGCTTTTATTCAACTTTAAGTGAGCCTGAAAATTATTATAATGCATATATAACAAATTGTACTGCAACAAATGATGGCGGTGGTTGTTATATAAAAAACGAAGCAGAAACAACAAATGAATATATCATAGCTAAAAATTGTACAGCAGGAAACAATGGCGGTGGTGGCTATGTTGAAAATAGTGATGATGTTTCATTTGGAGTATTTAGCTTTACAGAATGTGAGGCTAGTAATAATGGTGGAGGTATTTATTTATCAAACACAACCTCAAGTAAAGGAGCAACCCTTCATTCATCTATAGATGATTGTAGCGCCTTGATGGGTGGAGGGGCATATTTAATAAATGCTTCAGAAGAAGCGAATATATCTTTTAGCCCAAGAATAGAAAATTGTACTGCAACAACTGGCGGTGGATTATATCTAGAGTCATTGTCTACTGTATATATGGGTGGTTATATATCTGGTTGTATTGCTTCTGAGAATGGTGGAGGAATATTTGTAAAAGACACAAAAACTTTAGAATATGGTAAAGTTTTTAGTTGTCAAGCTGAATATGGCGGCGGTATTTATGCAGAAAACACAGAAGTAACAGATTATGACTATGATAGGCTATTTCAACCTATAGGATTTGCACAAAATGTTAAAAATTTAGTTTCGGCAAATGAAGAAGCAATATATGATAATAAAGCCAATTGTGACGGTGGTGGATTTTATTTAAAAAATTCTTACCTATCACAATCTAAAACAATAATTGCAAACAACATGTCTGATGGCGAAGAAGCTAAAGGTGGAAATGTTTATATTGATAGAACTTCAGGCTTTGGGCTTTTAGGTGGTGGTATAACAATATCGGAAGAAGCTGATACTGGTGCTGTTTATGGCGGTGTCATTTATTGTGAAGGTAGAATTACTATAAATGAGACACTTTTTGTTAGTGGACCAAAAGTGGAAATATCTGGTGGAAAAGCAACTTATGGCGGAGCTATATATTTGTCTGGCGGAACATTATCAATTGATGAAAAATCAACATTGACAATAAAAAACACATCGTCAGATTATGGTGGAGCCATTTATATTGATGAAGATTCTGTAGTCTCTGCTAGTGGTGAAATTTCAATAGAAAGCTCTTCTGCGAATGAAGGGGGAGCAATATATTGTGCGGGAACGTTTGATTTTGCAAAGGGATATATAAAAAGCTGTTCGTCAACAACAAAAGGAGGCTCTATTTATTTAACAGGAGGTACCTTATCAAACACAAGCGGTTATAGTCTAGATATCAACAATTCGGTTTCTGAATATGGCGGAGCTATATATATTGACAAAGAATCAACTTGTTCTTTATATAATGGAGAAATATATTCATGTGAAGCTAGTTATGGCGGTGCTATCTATTGTGCGGGAGAGCTTAATGTTAAGAAGGGTAGTATTTATGAAAATGCTGCCGCAGAAAGTGGAGGTGGAGTTTATCTTACAGGAAGCTTCACGATAAATAATTGTGAAATATTAAGCAATCAAGCAATAAATGGTGGAGCTATTTATTCAAATAAAGGAACTGTTGAAAGAGAAGGCACTGATAATATAAATATAAATAATAATATCGCTCAACGTGGAGCGGGAATATATTTTAGTGCCGGAAAGTCGTTAAGTCTTGATTTTACTAATGTAAAATTGCAAAACAATAAAGCAACATATAATAGCTTGAGAGGCTTTGGTGGTGCTATTTATAATGCTGGCAATTTGGAGCTTTTAGGAGTAACGATTAATGGCGATAGTGAACAAGCCAATGCTTCTGTTGGTGGAGGAATATATAATAGTGGTACGTTGACATTAAAAAACGCAACACTAAAAGATTTATATGTTAGTGAATATGGGGCGGCAATTGATACAGAAGGAAATTTAACTTTAGATGGTGTTTCAATTTTAAATTGTGAAGCGGCAGACCGTGGAGGTGCTGTGTTTGCATTAAAAACATCTACGACAACAATTATAGGAAATAGCAAAATTAGTAATAATATTGCAACAAAAGGTGGTGCGTTTTCTTTAACAAATAGTGCAACATTAATAATGGATAGTGGTACTATAAATAACAATAGATTATCAATAAATAATAATAAGGCTTGGGGCGGGCAGATTTATTTGCAAACAGCAACAACTAAATTTATTATGAATGATGGTACTATTTCAGGAAATGCAGAGCCGCAAACTTCATATATAAGCGATTATGTTAATGCATATTATGGTGGAGGTATTTATAGTGTAGGTACAGTAGAGATTAATGGAGGGACTATAGTAAATTGTGTCGCTACTTGTGGTGGAGCAGTTTATAATTTAGGTCAAATTGATTTAATCGGTACAAGTGTGCAAATAAAAGAAAACTTTAGTAAAAGTGGTGGTGCTATATATTCTGTAGATGCAACCTGTAATTTATTAGGTGGAGAAATTGTAAATAACTATGCTTCTAACCATGGTGCGGGAGTTTATGCAACAGGCTCAACATTTGTTATTGATGGAACAAATATAGATAATAATATACTTGTTGCTGACAACTTAGATTCGTTTAATAGAGGCCATGGTGGAGGAATAGTTGTTTCTAGTTGTAATGTTACCATGAATAGTGGAAGCATAAGCAACAACACAATAAACGAAACTGCAGTGCAGCCATTTGCTGGTGGTGTTTATGTAACAGGTACTACCGAATTTATATTTAATGGCGGTACAATACAAAACAATGTAATAAAATCTAATAAAGGTGGCGGCGGAAATATATTTATTAATCCAGCAGCTAAATTTATAATGAATGGAGGCCTTTTAGCAGGGGATAGAAATACCTGTCAAGCTCAACTAGGTGGTGCAATTCAAAATTATGGAAAAGTTGAAATTTATGGTGGAGAAATTTCGGGTTGTCGTGCAATTTATGGTGGCGCAATATCGAATTTTGGTGAACTTACAATAAAAGACTCAACACCTCAATTAGATGGAGGGGAGAGAACTTATTTAACAATTAAGAATTGCTTTGCAACATCAGGAATTGGGTCGAACATTTTTGCAGCTAATACAATTAACATAGAAGACTCGGTAAATATTTCGACAGGATCTATAGTTATTGCTTGTGTAAAATATACATATGTGGAATCTGAGACTTTATTTATAGATGAATATGTAGGAAAAATTATTTATAATAAAAACTATGATGAAGCATTAACTCAGATAGCAAGACAAACAATTCAATTATATGATTTTGATTTTGATGATATATCCCTAGTAACTTCTTCTTTTAATAATGGTTATGAAGGATATATTGATACTTTAAGAAATGGCATAGCAAATCATTATGTGCACAAATTTGATGGTTCGATCTCAATTGAATATTTTGATGAAGAGGGTAACACTTATGGAGCAACATATGGTGGCGAAGCAAAAAATGATTGGTTTTTAGATACAAATGGTTTTTATTCTATTGATAATTTTAAAATTGAAACAATAACTGAAGAAAAAGGCTTTAAGTTGATTGATGATAGAAATGATGGAAATTCATTTAGTCCTGTCGGTTTAGATTATTATAACCCAAATGAAAACATTAATCAGTATGGTGTAAAAATATGGTGGAATGTTTATATTGATTATTTTGATAGATTTACAATGTTTGATTCTCCTTATAATAGTCTTTTACAAGGCGAAAAAATGAAGGTTTATGATAAAGACATAGTTATGGTTGATGAAACAACTCAAGCAATATACCCTTTTTATGTTGATAATGCGGGTAATATTCAAAACAATTATGATTACAATCATAAGTTCCATTTATACGCACATTTTAGTTATTGGTATGATGTAGAGACTAGTGTTGATGGTAATCTAAATAGATTTGGTGTTAATGAAGAGGTTTTGATTACCGGAGATAAGAATATAAGGTCGTATTATTTTATATCAGTTACTATTGGAAGTAGATATAATGGGTTTGGACAAGAGGGGTTTGATGTTTATCCATTCCCAACACCAAATTATTGTTATGAATTTGGACTTGAATTTTATTCAAACTATTTTAATTATTATGATGGTGACTGTTGGAATAGAGGCTATTTGCAAGAGGCTAATTTCTTGGGTAGATACTTAGATGACGGAGAAAAAGAATATCAGTGTATTGTTGATTGGGATATTTATGATGGGGTTATCTTTGATAGTAGTTATAATGTGACTAGTGTTATTAATGGTTATCAGTTTAACTTTTATGAGAATATAACAATAGATTATGCGGATACATATCATTACTATTATTTCAATTTTTATGGTAACGAGAAAGTGGTTGATCCTGGTGGTTTCGTAATTGAAGAAGTAGTATATAATGAATATACAATTAATGTAAATGGTGTAGAACATAGTAGTTATAGTTATGATGAATACACTGAAGACTTTTTAGGCTTTTGGATTTTTGAGGGGGATTTGTATTTAGGAGACGGTACTCGTTATACTGGTTCTTATGTTGAAGTTGGTGTAACCTATTATTTCTATGATAATGTTCATATATATCCAGATGCAATAGCAAAAGACTCGCATGAAACTACTGTAACAATTTACACAGAGGGTGAGAGTGGTTATAGAAATCAAATATATTCAACCACTATTTCATACACAATGCCAGATGTTTTATATGTTGAAGTAAAAAATGGTGCGATATATTTATGGGGGCAAAAAGTTGTTGACATACCATCAACACCTCCATCTGATAGTGGGTTGCTTAGCAATGTAGCGATATATGACTCTGCGTACAATAGATTAAATTATGTGGTTGGAAGCAGTGTTTTATATGATGAAGGAATTTCAAATGGCGAAGATTTCATAATAATAATTCATTATATCGTGTAAAAAACAAAAAGGAAAAGATTAAATCTTTTCCTTTTTATTGTCTATTGTTGTAACTTTATCTAATAGGTTATAGCGTTCTGGGTGGGTAAGGGCGCTGAGCATGTTGATTTCCGCAACCTTAGTTTCTTTTTTAATTGATTTTAAAATATCTTTAATATATTCTCTATTGGTGTGCTTGTCTGCAGGGCAAGGATTTATTACAATTGGGAAATCTTTAGATGCCATTTGAATATCTTTTTCAGGAACAAACATCATTGGTCTAATGCTGGTAATATTAGTTCTCGTCATGTGTGAAACGGGCATAAATGTTGAAAGTCTGCCCTCGTATATAAAGCTCAACATGAAAGTTTCAATTAAATCATCTGCATGGTGTCCAAGTGCAAGTTTATTTGCTCCTAACTCTTTAGCTTTATCGCATAATGCACCTCTTCGCATTTTAGCACATAGGCTGCATGGATTTTTTTCTTTTCGTACATTAAAAATTATTTCAAAGATGTCTGTGTTATAAATGTAATATGGAACGTCTAGTTTTTTAATAAATTCTTTAACTTCGTTAAAGTTTTCTTCAGGAATACCCTGATTGATGGTGATTGCGATTAGATTAAAAGGAACTTTTCTATAACTTTTTATAGTTGCAAGGCAGTCAATAAGCATCAAACTGTCTTTTCCTCCAGAAATACCAACAGCAATAGTGTCATTAGGTTCAATCATATTATACTGCTTTATTGCTCTTATCATGTACTTAATAATTCGTTTTTTGATTTTGTTGTCCATATCTTTTCTCCAAGAGATATTTTACACATAATAAAACAACTTTGCAAGTGTGTTTAAAAAGTTTGACAAGGTTATTATAAAATGATTATAATAAATTCATAATATAAAGAAGGTAATAATGAAAAAAATAATAAGTCTTTCGTTTATATGTTTGGTTTGTCTTTTTGCTTTTGCTGGTTGTGGAGTAAAAGGAAGCCGAGTTGCAACGGGCATTGAATTTGTGCGCGATGTTTTTTATGTTGACTATAATGTAGAAACCCGTTTGGATTATAAAATTTATCCAGCTACAGCAGATGATGTTTATGTGACTTATGAGCCACAGCCATCAATTGACCAAACTAGTTATTTCAACTTTACTAAAGATGGAAGAATTAAGGTCATTAATAAAAACTTTACAAAGATAGATGTTATAATAAGAATGAATGATTTTTCTGATGAGTGTGAAGTTAGGTTAAAAGAATATCCAACAGTAATTAATTTTGATAAAACTCAAGATTATATTAATGCGGGAAGTGTTTATGCTTTAAATTTAAGTGGTATTTATAATGGGGAAACCAGAGTTTGTGGAAATGGTGACTTTAATTATAAAATCGAAAGTTCAAATTCAAGCATTATAGAAGTTGTAAGTGAAGAAGCTTTGTTAGTTAGGTCTACAGGCAGAAGAGGTTCAGCTGATATTAAAGTATCTTTGCAAAACAGTCAAGGAACTTTAATGAGTGGGCTTGAAGCACAAATAAAATTAACTGTTGTTGAAAACATATCAGAAGCATTTGTTTCTTTTGGTGATGATTTGGTTGTAAAAAATGGGTCATCTAATATAGTTTCAATGACATCTGATGAGCAAAGGTTGTTAAAGGTGTTATATTTTAACTCCTTGGGAATTCAAAATACATTGACTGATTTCAATATATATTTATCAAATGAAGAAGTATTTGAAATTATAGAGCAAGATGGGGAAGTTTACTTAAAAGCAAAGCACTTAGCGGTCACTAGCAGTGAGGCATATCAAGTTTTTGTAACAATACAGTCAGAAGCTTTAAAGGTTAATGGGGAACCACTCAAAATTGTTTGTGAATTTAAAGTGCGTATTTTAGGGTAATTTGATATCAAAACTATAATAAAATATGATAAAAATCGCAAAAAAACGACAAAAATGGGTCTAAATTGAGTAAAATTTAGCCCATTTTTTCATATAAATTAAATTAGGGTATTGACTTTAGAGGAGATGTGATATATACTTTAAGTATCTTAAATGTGTACGTATGTACAAAGGAGAATATTATGTCTAAAAAAGGTTTAATTTCATCTCTTATTGTTGGAATTGTTCTTACACTTTCTTTAGGTATTTATACTTTAGTTAGTGTTTTTGGTGGTAATGGCAGCACACCTCCTCAAGGTCCAACAGAAACAACAGTAAACGTTGCTTTTAGAACAAGCGATACTGTTGAACAATTAAGCGGTTATGCTGAACAAGATATCGTTTTCACTTTAGCAGGAGAGGGTGCTCAAAACCCAGTTGTGCTAAATGCTGAAACAGGTAAATATGAAGCTCTTTATGCAGGTGAAGTTACTGCAACTGTAACTGATGCAAAGGGAAATAAAAAGATTTTCAAAATCAAAGTATATAATCAAGGAACTGGTGCTTCGCAGGAAGATGCTTTCATTATTGCAAGTGCAAAACACTTAAAAGAATTTGCAGACATCGTTAATTCAGATAGTGCAGAAAGAACTGTTCCTGCATATACAACTTTGGTTTCTGATATTGATTTAGGCGAATATAATTGGAGACCAATTGGTGGTCAAGGCAATAAAGAATATACAGGAACTTTTGATGGTAATGGTTATACTGTAAATAACATGACAATTTCTGTAACAGCTACTAACTATGAAGAATTCCTTGCTCTTTCTGCTTTACCTGAGGTTGGAACAAGAGGTTTCTTAGATTTAGGTTTATTTGGTAAAGTAAATAATGCAACAATCAAAAATCTAAATGTTAAAAATGCAACAATCAACGTTGCTACTGATGTTTATTCTGTAATTAAAGAAAACATTGTTCCTGAAGGTGCATTATATGATGCTGGTGTTGTTAGACTTACAATAGGAACTATTGCAGGTTCTGCTTATAATACAGATATTATTGGAAATGAAGAATATTCTAATATTTCTGCAAGAATTAATGCATATAGCTGTGCTGCTGGTAACCAAGCTCATGGTATTGGTGGTGTAGTTGGTGTTGCTCAACTTGTAAGAGTTAATGCATATAATGTAAAAACAAATATCACAAACAATCTTGAATTAACTAAAAATTCATATATTGGTGGTGTGTTTGGTATGGCATTCTCATCATATAATGTTGGTTATACAAACAATGTTTATGATGCTGCTGATAGAACTGTAATTGACAATGTAAAAGTAGACTTTGCTGGCACATTATTATATAAAAATGCTGCTTGGGTTGGTGGTGTTGTTGGTTACGGTCAAAATATCGGAATTCAAAACTCTACTGTTGAATCATTTAAAATTGTAGATAACTCAGCAAGAAGTCATATTGACTATACTTTAGATGACTATACACACGTTGCTGGTGTTGCTGGTACATTTGCTTCTTATCCATTAACAGGTGCTGAAAAAGACGATGCTGCTGTAGTAGCTGCATTTGTTAGCGGAATGGAAAACGTTGATGTTAAAAATGTTGATGTATTCATGCTTGGTGGTGATGTTGCTGGTGCTGTTTGGTTTGCTGGTAACAACTACGATGAAGCTATTGGCTTAAATGAAACAATGAGAATTAAGAACTCTACTGTTAATGGTAACATTACAGCAAATAGAGTTGCTGGTTTCGCTTGGCAAGTTAACCCAGGTGTTACAATTGAATATACAAAGACTTTTGAAACAGCTGTTGTTGATTTAGATATTAAAGCTGTTGTATCTGCTGGTTTTGCATTATTAAACCATGGTCAAATCGTTGGTTATAGAGAAACTGTTCCTGTAGCTGAAGGTTCTGAAGAAACAAAAGTTGTTACAACAAAAATTAATATTAATACAATCGGAATGGGTGCATTAATTGAAGCTCCTATTACAAATCAAAAAGTTTGGACTGCAAGAAATGCTGTTTATGCTGCTGGTTTTGTAGGTAAATCAGAAACATTAGTTGCTGTTGGTAATGCTGATTTTTCTAAAGGTGTTGCAGGTATTGCAAACTTTGATATCAACTTTACAGCAAAAGAAAGCATTAACTATGCAGGTATTGCATTTAAGACTGGTATTACAGGAATTATGGGTATTACAGTAAATGCAAACTTTACATCATACAACTATAGTGCACAAGGAAACAATATTTCTACTACATATATGGTTTCAGGTGGTGTTTGTGAAGCGAGTGCTGGAACAGCTTTAACTGAAATAAAAGTTATTTTAAATGTAAATAACGGTGTAAATAAATCTCTTAACTACGGCGCAACATTCTTTGGTGGTTTAGTTGCTAGATATGTTGGTTCTGAAGTTATTAATGAAGAAGCTTGGGGATTGGCTATTGATAATAGTGAAGTTTCAGGAGAAGTTTATTTTAATCATTCATATGAAACAATCACAATTGATGAAGTTAATTACAATGTGTTTATTGCTGGTGGTTTAATTGGTGCTATTGAAGCAAAAACTGCTGCTGGTGGTCAAGAATATGTTGATGCTCTTGCAATTACAAGCTTTGCAGGTTCACACGTTTCTGGCAATACAGTATCTAACTTAAAAATCACTGCAGACTTTACTAATGATACTTTGGGTAGCCAAGGTTATAGAACAAGAGGTGTTGGTGCTTTAGTTGGTGTTGTTAATATTGCATTAGATGCAGATGTTATTGACCTTTCAACAAACACTGTTACAGCTGTTGAAATTGTTGCAGATGAAGATGCTTTCACTTATGCATATGAAGGGGAAAATGGTTCACAAGTAACAAATATTCTTCTTGGTGCTAACAAAGAAAATGTATTTGGTGCAAGCTATGCTTGGAACTGTACAATTGCAAACAGAATTACAAATCCAGCTGAAGTTGGTGTAACATACACAGAATTAGCTGAATAATATTAAAAATGAATAATATAAAAAACGGATTTTTAATAATCCGTTTTTTTTGTGCAAAAAATAATAATTTGATTTTTGCAATACGTGCTCTTTTAATTGACAGACTTTTTTTTATTTAATAAAATAGAATAGTAATATTTTACACATAATAAACAAAAAAGAGAAGTCAATGAAATCAAAATTAACTAAATGGATAATTGTTATAGTTGTATTTATTGTTGCTGCAATAGGTAGTCTATTGGGCGTTTCTTTGCTTACAAATGCATCAACCACAACAGTTAATGATATAAGGCTATTAAGTGCTTCAAGTAATGAAGAGTTATTTAGCAAAGAGGTTTATTTAACCGCCTCTAGTCACAACTATTTTGATGTTAAGTTAGATGCTTCAGCATCTTCAATATTAAAATATAGAGTGGTATCTTCAAATCCTGAAGTTGCAACAGTGGTAGCTAATGGAAATAATTATAGAGTAAGGTATTTAAAAGTTGGTGAAACAACAATCACTGCAACAACATTAGAGGCTAGTAATATAAAAGATAGTTTCGTATTAAAAGTTAAAGAATATGTACCAACAAACTTTGTTATAACAGAAGAAGATAGAATAAACGATTTAGAAGTTAAAATGTTTGCAGATAATAGAGATTACAGATTTTCTTTTGAGGCTAGTCAAGGTAGTATAGAAGAAAATATAAACATTTCTAGTTTAGAAGTTGTTGGTGGTTTTAATACTAATGTTTTTAGTTCTGTTTATATTGACGCGGGAACACAAGAATTAGTTGTAAAAGCTAAACAAAGCGAAGCTTTTATAAAAGAATACATTACTATTCAATCAAAACGAATAAATGCTGAAGGTAAGAAAGAAACGGTTGCAACATTTGTTGTTTGTGTTAATGTTTACGGTAACTATATTTCTGATATACAATTAATGTTGTCAAGTGTTCCAAACTTTGATGTTTCTCCTAATATTTGTGGTGAAGGACTGCTAAAAGAGGGTGAGACAAGAATAGGCGGTATCTATCTAACAAAAGAAGTTCATATCATTTATGCTAGAGTTAGAGCAGTTTATACTAACGGGGAAATGTTTGATGTTACAAGTAAATCTTCATCATCAACAATATCAGGCAATCCAAATACTTCTAGACCGGCTCTAGGTGGATATTATTCTATTGATGTTCAAGGCGAAACTGCGGGCATAAAATTTAGTTATGGTGGTGTTTCGGAAGATGTGTCATTCAACTATCTAGATGAAGTGAAAACCCCAGCAACATATGTTAATTTCTTTGAAAATCAATTATATAAAAAGCTTGTAGATGAAGAAACGGGTGTGACTTACTATGAGTATGTTTATTGGGATACAAGATATAAAAGAACAGATACAGTAACAGATAAGGCGGGTAGAATTATAGATTTTATGAACGGTGCTCCTGCATGTGGTGAATAAATGCTGGCGTATATTGAGTTGAAATATGGTAAGATAGATACTTTAGATGTTCATGGTTTAACTAAAGAAGAGGCGAAAGCTGAAATTTTATATAAGCTAGATAGGTTAGATATTTTTATAAAAGGCTTATTAATAACTCATGGATATCATAGTGGGGTAGTGCTAAAAAATTTTATAAGGAAAGAGTTTTCTCACAAATACGTTTATCAAAAAGTTAATATTGATGCTAGTAGAACCTTGTTATTGTTGGATTTTAGTAAAAATTAAGGTGTTCATATGAAAAAAAAGGAGAGAAGAGAGATAATTCAACAATCTTTGCTTGAAAATCCTAATATGGAAACCCAAGTCAAAGATAAACCTTATAGGCTAGTGCTAAGAGTGCTAGCCATTCTTCTTTTGTTTTCAGTTATAATATTTGGCTATTTATCTAAATTTACAATAAACTTTTTTCCTAATTATTTTTCACATTATTGTACAGGAACTTTTAATGCTGATAATTTCTATAAAGCAAACGATTGTGATTTAATTGTTTTTGATAGATATAAAGAAATTTCGGACATAAAGGTTGGCGATATTGTTGTATACTCTTCTAATTTGGGAAAAGGAAGTGGCAGGGTATTAAAAAATGACCACGGTGTTGTAGAAATTGAAACTAAAAAGGGTGAAACAAAAAGAATTTCTGAAACAATAGTGGTTGGAAAGCAAGTTAAAACTATTGCGGCCATAGGCTTTTTAATTGAATTTATTGGTAGTTACTATGGAATAATAACTTTTAATATCTTACTAATAGCATATATAGCTTATTTAACTTTTAGCAGAATTAACTATGAAAATACAAGTCATGGTAAAATGCTATATAAAAAGTTTAGACAAGCTCAAAAGGAAGAAAGAAATAGGCTTAGGTTATTAAGAAAAATAAAAGGTATAGACGATATTACTTATGTAATCGTTTCTATGCTTGAGGGTTCTTTTGAAGAAAACAAAGAAAAGTTTTTGGCATTTAATAAGGAAACAAAAACGGGGTTAAAAGAAAAATACAAATATATTTTAAATAGTGTTCATAATGCATATTTGCCAAATGAAGATTTGACAAGAAGTGAGAAAAAACAAATATCTTCGGTCGTTGAATTGATGTGTGTTTGTCAAGATATGGATATGGATATTGAATATATGGTTGTGGATTTATTATTGAAAACTCCTTTAATAGAATTTGATACAGAGAATTTTGCAAAAGAAGCACAAGAGTTCTTAAAATCAAAACTTGATGACGATGATTTATTAAATTTTGGCTCGGTTTTATATATTTTAATATATAAAAATAAAAGGTTAAGAGACGAACATATAAAGAATTTGGCGGAGTGTTATTTAGAGAAAACCAAAGAAACGACAAGTTTAGACAAGGAAATTGTTGTAAATACAGCACAAAGCATAATAAAATTATTAAAATAACTAAACTTTTTTTGAAAAAGGTCTAGAAATATATGAAATATATGATATAATATATATAATTAAGTGTTAAGGAGATTTATGTATGGATATTTCTAAAAAATCTTTAATTTTAAGCTTAGTAGCAGTATTTGTATGTTTAGCTGTTGCTGTTGTTTGTCTTGTTGTTATGAAGGCAGATTGGGTATCAATAGTTCTATCTGCACTTATTGTTGCATTAGCAGTTTACGTTTGCATCTTCTGTTGGAAAGTTGCAAGAATGAACAAAAATAAGTAAATAAAAAATAAAAGAGCTTAAATTTAAGCTCTTTTTATTTTTTAAGTTTCGCCCTATAGTTGTTTGACAAAAAATTAAGGTTGTTTATAATTTAATTATAGGGGAATAGGTTTTGGCAAATTTATTTAGTAAAAAAATAAAAGGTGAAGAACACAGATCGCAATTGCAACCTGTTGTTTTTTCTGATGATAATAAATCTATTGCTGCCTTAAAGAAAAATCAGCTTGATACCTATGATGAACTTGAGAGTTATAAAAGGTTAAGAAAAAAAAGAAGAAAAATTGCTTTTGCTCGAATGTCTGTATGGCTATTAGTAATTTTGCTTGTGCCTATTTTTGTGTTTTTCTCTATAGTTATTATAAATCCAAAAGCTGGTTGTAATTTCTTCGGGTATAATTTCTATTTAGTTACTAGTAGAAGTATGACAGGTGTGTGTAATAAAGGTTCTTGCATAGTTATAAGGTCTGTGTCATCTACAGAAGAAATTGATATTGGTACGGATATAACATTTATAAGAGAATTTGATGGGCAAACAGTTACCCATAGGGTAATAGATATTATAGAAGATGAGCATGGTAATATTAGTTACATAACAAAAGGTGTCGCTAATCCAAATGCGGATCAAGGTGCTGTCGCCTTTGAGAATGTTATAGGTGTTAGGATAAAAACGTTAAACGGGCTCGGAGCTATGATTACCTATTTTAGAACAGCTTATGGAATTATCACATTTTTAGCTATATTTGTTGGTATTGTTGTTGCTTTCAATGTTGGATTTAGGCTCTCAGATGATATTAGGGCTGTTGGTAGAATTAATTAGTATAAATCTCTCAGTTGTTGGCTATAATTGCTTTTAATTGGGGGATTTTTCTATGTTAAGAAAAAATATTTCTGCGGTTATGGCAACAATACTTTCTGCATTATTGTTTATTGTTATTGGTTCGTGTTTTTCCGCTTTTGTTTATAGAAAGGAAATTGTAAAAGTTGAAAATCCGAAATTAATATTGGCTGAAGGAATTAGTGCTTTTAATGAAGATGGTGATAAAATTATTACAGAGCTAAAATTATCTAAAATGAAATTAGGTTTAAAGCCTGCGACTGGTGAAGAAGATAGTGAAACAAACATACCTATCACAGTAACAGATAAAAAGGGAAGCGAAGGTCAGTATGTAAAGTTTAAGGTTTATATACCAAATGGTGCTGCAATTTATGTTACTGATATAAAAATTGATAGTAAAGAAGATAAAGAAAAAATTAATAAAGAAAGGGAAAATATAATGGTATCTATTAAAGAAATAAAAGGGAGTTCTGTTTCTTTAAAAGAAGATAAAGTTTCTCTTGGAACTTTAGAAGCTAGTGACGAAAAAAAGTCCTTAACTTTTTATGTTTGGCTATCAAATAAGGCTGGGGATATTTTAGAAGCTTCTACAATTAGTTTTAACGTGTCTTTTGAATAGAATTTAATAAAAAGAGGGGGTGAACTCTTCTTTTTTTTGTTGGTAAACATAAATAAATTCATTAAAGAGCATAATATAAAATATGAAGGGAGTTTCTAAGGAAAAAGCTTTTTATAAGGGGGCATTAGTTTTAATGCTCTTTGGTTTTTTGTCTAAAGTTGTGGGGGCTGTTTATAGAATACCTCTAACAAGTATTATTGGTGCTGAAGGAATGGGGCTTTATCAAATGGTTTTTCCTTTGTATACCTTGATGCTTACAATTTCTAGTTCGGGGCTTCCTTCAAGCATATCTAAACTAATAGCGGAAAGTAGGGCAAAAAACAATTTTAGGCAAGCGAACAAAATATTAAAAATATCTTTTGTTTTATTAATTAGTTTTTCTTTAATATGTACATTATTGGTGTTTTTCCTTGCAAAACCAATTGCTATTGTGCAAGGAAACAAAAAAGCAACAATTTGCTATCTAGGTATAGCTCCCGCTATAATTTTTGTGGGGCTTATCTCTGGATTTAGGGGCTATTTTCAGGGTGAAGAAAATATGTTTCCTACAGCAATCTCTCAGTTTATTGAACAGATTGTAAAAATGGCTTTAGGATTGTATTTCGCTTCTTTATTTATAAAAAAGGGGTTAAATTATGGTGTTTTAGGAGCCATGATAGGTATAAGTGTAAGTGAATTGGTAGCTTTTTTATATTTGCTTATAAAATACGTATTTTGCTCTAAAAAAAGAAAGAAACAACTTGATTTAAGTGTTGGACAGCTAACTAGCAATAGAGAAGCAGTGAAAAGTATTTTGTCACTGTCAATTTATGTTACACTTGGTGGCCTTATTATGCCACTTACAATGCTTATAGATAGTTCTTTGGTTATTAATATTTTAAAAAATATTGGATTTAGTGAAACTGTAGCAACAAAACTATTTGGGCTTCAAACTGGAACGGTGGGGTCTATTATTAACATGCCAGTTGTTTTATCTCTAGGTATAGCAACCTCAATTTTGCCTTGTGTTGCAAAAAACAATGTAAAGGGGAATATGCAAGAGGTTAAAAAATCTATATCAAAAGCGATATTATTAACAATAATTTTTGCACTGCCGGCGAGTGTTGGTTTAATGACCTTTTCTCAGCAAATTATACGTCTTTTATATTCTAAAAGTTTGTCGACAGCTCAAATTTATGTTGCTTCTCAAATTTTAGAAGTGGCGAGTTTTGGTGTGTTTTATCTTGCGATGGTTCAGGTTACAGCGGGGATTTTGCAGGGCGTTTCTAAGTTTTTTGTACCCTTAATTTCTTTATCTTGCGGGGCGGTTGTAAAAATAATACTAAATGTGGTTTTAATAAGAATTAAGAGTGTTAACATTTTGGGTGCAGAGGTGTCAACAGTAGCCTGTTATATAGTAGCCCTTATTGTTAATTTATATGTTTTAAAAAGACAAGGTCTTTTAAATTTGGATTATAAAATATTTTTTGTTTTTATATTTAGTTCATTTATCTATTTATCAAAATATCTTTTTAATTGGTTTTTGTTCATTAAACTTAATTATTATTTATCATTATTTATGACTATTTTTCTAGTATTAATGATTTATTTTACTCTTTTATTTATTTTGTACTTAATGCCACTAAAAAGAATAAAAAATAACAAAAAATAAAAAATTTGAAAAATTCTTTAAATAATTAAATATATTTGTTATAATAAGCTTATGAAAAAATTAGTTATAAAAAATATTGAGCTTAAAAACAATGTGGTTTTGGCTCCAATTGCAGGTTATACAGATATTGGGTTTAGAGCACTAGCGAAAAAGTATGGAGCTGCTCTTACTTATACAGAAATGGTAAGTGCAAAGGCTTTAGTGTATGGTAATAAGAAAACTCAAGATTTATTAATTACTCATGAAAGCGAAGTTCCATGTGCTGTGCAACTTTTTGGAAATGATCCACAAGCTTTTTATGATGCGTTGCAACTTGAATGTTTAAAGAAGTTTGATATTATTGATATAAATATGGGGTGTCCTGCTCCTAAGATTTTTTCTAATGGCGAGGGCTCTGCACTTATGGGAAATATGGAGCTTGCAGAAGAAATTGTTAAAGCTTGTGTAAAAGCGACAGATAGGCCTATTACCGTAAAATTTAGGAGCGGTATAAAAGATGTTGTGGCTGCCAAATTTGCAAAAAGAATGGAAAAAGCAGGTGCAAGCTTAATCACTATTCATGCAAGAACAAAAGAACAGGGGTATAGTGGTAAAGCGGATTTAGATGTTGCCAAAAGTGTAAAAGAAGCGGTTAATATACCAGTCATAGTAAGTGGTGATTGTGTTGATAAGGAAAGTTATGATAGAATAATGGATTATACCAAGGCGGACGGTGTGATGATTGCTAGAGGTGCTCTTGGTTGTCCTGAAGTTTTCTCTGAAATTTTAGGTTTAAATATTGAAGTTAATAAATTGGAAGATATTAAAGCACATATAGAGGAACTTAAAAAACATTATTCAGAAAAATTTATTGTTTTAACCATGAGGTCTCATATAGCTTTTTATTTAAGAAAATCGAAAGTGGCTTCACAAAAAAGAGTTGCTCTTTTGAAAGTAGAAAAACTAGACGAACTTGTAAAGATGATAGAAGAAGTGCTGGAAGATTAATTTCAGCACTTTTATTATTATATTTATATTATAAATATTATAGTTAATTGACAAACAAAAGGATTTAATGATAAACTTATAAAGATAAATTATAAATACAAGGGGTTTTTATTATGAATAAGAAAACTTTTAAAGATATAGAAGTTTCTGGCAAAAAAGTTTTTGTTAGAGTAGACTTCAACGTTCCTATGGACGAAAACTATAAAATTTTAGATGATACAAGAATTAGAGCCGCAATTCCTACAATTAACTATTTAGTTCACCAAGGGGCTAGAGTTATTTTATGTTCGCATCTTGGTAGACCAAAGGGAATGTTTAATCCTAAATATTCTTTAGCTCCAGTAGCTAAAAGGCTCGGGGAGCTTCTTCAAATGCCAATTAAACTTGCAAGTGACTGTATTGGTGAAAGTGCTAATAAACTTACAAGTGAAATGCAAAATGGTGAAGTTGTAATGCTTGAGAACATTAGGTTCTATAAGGAAGAAGAAGAGAATGATGATAACTTTGCAAAAGATTTAGCATCTTTAGCAGAAATTTATGTAAATGATGCATTCGGTGCAGCACATAGAGCACATGCATCAACAGCGGGTATTGCACGTCACTTACCAGCAGTTGCAGGCTTTTTGATGAGTGAGGAAATAGTTTCCTTATCAAAGGCTGTAGAGCAAGCTGTACCACCATTTGTTGTTGTACTCGGTGGTGCTAAAATTTCAGATAAAATTGGAGTTATTGGTAAATTATTAAGAAAAGCTAATGTTTTTGTAATTGGTGGAGCTATGGCAAATACTTTTATTGCTGCAAAAGGCGGTAATCTAGGTATGAGTAGATACGAAAAGGATAAAATTGAAGTAGCTAAAGCAATTTTAGAAGAAGCGGAAAAACTTAATGTTAAAGTGGTATTGCCAATTGATGTTGTTGTTTCAAGAGAGTTTGCACCTAATGCAAAAGCAAAGACTGTTGACGCATACAACATTCCAGAGGGATATCAAGGAATGGATATTGGTCCAAAAACAAGAAAATTGTTTGCTCAAGAAATTAAAAAGGCAAAAACTATAGTTTGGAATGGTCCTTTAGGGGTTTATGAATTTAAAAAATTCCAAAAAGGTACTAAGAAAATTGCTAAAGCTGTAGCTAAAGCAGAAGCTGTTAGTGTTATCGGCGGTGGGGATAGTGTTGCTGCAATAACTGAACTAGGTTATGCATCTAAGGTAACGCACTTATCTACTGGTGGCGGAGCAACTTTGAAATTCTTGGAAGGGGCTGTTCTTCCTGGCGTTGAGATGCTTGAAGATAAAGAATAATAGGAGCTATTTATGAAAAAGTGGATTGTTGCTAACTTTAAAATGTATAAAACATTAGATGAAATTGAGGAGTATGTTAAAGCTTTTGTTCCTCAAGTAGAACTATGCAAAAACAATGTTGTTGTTTGCCCATCATTTATTGGTATAAACTCAATGGCTGATGATTTTTTAGGAACTGGCTTAATGGTTGGTGCTCAAAATTGTGCGGCTGAAGAAGAAGGTGCATTTACAGGCGAAGTGAGTGCAAAAATGATAAAGAGTGTGGGGGCCGATGTTGTTATTATTGGTCACAGTGAAAGAAGAAGATATTATCATGAAACTGATGATATTTTAGCAAAAAAATTAGGTGAAGCTCTTGAAGAAGGATTAACACCTATTGTGTGTTTAGCAGATGAGGGTGGTAACAGCCTTGAAGAAACAATAAAACAACAACTTGATGTCATTTTAAAAGATGTAACAAGTACAAATGTTATATTAGCATTTGAGCCGGTTTGGGCTATTGGTACAGGAAAAACTATGGCAACAGAGGACATAGAGCCAGCACTTGCATTAATTAAAACGCTTGCAAAAGATTATCTTGGATATATGCCTGAGGTATTATATGGTGGAAGTGTAAATGCTAATAATGCAGAAGAAATACTAAAACTAAAATCTGTTGATGGATTGCTAGTTGGTGGTGCAAGCAAAAATCCGTATGAGTTTGCAAAAATCTGCATGACCAATTGTGAATAGTCAATATTGACTTTTTATAAGGTATGTGTTAAAATCTGAGTAGGTAAAAAAATATGCAAAATTTATTATTTAATTTGAATATGATACTCGCACAAACTCCACAAGAGAAAAAACTAACTGTTTTATATGTAAGTTTGTTCGCTTTTCTATGTTTAATGCTTTGGATTGATACTAGAGAAAGAAAAGTTCTTGTCGGAGGAAATAAGCTTTTAGCTAAAATTATTATTTTTATGCTATTTATCTCACTAATAGCCATGGCAGTTTTATATTTTGTAGCATAAAAAAGTTAAAACTGCTTGCGGGTGAGTTGTTTATGTGCTATAATACTAGCGTTTTCGGAGGAAATTATGAATAATTTTATTAATGTTGTAAGTTTAGTTGCTGCTAATGATGCAGAAATGCCGGCATGGGTTGTTAATTCATTCCCAACAATCAAGATTGTTTTAGCAGTTCTTATTTGTATTTGTGCAATATTTATTATTGTAGCAGTTCTTTGTCAAAAGACAGAAGCTGGTGGTGGTTCAAACGCTATTACTGGTCAAGCTGATACTTTCTATAATAGAAACAAAGGCGAATCTTTACAAGGTAAAGTGAAGAAGTGGACTGTTATTGCATCTATCGTAATCATGGTTTTATGTATTGCATTCTTAATTATTAATACAATTTACAAAGGTTATTAATATTTGGTGGAGCTTTAAGCTCCATCTTTTTTTATTACAATGTATAATTTCATATTTAAGACAAATACTAAAATTAATAAGTAAGGGGAGGTTTTAGGTATGATTATTGCAAACATTGTAGCTTTGTCAATTATGCTTCTAGGTTCATTAAACTGGTTCTTAGTTGGTGTGTTTTCATGGAACTTAATCACAGCCATTTTTGGTCTTGGAGTAGTGACAAGAATTTTATATGCAATAGTTGGCTTAGCTGGTATTTGGATGCTAATTCAACTTATCATGAGAAGAACAAGATTATTTTCTAGAGATACAAACGTGAAAACAACAAAATAAAATAAAATTAATAAGAGCCAAAAAAGGCTCTTTTTTTATTTATAAATTGTTTGCTAGAAATCAAAAATCGGTTATAATAATATTATGGAGAGTATGGTATGAAATTTACTACAGACTGGGATTTAACCGATATTTATGTAACTCAAGAAGAAGCTTTACTAGATTTTGAAAAAATTAAGAGTTTGGCTCAAGAAGAGGTTAAGTTTAAAGGTAAACTAAACAATAAAAAATCAATTCTAGAATATTTTAAGATTAGTGAAGAGCTATCTAAAATTGAAACAAAGTTTTATTGTTATTTGTCTTTAAGAAAGTCACTTGATGGGAAAGATGCTTTTGCAAGAGAGCTTGAAGTAAAATCGGAATATTTTTGGTTAGAGATGGGGCCAAAACTTTCTTTTGTTGAACCAGAACTAATGAAAAATAAATCAAGTGATTTGCTTAAATACTCAACAGAAAAAGAATTTAAAAATTATGACTTAGATATTGTTGATTTAGTAGAACAAAAGAAACATATTTTAGGTGAGAGAATAAGTTCTGTCCTTAGTCAGAATGCTGCTTTTGGCTCTAATGAGCAGGTTTTTGATAGCTTTAATGATATTGATTTAAAGTTTGGAACAGTAAAAACTGACAAAGGTAATGAAGTGTTGACGCATGCCTCTTATGGCACATTAGTAAAAAACAAAAATCCAAAGGTGAGGAAAGAAGCATATAATAAAATGCATAAAGCTTTTGGAAATTTTAATTATACTTTAGGCGAACTTTATTTAAGTGATGTTAAAGAAAATTGTTTCTTTAATAAAATTCATAAATATAAGAATATGCTTGATAGTTGTTGCTCTGAAGATAAAACATCACCAAAGGTTTTGTTTACACTAATAGATTGTGTTAGAGAAAATTTAAAAAGTTTTTATAGATTTCAAGACTTAAAGAAAAAAAGTTTAAAATTAAAAGAATATTATTGTTATGATAATTATTTAGATGTTGGTCTAAATAATAGAAAGTTTAGTTATGACGAGGCAACAAACATAGTACTAGATGCTCTTAAGGTTTTAGGAGAGGATTATATTTCGGTCTTGAAAAAAGCCTTTAATAACAGTTGGTTAGATGTTTATGAAAAACAAGCAAAAACAAGTGGTGGTTTTTGCTTAACTGTGTATGGTGGTCACCCTTATGTTTTGTTAAACCATAATGATACCTATAGTGCTGTTTCAACAATTGCACATGAAATGGGGCATGCGATGCATGGATATTATTCAATAAATAATCAACCAATATCTAAAAGTGGAGCAAGTATATTTATTTGTGAAGTTGCTTCAATTGTAAATGAGATATTGTTAAATCGTTATATGATAAACAATTCGAAAACAAGAGAAGAAAAACTATATTATGTGCACCAATTATTATTAAATTTTTATACAACAATATTTAGGCAGACAATGTTTTCAGAGTTTGAACATTTTGTTTATAATAGTATTGAAAATAAAGTTCCAATAATGATTGAAGATTTAAACAAGAAATATGATGAACTTCAAAAAACATATTTTGGAAAGGGAGCAAAATTGACCGAATATTCAAAATATGAATGGAGCAGAATACCGCATTTTTATAGACCATATTATGTTTATAAATATGCAACTGGTTTTATTTCTGCATGTGCAATTGCTAGCAAAATTTTAAGTAAAGAAGAAGGGTATTTAGAAAAATACATTAAGTTTTTATCTGCGGGTTCAAGCATAAAGCCTATTGAATTATTAAAAGAGGTCAGTGTAGATATAACTAAAAAAGCAACTTTAAATGAGGCTTTCAAGTTTTATGAAGAACTTTTAGATGAATTTGAAGAACTAACAAAGGAGAAATAAATGTTTATAATTATTTCAGGGCCATCAGGCTCAGGAAAGTCCCCACTATTATATGACGCAGTTGAGACATATCCAAATATTAGAAAAATTCAGTCATATACCACAAGAAAAATAAGAAAGAATGAAGTTCAGGGTACATATATTTACTTAACTCATGCTCAATTTGAGGAAAAAATAAAAGAGGGCTTCTTTTTAGAGTATAATAAAGTCCATAAAGACCAACAGTATTATGGAACAGGGCTTAATTCCTTTAAGGAAGTTCAGGCTGAGAACAAGGTTGCAATAAAAGATATTGATGTCGACAGTTATAAAAACATTCGTGAAAAACACAAGGAATTAGATATAGTTGGTATTTATGTTACTGTGAAAAATAGGGGATTGTTGTTTGATAGACTTCGTGAAAGAGGAGAAACTGAAAGAACAATAAATATTCGCTTGTTTGATAGGGTGGATTACGAAAATTCGCAACAAAAGTATTATGACCATGTTGTTTATACAGATAATTTTGATAAGGCTATAGAAGATATGCACAAAATTATTGATTTTGAGTTTAAAAAACGTGGCATAAAGGTTAAGAAGAATAAATCTCAAAAGAATAAAAAAATAATATTTTAAAACAAAAAAATGTATCTATTTTAGATACATTTTTATTTTTTTATTTGGTCTTTTATTAGAAATTGAGAGTATAATTTGTTTGCTATAGACTTTGTTGCATGATGAAGAGTGATGTTCCAAATGCTTTTTTCGTTAATGTTAGGGGTTAGGCTATTATTTGCGGAACATTTTAATTCTTCTTCTAAAATGTCACAAAATAGCTCGTATGCATGCTTTTCGTCATTATGTTTAATCTGTAATAAAATAAAGGCTTTAACCTCTTCGAGAGAGAAAATTTGTTTTAAAAAGAAAATTGTAAAGATATAAGCGATATGTCTACGTGTATATTTTTTGCCTTTTGGCGGAGGTATTAAACCGTTCTTAACATAGTTATTTATCATTGTTGAGGTAATGAAGTTTTTTTCGCTTTCATAAGGGAATATAGAAAAATACTTCTTAACATAAATGATAACTTGGTCCATATATAATTCTAGGTCTGGAATTTCATCTATTCTAGGAAGTTTAAAGTCACTTATTAACTTGTTGTAGCTACTTATATTTTGCATATCAATTCTCTTATATAAGTATATTAGCATATTACCACATAATTTGCAAATGTTTGAGATATTAGTTGACATAAATAAAACATATCATATAAAATAGTTTTGAAAACTAGATTACATAATTTGAAAATCTATTTAATATGCTTTTGTAGAGGGAAATAATGAAAAAAATTATATTATCAATAGAAGAAACTTGTGATATTTCAAACGAAGAATTAGATAAAATGGGTGTAAAGCATATCCCCTTATCTTATAGAAACGAAACAACAGGGGAAGAAGATCCAAAACTAACACTTCATGAATTTTATGACGAAATAAGAAACGGAGCAACATTTAAAACAAGTCTTATTAATGAATATGAGTTTAATGAGTTTTTTAATGAAATTGTTAAAGAGGGTGATGTTCTTCATATAGGTTTTGATGGTGCTGTTAGTGGAACAAATAAATGTGCAGAAGCTGCCGCAATAGAAATTAATAAAACAAGCGAAAACAAGATTTATGTTACAGATACATTAACAGGTGCTGGTGGTCAAGCAATAATTTTGAGAGAAGTTATTAAAAGAATAAATGAAGGCAAAACTATTGAGGAGTTGGTTGAATTCATTAATGATTTCAAAACAAGAGTAAGTTTAAACTTTTCTCCAGAAGACATGAAAACCTTGGCAAAAAGTGGAAGGCTAAGTAAAATTGTTGCTATGATTGGTGGAATTTTAAATATAAAACCGGTAATATTTTTAAATGATGAGGGAAAATTCCAAGTAAGAAATAAAGTTATTGGAAGAAAAAAAGCTTTAAATAAAATGATAGAGCAATTTAAGGAAACCTATAATTTTGAAAGTGAATATGTTTATGTTCTTCACGGTGATAAAATAGAAGATGCTGATTATATCGTAAATGAAATAAAAAAAGATGAGAAGTTTAAAGATGTTAATTTCATTATAGATCTTCTTGGGGTAATAGTTGGGGCTCACGGTGGGCCGGGAAATATTTGTTTAACATATACAGCAAATAATAGATAAAAATAAAAGCAATCTGATAAGGATTGCTTTTTTAAAGAATAATTTTTTACTGATAGCTAAAGACTATTAATGGGGGAGATAAAATGAGGTTGTTTACAATTTGTTCTATCTTATTATTTATCTTTTTTCCAGGAGGGAAAATGGGAAAGTTTGAAAATATTACTGATAGTTTCAGCATGGTAGTAAGTATGCGAATTACAATAGAAAATATGGATAAAGAATTAACAAAAGGCGATGACAAGTTTGAGGAGATTTTAAAAGCTTTAAATAATATAACCGAATATGCTCATGATATGCCCGCATTTGGTGTTAGTTTAGATAATTTGACTAAAGAGGAAATGAAAACAGGAATGTGGCTGGAACTTGGGTTTGATAAGACGTATATGTTTAATGAAATGCCGTTTGATGCATTACTTATTAAAGTTGAAAAAGATGTTTATGGATTTAATTTAATTAGGAGAAACAATGGCAAATATGAAGGAAGATGTTTCTACCTTAGTTTAGATGAAAGCATGGACGAATTATATAATGTTATAAATGCTATTTCTTTATAACAGAAATAAAACCACAGCAGATGCTGTGGTTTTTCTATTTTACAATTTCTTCAAAAAATTCGTCATAAGAAGTTATTTTTCTGTCCTCATCAACTGATTGTTTTATATCATCTAAAAGCATAGCAAGAGTGAGGTCTAGTTTATATAAAGTTATTGATAAATCTTGATGAATTTGGTTTGCATATTTTAACCTTTTAGCAAGATTTCTACGAGTGTCACTTTCTTTTGATAAATCTCTAACTGTTGACAAGTTTAAGGCATATTGATAGTGACCATTATGAATACGAGATAATATATCAAGATTATCCTTAAGTCTATTTTGCAAAGCTTGTAAGACTATTTCTTTTTGCATTGGTGAAACATATTTTAAGTCTTCAAAGCCTTGAGATATTTTTACAGCACTACGCATTTCTTTACTTGCTTCCTTAAACGTTTTGCTTGAAATATCTAGATACATTTGCTCTTTTTCCATACTTTATCCCAACCTTACTAATAAAAGTATAACATGGCTTTTTTAAGTAGTCAATACAGATTTCAATAAAAAAGCACCACATTTTGTGGTGCATGTATTATTTTCTTGCAATAACGTGGATACGGTTTCTTTCTTCAGTATTTGCTATTGGTTCAAGAGCGAAGTCGAGTAGGGAAACATTTTTAAACCCTGCTTTTTTAAGGGCATCAACAATAAGCTCGTTTTCAAAATAAGCTTCTACTAAAACGTCAAAAGTTTTTTGATATAGATTTTGCTCATTTTTAATATAGTATATTTCATTAATAACACACTTATTATCCATACCTTTCTTGATATTTCTAACATGGTCCATAGTATCACTTTCTTCAAAGCAAACTTCATTCCAATTTTCAAGTTTTTTCTTTGTATAATAGTCAAACATGAAAACTCCACCTTTAGATAAAGAAGAGTAAACGTTTTTAAACATGTCTTGCCATTCAGAGAATTTTTCTTGCATGTTTACAACATCATGGTTGCAAGTTATAACATCAAATTTGCCTTTGATTGAAATGTCACTTACAGATTTTGCTATCTTAAAGGTGATATTTGGATATTTTTCTTTAGAAAAATCAATCATGCTTTGAGCAATCTCTGTTCCTGCGCAAGCAAACCCAGCTTTAGCGAAGTAGCTTAAAAATTCACCAGTTCCAGAGCAAATATCAAGGCATGTTTTTGCTCCAATATTGTTTTTGTTTAAATATGCAAGTAAATTTTGTGCTAATTGATAGGAAAAACCACCTTGATCCGCACTCCAAGCGGCAGCATAGTTTTTATCAAAAGAGTTTTTAACGTATTTATCCATAGGAAATCCTCCATTAATTAAGTTTATTATAGCACATAAAAAACATAAAAATAAAATGATTTTTAACTACTAATTAAATTTTTAATTAATTTAATATATAAAAAATAAAAAAATTAATCAAAAACACTTGATATCGAACATTTGTTTGATTATAATAAAAACTATGAGAACAATACTTCATAGTGATTTGAATAATTTTTATGCCTCAGTGGAATGTCTTCTAGACCCAAGTCTAGATGGTTTTCCTGTTGTCGTTTGTGGAAAAACAGAAGATAGGCATGGAATTGTTCTTGCTAAAAACATGATTGCGAAAAAGGCTGGGGTAAAAACAGGTATGGTTTTGCATGAGGCAAGAAGGCTTTGCCCTGATGTGAAGTGCGTAGAGGCTCATCATGATTTATACTTAAAGTACTCAAGGGCGGTAAGGAGAATATATCTTGAATATACAGACCAAGTTGAACCCTTTGGTATAGATGAGGCATGGCTTGATGTTACGGGTTCTCCAAAACATAATGGTAATGGATATTTAATTGCTGAAGAAATAAGGCAAAGAATAAAAGATGAAATTGGGCTTACCGTTTCAATTGGTGTTAGTTTCAATAAGGTTTTCGCAAAGTTAGGGTCAGATATTAAAAAGCCAGATGCAGTGACGGTTATTGCTAAAGATGATTTTAAAAAGATTTTGTGGAAACTTCCTGCTAGTGATTTATTGTATGTCGGTCGTGCAACAACAGAAAAACTTGAAAAGCTTACAATAAAAACTATTGGTCAATTAGCAACTTTTGATAAATCCATACTCATTAACAAATTGGGTAAATGGGGAGAAGTGTTACAAAGCTATGCACAAGGAAAAGACCAAGACCCAGTTAGAAAGTATGAAGAAAGGGAAGAAATAAAATCGGTAGGCAACAGTTTAACCTATTATAGAGATATAAAAACAGATGATGATGTTTATGCACTTTTGATACTCTTAGCGGAAAGTGTTTGTGCGAGAATGAAAAGAGATGGTTTTAAACTTGCAAGAACTATTTGTTTGACAATTACTAAAAACACACTAGAAAGTGTTACAAGAATGTGTAAAGCAGACCCAGCGACAGGGTTAAGTCATGAAATAGCAGATTATGCCTTTGAGTTATTTAAGAAAAATTTTAACTGGAACCAAGGTTTAGTAAGAGGGCTTGGAATTAGTGTTCGTGATTTTACAGAAGCAGAGCAACTGAATTTTGCAGGGGAAGAGCAAAAGAGGGATAAAATCTCAAGGTTGGAAAATGCTGTAGAGAATGTCCGTTCTAGATTTGGTCGAGGGGCTATAAACAGAGGTATTATACTTACAGATGACCATATGAAAGAAATGAATATTGCAAATGATGTTGGCGCTTTAGCAAATGAAAAAGTTAATGGAAATGTTGGTTTATTTAACTAATCTAACTCAATAAACCAAGTGTATTTATCTAAAAACAGATATTTTTCTTGACCTTTTATTTTAACGGTATAGCGAATTCCCATGCCTCCACCTTTGGTGCTAGCTTTTGGGCGGGTATCCAAAACTTTATCAATTAAAAATTCTCTGCCATCTTCCCAGATAATTGAAAGAGGAATAATTTTGTTTTGAGGTGTCATTTTTGCTATAACAGTTATATATTTAATCATTATAAAAATACTTAACAAAAATTAATAAAATAATCATAAAAAAATAAAAACTACGAAATAGGTTTCGTAGTTTTTTAATTTCTTTGTAAAAAATGTGTTTATTTCTGGGATAATTTTACATATTTAGTTAATCTTTGTTTTGCATAGCTTTCTGCTAGATTGAATAATTGTTTTGCAATTTCAGGGTTTTTCTTAGTTAATGTAAAGTATCTTGACTGAGTATTTATAAAGTCTAAATAGCTTAAAGTTGGAGCCGCTTGGTCAATAATTAATCCAGTTTGTGATGAATATCTAAATAAATTCCAATAGCCTGAAAGTACAGCATTTTTCTCAATTTCAACAGTTTTGCTTAAGTCTGTTCCGTGGTTAATGCATGGGCAGTAGGCAATAACTATTGATGGGCCGTTATGCTCTTCAGCCTCTTTAAAGGCTGTAATTGTTTGCTGCATATTTGCACCAAGTGAAACACTTGCAACATAAACGTTAGGATAGTTCATAGCGATTGATGCTAAGTCTTTTTTGTTTGTTTTCTTTCCTGAGCTTGCAAATTTTGCAGTTGCACCCATTGGTGTTGCTTTACTTGCTTGACCACCAGTGTTTGAGTAAACCTCTGTGTCTAGAACTAAAACCCTAACTTTTTCATTTGAGTGGAGAATATGGTCTAAGCCACCAAAACCGATATCATAAGCCCAACCATCGCCACCAATAATCCAAACAGTGCTGTCAAAAAGAGAAGATGCTAAACTGTAAAGATTAATTATTGATTGATTTGGATTTGTTTTAATTTCAGAATAAATTAAACTTCTTATCCTTTCTGCAAGTTTTTCATCTTTTTTATCTTGAGAAAGCCATTCTTTTAAATATTTAATTAAGTTAGCTGAAACTGATTTTGTTTGTATTGCTGTTTCAATTTCATTATTTAAAGCATCTCTATTTTTATCTGCGGATTTTTTAAGTCCTAAACCAAACTCTGCATTATCCTCAAACAAGCTATTTGCCCAAGCTGGACCATAACCGTCTTTATTTTTAGTGTAAGGGCAGGTTGGGGAAGAGCCGCCATAAATAGAAGAGCAGCCTGTTGCATTTGCTATAATTAGGTTTTTGCCATAAAGTTGAGTTAAAAGTTTAATATATGGTGTTTCGCCACAACCAGCACAAGCACCAGAAAACTCAAATAGTGGCTTTTCAAATTGGCTGCCTTTAATTGTTTCTTTTCTAAAGATTGTTGGTGTATTTTCAATGTTTTTAACTAGTTCATATTTTGCCTTTTCTTGCTCTAATATGTTTTCTGCAAGCACCATTTCTAATGCTTTGTTTCTTGCTGGGCAAACATTAGCACAGTTTCCACAGCCGGTGCAGTCCATAGGGCTGATTTGAATAGTAAAGTCATATCCAGGAACACCAATTGCTGGTTTTGCATTTAAAGCTTTGCTTTCTTTTGAGCCACTTTTTAGTAGATATGGCCTAATGCAACCATGTGGGCAAACAAGAGAGCATTGATTACATTGAATACAGTTCTCTTGAATATAGCAAGGAAGCGAGGTTGCTACATTTCTCTTTTCAAATTGAGTTGTTCCGGTTGGAACTTCGCCCGTAGGGTTCATATCTGAAACTTTTAGGTTGTTTCCATTAAGCTTTAATATTGGCTTGATATAATTGTTATAATATTCATTATCAACTAAATCTTTGTCTGATTCAATAGTGAGGCTTGCCCAAGATAAAGGATATTTATATTCTCTTAATTCGTTTAAAGCATTATCTATAGCGGTCATATTCATTTCAAGAACGTGTTCGCCTTTAGATGCATAGGTTTTTCTAGCAGCGTCTTTAATTAGAGCTATTGATTTTTCAATAGGGAGCAAACCAGAAAGAGCAAAGAATGCTGTTTGCATAATAAGATTAATTCTTCTGTTTAAACCAACTTTAGATGCTAAGCTTTCAGCATCAATAACAAATAATTTTACGTTGTTTGTTGCAATTTGTTTTTTAACGCTTGCTGGCATAAGTTTTTCGATTTCGTCATTATCCCAAGATGTGTTTAAAAGGAATGTTCCATTTTTCTTAATACCCTCAAGAACATTGAATTTATAAAGGAAGGTTTTATTATGGCAAGCGATAAAGTCGCTATCAGTAATTAAGTAAGGTGAAGTAATTTTGCTTTTTGATAATCTTAAGTGTGAAGTTGTTACGCTACCAGACTTTTTACTATCATAAACAAAGTAAGCTTGACCATAAAGATTAGCTTCTTCTCCTATGATTTTCACTGTGTTTTTATTAGCACTTACAGTTCCGTCTGAACCAAGGCCAAAAAATTTACAGCAAATTTCATTTTTATTTTCAATATCAACGAGAGTTTTAATTTCAAGTGAAGAATTTGTAACATCATCATTAATGCCAACAGTAAAATGATTTTTAGGGCTCTTTTTAGCCATGTTCTCTATTACGGCAAAAGCATGAGATGGGTTAAACTCTTTTGAAGATAGCCCGTATCTACCGCCAAGAACTGGTATTTTTAAATTAAACTCAGATAGGGCAGAGATAACATCTAGAGCAAGGGGTTCGTAACTAGCACCACACTCTTTAGTTCTATCTAAAACAGTAATGATTTTTGTTGTTTGAGGCAACTTAGAAACAAGAGCTTTAGAATTAAATGGGCGATATAGTCTAACTTTAATAGCACCGACTTTATTTCCATTTTTAGCCATATGTTCTATAAGCTTAATTATAGTATCTGCTCCAGACCCCATAGTTATAACAACATACTCAGCATCTTTTGCTCCATAGTATTCAAAGGAACTATATTTTCTGCCAGTAACCTTATGAAATTCTTTAAAAGTATCTTCAACAATTTTAGGAACCACATTATAGTAAGGGTTGCTAGCTTCTCTTGCTTGGAAGAACACGTCCTCATTTTGAGCTGTTCCTCTCTGCGTTGGATTAGATGGAGATAAAGCTCTCGCTTTAAACTTTGCGATAGCCTCAAAAGGAGTTAGAGCTTTTATTTCTTCATTTGATATTGCTTCAATAGTATTGATTTCATGGCTGGTTCTAAAACCGTCAAAGAAATGAATAAATGGGAGTGAAGATTTTAAACTTGCAATATGTGATATAAGCGCCATGTCTTGAGCTTCTTGAACAGAAGAGCTTGCAAGCATACAAAAGCCAGTGCTTCTTGCACCCATAACATCACTATGGTCACCGAAAATTGATAGGGCATGGGTAGCAATTGTTCGTGCTGCAACATGAACTACACAAGGTAAAAGTTCGCCCGCAATTTTATACATGTTAGGGAGCATGAGTAAAAGACCTTGCGAAGAAGTGAAGGTTGTTGCTAAAGAGCCGCCAGATAGTGCACCATGAAGGGCACCTGCAGCACCTGCCTCAGATTGCATTTCTGTTAAAGATACTTTTCTGTTAAATATGTTTAATTTATTTTTTGTGCTCCACTCGTCCATACTTTCAGCCATTGGTGATGATGGAGTTATTGGATAAACAAATGCCATTTCTGATAAATTATATGCCATATTTGCGGCGGCGGTATTACCGTCTGTTGTTATAAACTTTTTATTACTCATGAGTATTTCCTTACGTTTTATTTATACTTAATTATATACATTTAGGAAAACTTAAGTCAAACATACTTTATGATTTTTTGGCTAAAAAATATTAACAAGCGAAAATATTTATGCTATACTTTAATTTAAGAGGAAAAATATGAGTAGAGTAAAGTTAACTTTAGAATATGATGGAACAAACTTTTGTGGTTATCAAGTTCAACCGAATAAAAGAACAGTTCAAAGCGAACTTGAGGGTGCATTGAGAAAAATTTATAATCAAGATGTGCTAACTTTTTCTTCAGGAAGAACAGATGCAGGCGTGCATGCTTTAGGTGCGGTTGTTCATTTTGATGAGCCTAAAATTATTAAAAACAGAAATTTTGCTGATAGCATTAACTCTTATTTGCCAGATGACCTTAAGGTTGTTAAAGCAGAAGAAGTTGATAATAGCTTTGATGCAAGGTTTGATGCTAAAAGCAAAACCTATATTTATAAATTCTACTTATCAAGATGTGAAAGACCCCTTTATAAAAATAGGGCTTTAAGAGTAAATGAAGAAGTTGATGTAGAAAAAATGAAACAAGCTTTAAAATATTTACTTGGTGAGCATGATTTTTCTTCTTTTGTTGCAAGAAAGAGCGGTAAAACCAATTTTGTTAGAACGATTTATTCTGCGGAAATAAAAGAAGTGTCAAACAAAGAATTTGAGTTTCAAATTTCGGGTAATGGTTTTTTATATAATATGGTTAGAATTATCATGGGAACGTTAATTAAAGTTGGTGAACAAAAGATAAAGCCTGAAGATATGAAAACTATAATTGAAAATAAAAATAGGCAAACAGCGGGAAATACTATGCCTGCACATGCTTTATATTTAGTAAATGTGGAGTATTAGTGCAAGAAAAAACAGAAAGTATAACAAAATAGTTGAAAAAAATTAAAAATTCTATTGACTTATTTTACTTTTTATTATAGAATATCAAAGCATAGTGAATAACTAGGTCCATGGCAACATCTCAACGTGGGGTTAGTTAAGCTAATGAGAGAAAAATATTATATTTAAGGGAAAAATTATGAAAACATATATTCACAATCCAGAAAATAAATCTGATAAATGGTATTTAGTAGATGCAACAGATATGCCTCTTGGCAGACTAGCTAGTCAAGTTGCTTCTATTCTTCGTGGTAAAAATAAACCAGAATTCACTCCAAATGTTGATGCTGGTGACCACGTTATTGTTGTTAACACTGATAAAGTTGTTTTAACAGGTAAGAAAATGGAACAAAAATATTACCGTTACCACACTCTTTACATTGGTGGTTTAAAAGAAATCCAATATAAAGATATGCTTAAGAATAAGTCAGATAAGGCTGTATTCGAAGCTGTTAAAGGTATGCTTCCAAAAAATCGTCTTGGCAGACAAATGATTAAGAAATTAAGAGTTTACAAAGATGCTAACCATGGTCATGAAGCTCAAAAACCAGTATTAGTCACTCTTGAAGGTAAAAGGTAGGATATAGAGTATGGCAAAGAAAGCTACAAACAAACAAAAAGAACAAATCTGGGGAACAGGTAGAAGAAAAAAAGCTATCGCTAGAGTAAGAATTATGCCAGGTGAAGGCAAAATCACAGTTAACAAAGAAGATGTTGCTGATTACTTTAAGTTAGATACATTAATTACAATTGTTAAACAACCATTAACATTAGTTGGTGTTGAAAACAAATTTGACGTTGCAATCAACGTTTACGGTGGTGGCTTAGCTGGTCAAGCTGGTGCTTGCCGTCATGGTATTGCAAGAGCTTTAGTTATCGCTAATGAAGCTTACAAAGCTGATATCAAGAAAGCTGGTTTCTTAACTCGTGACCCAAGAATGAAAGAAAGAAAGAAATATGGTTTGAAGAAGGCTCGTAAAGCTCCACAATTCTCAAAACGTTAATACAAGCTGGAAAACAGCCCTCTAACATTGTTAATAAAAAAATTCCACACAGTCATTTATTTCGTATAAACTCCTGCGTGGAATTTTTTATTGCCTCGTTATAGAACTGTTTTGCAGGCTTGTGATTAACGTTTTGCAAGCTAAGAGATAACGGCGAACTTCACGCTTATAAGTGCAGAAACGAAATAAAAATCACACAGTTATTTATTATATATAAACGCCTGTGTGATTTTTCTTTGTTTCTTTCTTCTAAACATAAATTTCACCGTTATCTCACTTTGAGAAGTTAATGGTATCGGAGAGAACTTGCGTGGAATTTTTTATTGCCTTGTTATATGTGCAAAATACACGACCATCTCACTTTGAGAAGCTAGTTGTGTCGGAGAGAACTTGATAAGATAAGAGATAGTCTTGGGTTTCTAACACAGTCATTTATCAATATGGCTCAACACAGAAGATTTCGCATCTTCTGTGTTTTTTGTTTCAGCTGGCTTTAAATCATTACAGCCAAAAGTCTTTAAAAGATTTAAAGGAAACTCCCGTCTTGGATTTTTTTATTTTCTTCTGGGAAGTGCAACCTAAGGCTTTATCTCACGTTGTTGAGTTAGCCATTTCGCAGAGAAATTATTTTTTTATTTTCTTAATTATTCTTGGCTCCACTGGACAGGGGAGCTGTCGACTTTGTCGACTGAGGGGTAGATAACACTTAAAATAATTAATAAAGAAGTTTAAATATTAGTTTTACAAACATTAATAATCTTTTTGTTGTTTATTTTTGCATAATCTATTACATGAGAAATAATATCACTTTTGTGCAAATCGTTATATAACAAAATAAAATCACTATGACTTATCATTAGTTCATATTTATAAAATAAGCTATCTATAATAGAAGTGTTCATATTTTTTATATTAATTTCATCGTCATAAATATTGGATAAATCTTCATTAGCTTGATAGTCTGACTTATAAAATGTTGTATGAATTTTCTTATTAATAAATTTTGGCTTTAGTTGGTTTAAAAAAGATAAAAACAATCTGTTAAATTCAGATGTGCCTGTAAATAAAAAATCAATATAATCATAATCATCAATAAGGGTTTTTAAGAAAGTAATAAATTTTACATCATCTACATAAGGTAAAGAGTTAGATTTTGCTATAATTCCATATGTAATTTTGTTCATAATTATTCTCCTTTTTTTCAAAATTATACTACGATTTTGCGAATATCGCAATAGCGAATTATAATAAATGAAATTTTGTATATCCTATACAAAAGGAGAATACAAAAATGAATAAAAACTTATTAAAGGTTGTTGCAGTTAGAATAAAAGAGTTAATGAATGAAAGAGGGTTAAATCAATATAAATTATCTCAAATTACGGGTATACCACAATCTACGTTAAGCACAATATTTAATACTGAAGAAAGAAATGATATAAGGCTTTCAACAATTTATGAAATTTGTTCAGGTTTAGAAATTGAATTTATGGACTTTTTTAATTCTGAATGTGTAAAAATAAAAAATATTAAAGATTAAAAAATAAAAAGAACTGATTGTTTTCAGTTCTTTTTGCTTTCTATATTTTTAAATTTTGAAGCTCAGCTAATAGCTGTTGGATTTGATTTTGTAATATTTTAAAGTTTGTGTTTTTACTGTTATCTTGATTTAGATACACTCTTTTATTTATTTCAATCATTACACAGAATAAATTTTTAACTTTGTTTTCAAAGAATTTATTTGGAATAATTGTTCCTGAATATGGATAATTAAATTTAACAGAATAATTAAGTTTATCAAAATAGTCTTTTATATAATTTACGATAGTTTCATTATAATATAAATCATCAAAACCAATGCAAATGTCTGGTAAGTTTTCTTTTTTATCTTCAAACATTATGATGTCTTTTGAAAAACTGTGGCAATCAAGAAGTATAGTATTGCCTTTTTTAAGTGAAGTATTTACAATCTTATCTAATTTGATATGATGAATAATGTAATAGTTATTATAAATATTTGATTTATATGTTTTTGTCGGATTTATAAAGTTTATTCCATTATTTGTGTGAGTATAAATAAAGCCCATGCCAAATTTTGACATAATTTCTTTATCATCATCTGCAAATTTTTCTACATCACAATAAATTCTTGAGTAATCAGCTTTTATTTGCTTGAGTTTATTGTTTCCGAAAAGCTCATCTGTATAAAGGTCAGATATATTTTTATTAAAATCTTTTACTATTTTTTTATCAGTTATCACATTTTTAAAAAATCCAAATGGCAATTTAAGGCTAGAATGGGGAATATGTAAAATTATGTTGTTCATAAAAAATCCCTTTCTAATTCTTGAAGTTGCTGTTTAGTAAATCCAAGAATTTTACAATCTTTATTTATATTGTTTATTGTATTTTTTCTGCAACTAATAAATCTTTTTTGTTTTTCTGATAAGTTTGAAGTATTCAACACTAATTTACCCATAATTAGTCCTCATTCAATTGTTTAATTTGTGATAATATAAAATTATAAGCTTGTTCGTAAGACATATTTTTCGAATTTATTATTTCAAAAATTTTGTTTCTGTCTTTTAACATCTTTATATAATCTGAATATTCAGGTAATTGTTCTTTTATAGAAGAGTATGGAAGCATTTGATTATTTTCGCGAAGCTTTAATAGTTCATCTGAATTTTTAACAGCTCTGCAAAGAGCAATTACATCTGGTTCGCCATGAATGGATGTATCCCAATCAGGATTGTATTCTTTATTAAATTTCATTTTGCCTGTAGGAATAAATCCGTATTGCATGTACATGTTTGCAAGATAATCACCATAGCAATCAAGGGTAATTGCTCCATAGGATATGGCAACTAACATAATTTCTTCTGCAACATGAGAATATCCTTTTTGTTCTGCAATGACTGGATTTTTATGCACTGCAACTAAGTCTCCATTTGTTATTGAAAAACCAGCAGCACCATCATCTAACAGGAAGTTTGTTTGAGATTGGTATGCTTCAGGCTTGTCAAGGCTGACAAAACAACCGTGCTTATTAATTAATCTTGCTTCGTATAAAGATTTATAGAATTTTAAATATTCATTAGCGTTTAATTTTTCAAATTTCATTTCCATAAGAATATCATATATCCTTTTTTTTATTATGTCAAGTTTAGAAAACATTAAAGATTAAAAATAAAAGGGATATATATCCCTTTTTTATTTGCGGGTTTTTATTTAAGTATGATAAACTAGAAAGGATAAGAGGTGGATTATGAAGTTTTTTGACAATTCTTGGGATAATGTTTTGGAAGATGAATTTCAAAAACCTTATTTTCTAGAAATGCTTGATAAAGTTGACGAAGAATATAACAAGTATAAAATTTATCCGCCAAGGGAAAAGATTTTTTCAGCACTAAAACTTTGTGATTATGAAGACGTTAAAGTGGTACTACTTGGGCAAGACCCTTATCATGGCTATGGTCAAGCTCATGGCTTATGCTTTTCAGTTATGCCAGATATAAAAGTTCCACCATCATTAAAAAATATGTATAAAGAAATGGCAGAAGATGTTGGTACAACTGAGCCAAATCATGGTTGTTTAATTTCTTGGGCAAGGCAGGGGGTGCTACTACTCAATACAGTATTAACTGTTCGTGAGGGGCAGCCAAACTCTCATGCAAATATCGGTTGGCAAACCTTTACTGATGAAATCATTAAAAAAATTAATGAATTAGATAAACCTGTTGTATTTTTGCTTTGGGGAGCAAATGCTAAAAATAAGCTTCCGCTTATAACAAATAAAAAACATTTAATTTTGTCTTGCGCGCACCCTAGTCCTTTTTCAGCATATAATGGATTTTTTGGTTGCAGACACTTTTCAAAGACAAATGAGTTTTTAAGAGCAAACAACAGAAAAGAGATAGATTGGCAAATTCCAAATATCAACAAGGGGTAGATTTTGAAAAAAATAATATTCAGTTTAACAATTTGTTTGATTAGTATTTTAAGTTTTATTCAATTTCCTAATTTGAATAATAATTTTTCTGTAGCAGAAACGACAGAAGCCCCTATAAAATACACTTTGATTGGCAAAAATTATAATAAAGTAGATGACACTTTAGAAACATATAATATAGCATCAAATTTAATATCAACATTTACACCGTTTGATTTAGTTGAAGAAAAAAGAATGAGTGGAATGTCTTTTAAATTAGCTACAACAGAAAATAAAAAGATTGAAAACCAAGTGGTTTATGTTGACGGCTTAACTCAAGATTTATTAGAAGATAATTATTCATTTTTTGCTTGGATACACTTTGATAATACTTATGTTCATAACTTGAAATTAACAATTGAATTTGAAAATTCAGCAAGTTTAATTTGGTCAATTTCAAAGGTTGATTTGTATAATTTAGTTAAAAAATCATCAGATATTGCATTTAATGAATTTCCTTTTTCATGGAATAAAATTGAATTTCCTTTTAACCTAGCTGAGCAAAATGGTGAGATTTATACCGGTGGCAAATTAAATGCAGTTTCAAAAATCACAATTGATTATTCATCAAATACGGTTATTGAGGGTGAGGATATAGGTCAAATTATAAAACCAGATTTTGCAGAATTGAGGTTTTATGATTTGCATATTTCTAAGAGTAAAAATTTAGCTTCCTATGGCGTAGAAAAACAAGGTTATAGATTTTGTAAACTTAACTTCTTTGACGAAGAAATTGTAAATAGTGTTTGTGTTGGAGATACATTGAAACTTCCATATTTATCTCAAGCTGTGAGTTTTGCTTGGAATGGGTTTGATGATTTAAAAGATGGTAATATTTATACTGTAAAATGGAGAGTTCTTTTAAAAACACCATCTTCTAGTAAAGAGTTTTTATATCCCTCTTTCGGTGACGAGATAACTTTTGATGAAGAGGGTGTATATCAACTCTACTTTCAATGTTTCGATACAAAGTATTCGAGTGACATGCCTATAATTTCAGATAGCATAGAAATTAATGTCGATAAACTTATTGCTATTTATTTTGACAAGTCTAGTTATAAGATGGAAGTTGGGAAAACTTATAGAATTAACGTTTATTCAAGTGATATATTTTCTTCCGTTTCAGACTTTTCGTTTGAAGCAAATTCAGACAATGTCTCTTTAAATTATATAGGGAATGGAATTTTAGAAGTAACACCAAACAAAAAAGGTAATTATTCTATTAATGTTTCAGTAAATGGTGTAAGACCAATTTCGCCTGAAGAAACGTCTTATTCAACAACACTAAAAATTAAGGCTTCAAAGGTAAAAAAGAAAGACAATAGAGTGTTTAAGATAATTTTATGGAGTGTTTTAGGTGCTTTTGGTGTTGCTTTAATAGTTTTAGGTGTAAAAACATTTGTAAAATCTCGTAAAATTGATGTAAAATAAAAATAAGTGGAGTTTATATAGTGAAATATTACGATTACGAAGAAAATTCAACAAGTAAGATACCTTATGATAAGGAACCGATATTTAGGCAGTCTACATATAAAAAGCCAAAGAGTACGGGTTCTGGAAAAAGTAGTAAGGTGCTTTCTTTTGTTGTCTGTATTTTGATAATTGTAAATTTGATTTTAGGTGGAGTAATAATTAGTTCTCTTAAAAACAAAGGTGATGGTGGTGTAGATAACACTATAATTAACATTTCTCCAAACTCAAATATTGATATTGCAGCAGTTTCAAGTAAGGCAAAATTGTCGGTGGTATGTGTTCATGCAGGCCTAACAGCTGCATCTTCAGATAATCCTGATTATCAAGGTTTCTTTAATTTAGCAAGTAAAGGTGCGGGTGTAATATTTCAAGATGATAAGGAAAAAGGTGAAGCATATATTGTAACCTGTTTCCACGTTATAAGAGGTTATACAAGTCAAGCTTTCGTGCTTTTATATGATTCGTTTATTCCAATTAAAGCAACAATGGTTTATTATAGTTCAATTTATGATATAGCGGTTTTAAAAATTTCGTCATCTAGTGAGTATATTAATAGTAGTGCAACACCGACTCAGATTGCGGATAGTTCTATTATGATAGAGGGTGAGGGTGCTGTTGCTATAGGAAATCCTCTCGGTGCTGGATTTGCTGTTACTGATGGTATTATAAGTAAAACAACAGATTTAGTTAAAGTAGATGGAATTACACATAGAGTTATTAGAACTGATGCTCCAATAAATAACGGTAATAGCGGCGGAGGTTTGTTTAATAATAATGGGGAGCTTATTGGTATAGTAAGTGCAAAGGCGACAGATAATACAGCAAATGGTAATTTTGTTGACTGTGTTGCATATGCTATTCCTAGTAATGTGGCAATAAGTTTAGCAAATAATATTATTAGAAACAAAATGCCAGAAAAAGCTGTTTTGGGTATAACAATGGGGGTAGACCCAAAGGGTATTAGCTTTGATGTAATAAATGGTAAAACAATTTCTGTTCAAAGTGTTACAGTTAATTTGGTAGATGAGGGCTCATTGTTTAAGATGTATGATAAAATTACAGCCTTCTCTTATGGTGAAACGGTTGTAAGAGTAACAAATCTATATTCATTTGATGACCATGCCTTTAATTTGAAAGTTGGTGATAAAGTCACATTCTTTATTGAAAGAGATGGTAAGGACATGACAATAGAGGTAACAATTGAAGAAGTTGTGTCTGCAGATTATAGAGATTGGTATGGAAGATAAAAATTATAAAAAATGCTTGCCAACCCTTAGGAAAAAGTAATATACTATAAACAGTAGATATTTAAGGAGAAATAATTATGACAGAACAAAAAGTTGTTGAAATACTATCAAAACAATTAAGAGTTGAGAAAGATAAAATCAATGCTGAAACAAATATTGCATCAGATTTAGGTGCAGACTCTCTTGATTTGGTTGAAATTTTAATGAGTTTAGAAGAAGAATTTAACATTTCTATTCCAGATGAAGCTATTCCAGGAATTGTAACAGTTGGGGATTTAGTTAAATTTATTGATAATGCAAAAAAGTAATTATTTAGGGTGGGCGATAAGCTCGCCTTTTATTTTGCATAAAAAAACACGAACTTGTGTCCGTGTTTTTATTTTTCTAATTCTTCGTTGTCTTCCATAGTTTTTGTTTTTTCTTTTTCAACTAAATATGAAAGTTTTTTAAAAACTTCATCTGATAAATTTACAGAACTTGCAAGTTTAAGAAATTTTCTTGCCTCTGGTCTTTTTGTGATAAATTCTGTAATTTCTGGCCAGTTTTGATGCGATAACTCTGCTAAATCATAGAAAGCATCTTGCTCGCTGTCATCAATTTGTAATTCTTCTATTATATCATTTAAGAGGGTTATAGGTGCTGGTCTTTGGTTTCTTTCTATATCGGTCATGTATACAGCAGAAATGTTAAGCCTTATCGCAAGTTGCCTTGCGGATATACCAAGTTCTGTTCTTCTTGATCTAATAAAATCGCCAAAAACTTCAGTTTTGTTGGCTTTATAATATTTTAAAAATTCTGTCAAATTCATTAAACAACAGGCTCCTCTTCTTCATAAATAACTGGTTTTTGGTTAGCTTTTGGTAAAGAAAGAATAATGCTAGAAAGCTCTTCGTCTGATAAATTAAGCCTTTTTGCCAATCTCAAAAATTCTCTAGCTTTTGGGGTTTGACAAATGTATTCATTTATATCTGGGTGATTTTTTCTTGTAGAATATGCAAGGTCTAAAAATAAATCGTTATCCTCTTTATTTATTTTGAGGATTTCACTGTAAACGTCTAGATAGTTGAGTGGTGCATAACGTTGACCTTTTTCTATGTCAAACAAATAGGTTGTGGAAATGGTTGACATTTCAGCGAATTCACGCAAAGTAATTCCTAATTCTAGCCTACGTTGTTCAACGAACTGACCAAAACCTTTATCATCAACCGCTGGGTGAAGTTTTAAAAAATCTCTTATGTTCATTATTTTTTTCCTTTATGTATATTAAAGCCCCTAAAATTTTTAGGGGCTTTGATTTTTATAAATGCTGTGCATCATTTTTTGTCGCCATATACCGAAGCGATAAGACTAGAGTTAACTCCTTCAAAGCTACCTTAAGGCGCATAGTCTACTTTGCTTAGTGCTGCTACCGTTAAGTCCTGACACGGTTCACAAATGACTATCCCAAAAGACCTTGATATCTTCATCACTTTTAGCCCCCAGCCTTCCATATATAACGCCGAGAAATGCATTCAGCCCTGCTATAGCGGATCTCAGGAATAGGGCACCGCTAGCTCCCCACCTAGCACAGCAAGAACATTATATACTATATTTTTTTATTTTGCAAGGTTTATTTGGAGATGTTTTTTACTTCTTTTAATGTCGAAAAATGTCATTTTTTGAAAAAAAATGCCCTTTAGGTATCTTTTAGGGTCATTAAGAAAAAATTTTTATTTGATATTATCAATATAGAAAGATACTGGAGGTTGAAAAATGACTGTTAATAAAGCGCTAGCTTTGAGGCTTACATCTTTGTTGTTCAAACATAAGATGAGCAAATACAGATTGGAAAAAATATCTGGAATGTCACATTCTGCTATGATACATATCTTTAATGAAGATTATACAGATATAAAAATGTCAACAGTTATCAGATTTGCTAGAGCATTTAATATGTCTGTGGCAGCGTTTCTTGATGACCCACTATTTGAAAATCTTGATTTGGAAATCGACTAAATTTGCAGGGCTTTATGTTTTCATAAAGCTCTTTTTTTATTTTTACATTTGACTTGATATCAACTATATGGTATTATTTTTTAAGATAAGGAGTTTTTATTATGTCTGAATCAAACGCAAAAAGATTTATTGATGCATACAATCGTTTAGATAAAGGAATGAGAGATATTTATAATATTAAAGCATCTATCAGTTTTTCGGATTGTGTTCGCAAAGTATCTGCAGTTAATTCTGTTATTAGAAAATACGAAGATGATATTATTGAATACGGAAGATTAAGAAATGCAATTGTGCATAGAAGCGGGGAAGAGGTTATTGCTGAGCCAAATTTAAAAGTAGTTGAAAAGCTAGAGCAAATTTCAAGGCTTATTTGTACTCCACCTAGAGTTATGGATACTGTTGCAAATCGTTCAGTTTATAGTGTTTCTGCGAAAACAGCACTTTCAGAAGTTATGATACAAATGTTTCAAACTGGCTATTCTGTAGTTCCTGTTTATGATGGTTTTGATTTAATAGGTGTAATTAACAGAAAAATGGTTTTAGAAGCACTTGGTGCAGCGGTTGCGGCAAATGTGGATTTAGACGATTTGGTAAAATTAAGTGTTGTAGAGGCTCTAGATTTATCGAGTGCCTCAAATTCGTATGAAGTTGTTGCTGCAAATACAACAATTGACAATATTTTATATTTATTTCAATCAAACAGAAAGTTGTCAGTTGTTATAATTACTAAAAACGGTAATTATAATGAAGCACCGCTAGGGGTTGTTGTAACTAGTGATACTATTGACATGCAAACAATTTTAGATAATTATTAATACTATAAGTAAGGGATATATATGAGAGTTGCAAAAGATTGGAAAGATTATGAGATTATTGCTACCGGCGATGGTGAAAAGCTAGAACGTTGGGGCAATATTTATCTTTTAAGGCCAGACCCACAAATAATATGGAAAGCTAGTAAAGATTTAAGCAAAGATAGTAAGCTTAATGCTCATTATCACAGAACAAAGACTGGCGGTGGTGGTTGGGAAAAGAAAAAGAAGATGCCAGAAGAGTGGATTATTGGCTATAAGAATTTAAGATTTCAATTAAAGCCAATGGGCTTTAAACATACAGGGTTGTTCCCAGAGCAAGCATATAATTGGGATAGAATGATAGATTTAATTAAAAAAGCTAATAGACCAATTAATGTATTAAATTTATTTGCCTATACTGGTGGAGCAACTGTTGCTTGTGCTTCTGCGGGGGCAAGTGTATGCCATGTAGATGCCGCAAAAAATATGGTTGAAAGAGCAAAAGCTAATGTAGAGCTTTCTGGGCTGCAAGATGCTCATGTTAGATATATTGTTGATGATTGCAGGAAGTTTGTTGAACGCGAAATTCGTAGAGGTCATAAATATGACGCGATTATCATGGACCCACCAAGCTATGGTAGGGGTGCAAATGGGGAAGTGTGGAGCTTAGAAGAAAACTTATATGAGTTCGTTGAACTTGTTACAAAGGTTTTAAGCGATAACCCACTTTTTGTTTTAATCAATAGCTATACAACAGGTCTTGGTGCAACAGTGCTTGAAAATATATTAAACCTTACACTAAAAGGCAAAAAGGGTACTTGTGAAGCATATGAACTTTGTTTACCAACAAATGAAAAAGGTGTTATGTTGCCTTGCGGAACATCAGGAATGTTCATAGGAGAAAATTAATGGAAATTTTATATGAAGATAATCATGTTATAGTAGTTCTAAAGCCACAAAATGTGCCATCTCAAGAAGATGCATCAAAAGATTTAGATATGCTTACTATGGTTAAGGATTATATTAAGGAAAAATACAATAAACCGGGTAATGTTTATGTTGGTCTTGTTCATAGACTTGATAGGCCAACCGGTGGAGTAATGGTTTTTGCTAAAACAAGTAAAGCTGCTTCAAGATTAAGTGAGCAATTTAGAAATGGCGAAGCTGATAAAACATATTTTGCTGTAGTAACTGGTAATTTAAAGCTAAAACAGACCAAACTTGTAAATTATCTACTAAAAGATGAGGTAAATAACAAAGTAAGAGTTGTTCCTATGTCTACACAGGGCTCAAAAAGAGCAGAGCTTGACTATGAAGAATTAGACTGTAAAGACAATTTACACTTATTAAAAGTAAAACTTGGAACAGGTAGAGGTCATCAAATAAGAGTGCAACTTGCAACAATAGGAAATCCAATTTATGGTGACCAAAAGTACGGTGGGGAAGATATGCCAAAAGCTAATTTAAACCTATTTGCTGTAGAGCTTAAGTTTTATCACCCAACAACAAAAGAGAGAATGGTGTTTAGAGTATATCCACCAGAAGAAAAAACTGCTTGGAATAAGTTTAATTTAGAAAAATATTTAGCAATTTAATAAATAAATTAATCAAAAAAATATAAGAGTGGGGATTTCCACTCTTTTTTTATGCCAGTTTTTGAATTAAAGGTTAAAGATTTAAAAAAAATATAAAAAAATTTAAAATACCCCCTAAATTTATTTGACATAGGGGGGGGGGGTATTATGTATAATAAAATTGTATAAATAGGTGTTGTCAAAGATACATATATCTATACTGGTCGTATGATGGAATAAATATAATATATTTAGAAGAATTAAATTATCTTTAAAAGTGCTCAATAAGGATAAAGAATATGAGAAGAAAAAAAGTTATAAGTTTAGTTATAAGTTTGGTAAGCGTATTTGTAATAGGCTTATCATTTCTTGTGGGATTTTTGATAAAAGAAAAAAACCAAACAAATACTTTAGAAGCAGAAACGACAGAGAATGTTTCTGTTGTTCCTGATGACGCAACGATTGAGGATAAAGGTGGTGTCCTTTATATTGAAGAGGGTTGCTCATATACAATGTTTGGCGGAACAATAGGCGGAGAAGAAACAAAATATGGCGGTGCAGTTTTTGTTTCACCGGGTGCAACTTTTATTATGAAAGGTGGAACAATTGAAAACAGCAAAGCAACTTATGGCGGAGCTATATTTGTTGCAAATGGAGGAACTTGTGTTTTAGAAGATGCTGTTATTGATAATTGTTCTGCAGGCATAGATGGAGGTGCTATTTATCTAGAAAAAACAGGAAGTTTAACCATAGATGGTGTTGAAATTAAAAACTGTTCAGCTGCAGGTAATGGTGGTGGAATATATACTCTCGCAACTAGTGGTACCTTAAACATAAAAAATGTTACTTTCACAAATCTTGATGCTGTAGATGGAGGTGCTGTTTACTCAAATGGTATGGATATTATATTTGATGAAATTATTGCAGATGAGAATGGACCAGTTACTATTCCTGCTAGTAACATAAGTTATTGCGATGCATTAGGTTCAGGCGGTGCTATTTATTCAAAAGGCAACATTTCAACAAATAAAACAACAATTACTAATTGTACCACTAAAACTAACGGTGGTGCTATATATTCTAATAAAGATGTTTCTTTAGGGTATTCATGGGATAATGTTGAGGAAGATTTATGGCATCTTGAACAAACTACAATAAAAAATTGTTCGGCAGATTTAAATGGAGGTGCATTTTATTCTAAAAGCATATATCTTAATTGTGTTGACATAAGTGACTGTACTGCAGAAGAAAGTGGAGGTGCAGTATATACAGAAAGATTTGGTGGTGTTTCACAAAGTGTTTCATATTTTTATATGGAGTATGGAAAAATAAATAATTGCTCTGCTAAATATGGAGGTGCAGCTTATATATTAAGCAGCTTTAATGCGGGAAACATTTATATTGATAAATGCTCTGCAAAAAATGGAGCCGGTATTTTTTCAAGGGCTGATGAGATAATATTTGATGAAGGAGTTCTTATAACTAATTGCTCAGCAACAGATAATGGTGGAGGTATTTTTGCTTCTAACGGACTTGATGTAAATTCATATTTTGAAACAATAGTTGATAGTTGTGAGGCAGGTGTCAGTGGTGGTGGCATTTTTGTATCTGATCGCCCTGATGGAAATAAAATAAAAAATATTAGTATAGCTAATTGTAAAGCTGGTTCTGGTGGTGGTATTTATGTAAATTCACAAACAAAAACAGTAATAGATGAAACTTATATAGAAAATAATACAGCAGAAGTCGGTGGTGGTATTTATAATGCTTATGGATCGCAAGTTTCTATCACAGGAGGAGTTATTTTTAACAATTCGGCAACTAACGGTGGTGGCATTTATAACAACTCAAGTAAGACAACTGAAATTTCGGGAACTGCTAAAATAATCGGCAATACAGCGACATTAGGAGGCGGTGTTTATTCTAACAATTATACAACAATATCTATTAGTGGTGGTCAGATTGTTGGAAATGAAGCAACATCTTATGGTGGTGGAATTTATGCTGTGCAAGCAACAGTCAATCATAGTGGTGGAATTGTTGGTGGAGAATATGTATACAGTCAGATATCATACACAGGAAATAAATCAACAGGTGAAGCTGGTGGCGGTGTGTACATAAAAAACGGAACATACAACCTTACTGGAGGAAGTGTGATTCAAAATAGTGCTCCAAGGGTTGCGGGGATCTTTTTGTATAGTTCAGAATTTTCAATGACTGAAGGTTCTGTTTCATTAAACACAGCCACAGACAAAGAAGTTGGTGGAATTTATGTATATGGATCATCAACGGCAACAATTAGTGGTGGAAGTATTTCTAACAATACAGCAACATATGGTCCTGGAATTTTTGTTGCTTCATCAAGCACTCTAAAGATGACGGGAGGTGTTGTAGGTTATAACTCAGGATATCGTGGCGGTGGAATTTATCATTCATCATCAGGTGAGTGTGTTATTTCTGGAAATGTAAATATCATTGGAAACACAGTTACAAATAATGGTGGAGGAATTTATATAAATTCAGGAACACTTACATTAGGAACAGAAGACGAGGAATTCACAGGAAATATTACAGGAAACAATGCGAAAATTTATGGTGGTGGAATTTACTGCTATTCTACAATAAATCATAATAGCGGAAGTATTGGCGGTGAATATGTGGATGGAGAGTTAACTCATGTTGGGAATAATGCAACATCAGGAGCAGGTGTATTTCTTAATTCAGGAACATACAATTTGAATGGTGGAAACATTTCTAACAACACATCTAAAAAGTTGGCTGGTGGAGTTATGTGTAACGGGGGCTCATTAATAATGTCAGGCGGAAGTATTTCACAAAACTCTGCAAATAGTGAAGCTGGCGGTGGTGTTTATTTATACGAAAAAGCAAAAGCAAAAATCAGCGGTGGTGAAATTTCTTTCAATTATGCAGAATGGAATGGCGGTGGTATTTATGTTATAGATACCTCTTCATTAGATATGTCAGGGGGTATAATTATTGAGAATACCACTAGTGGATATGGCGGAGGAATTTTTAATACCTCAACAACGGAAATGATTATTTCAGGAAGTGCAAAAATTGTAGGAAATCAGTCAAAAACATCAAATGGAGGCGGAATATATCATTATTCAACGGCACGACTTACAATTTCTGGAGATTCAAAAATTGCAGGAAATGAGTCGAGTCAGGCAGGCGGTGGAATTTATAAAATTAATGGGGAATTGTTTATCTCAGGTGGACAAATAACTGGTAACTCGTCAACAAAAAGTTCTGGTGGAGGAATTTACGCAAGCGGCACAATTAATCAAACTGGTGGAATGATTGGTGGTGAATATACATATGGAGAAACAACACACACTGGAAATACTGCTCAATTGAATGGCGGTGGTGTTTATTTGACCAGTGGGCAATATATAATTAATAAAGGTGAGGTTGTTGGAAACGAGGCTTCAACAGGTGGTGGTGTTTTTGTTAATAATAATGCAACACTGAACATGACAGGTGGAAATGTGTCTCAAAACACCGCAGCAACCAACGGTGGAGGAATATATTTTAAGGAAACATCAAAATACAGCCTCGAAGATGTAATAATATCAGAAAATACTGCTAATGATGGTGGTGGAATTTATTCTGAAACTTCGTTAACACTAGAAAAGATTACAATTAAAGAAAACAAAGCAAATAATAATGGTGGCGGGGTTTGTGTGGCTAATGGAACTACAACATTAACCGCAGTGAAAATCATATCAAACACTGCAGAAAATTATGGTGGGGGCATTTATTCTTTTGGCTCTGTTAACATTTCATCAGGCTTTAAATATAGTGACTATGAAGATGTTTGGGAAGATATGTTTGGAGACATTATTAATAAATATCCAACGAATGCAATAGAGGATGCGACCGAAATTTCTTGTAACATATCAACAAATGGTTCTGGTGGTGGAATTTATGCCGGTGGTAACATTACAAGTTATGGTTGCAAATTGCTTCAAAATAGTGCACCAAATGGTTCTGGTGGTGGCTTTTATTCAATTGGAAAAATAACAAGTGACTTTCAGACAATAGAAGTTACAGTATATGATACAGATAATCTTTCAAATATTGATTATGGTGAACCAAGTGAAAAAAATGTAGTTGTGATTTCTTCAAGTTTATCAAATTACAACACTTGTGGTGTTGATGGTGGTGCATTCTATGCAAGCCAAGGATTTTATCTTTGCGGATCCATGACTGGTAACGAAGCTGGAAATAATGGAGGATCTATTTATTCTTCAGGAGATGCTGAAGTTGAAATAGGTATAGTTGATGTTGATATTGATAATTACGATATCATTGAAGAAAGCATTCTCACGCAGAACCAGGCAATTGAAGGTTCTGGTGGTGCTATTTATATGTCTAATGGCCTCTTAAAATTTAACGGAAGCGCCACTTCAAATACGGCAGCAATTAACGGTGGTGCGATTTACAGCGGGGTTGATACATCAATTTATAATCTTTACTATGACGAATATCAAATAAAAATACAAAACAATACAGCAGGAGAACTTGGTGGTGGTATATTTACTCTTGGAAATTTAACAGTTGATGATGCATATATAAATTGCAACTATGCGGATAAAGGTGCTGGTATTGCAATTGATGGCGGAAAACTAGAGATGATTTATGGTGAGATTTCGGAAAATACCGCAACTTCTCATGGGGGAGGTGTATATGTCACTAATGGAGAAATTTTGCACTCTTATGGGTCAATTAGTAAAAACTCTTCCGGAGCTGCCGGTGGAGGCGTGTATTTAAATAAATCGACATTAAACATTTCTGGCGGAACGGTGAAAGAAAATACTGCAATGCGTGCAGCAGGTGTGTTTGTCTATAACAAATCAACATTAAATTTGACACAAGGGTCAATATCGTATAATAAAGCAACTGATACTTATGCTGGTGGTGTATATTTATATAGCAACTCAACAGCTGTTATGAGTGGCGGTTCTGTGGAATATAATACTTCAAAATCGAATGGCGGTGGTTTTTATGTTTCTGCTAACAGTTCACTTGAGCTTAGTGGTGGAAAAATTAATTCGAACACTGCAGAAAAGACAACTTCAAATACTAGAGGTGGAGGAATTTTCCTTGCGGGGTCATTGAATATGACAGGAGGAACAATTTCAAACAACAAAGCTGCATCAGGTGGTGGCATTAATGCTTTTGGTGGTTCAACAATTAGCATAACAAAAGGAACGATTTCAGGAAACTGTGCGTATAGGCATGGTGGAGCTATACTTTGTAGCGTAGATTTAACTCTTGGAAATGTTGATGCTGATAATAGTGATTTGAAAATTGTTGAAAATTATTTGTCTGGTCACGTTCTTGAAGATGGAACAGAGTATGCAAGTGGAAACGGTGCTGCTATTGCGCTTGCGAGTGAAGGTGTAATAACTATGAATTCTGGGATGATTTCTGGAAACTATATTAAATCTTCGACTACAAATATGATAGGTGCGGGAGTTTATCTTACAGATAATTCAAAGTTTGTTTTGAATGATGGTTTAATTGACGCAAATTATTTCGAGTATGACGAAAAAGGAAATCCTGTTTCAAGAATAAATAGTGAAGGGTTAGTGTATGAACATAGATACAAAGGCGGCGCGATTTGCCTGAATACAGAAACACAGTTTGTGATGAATGGAGGAATAATTCAAAATTCAGACGCTGTTTATGGTGGAGCGATTTACGTCTTTTATGATGGACTTCTTGAGTCTCAAAGTAAGATATCAGTTTCAATGACCGGTGGCACTATTACTAACTGCCGAGCAGATTATGGCGGAGCTATTTGTGTTGAGGGTGAATTAGATGCAAGCCTTACTTCAGTTCCAGACTTTCATACTGTGGACTTAATGGGCGCAGGAACAATCTCTTATTGTTCAGCGAAATATGATGGCGGTGCAGCATTTACTAATATTGGTGATATTTGGGCTTCAAATGGCACAGATGGAGCTTTTGTATTTAATTCTTGTACAGCAGGAAGAAATGGTGGAATTATTGCAGCTGATGGAAGCGCTGCTGGATTTATGTTTATTGATTGCAGCTTTGATAACATAAGCTTAAGAAATCAAAATAACGAACTTGACAATAGTTTATATACAACAACGTATAAAGATATGATTGAAAGACATGGCTGGCAATTCACTCCATGTGGAACACTAATTCTTGCAGAAAATGGGGGATTAGTAAGCTCAACAAATGGTGCGTCTGGCTATTTTGGGCTAAATGATTTTGATATTGATATTGCAGTAAAACAAACAGGCGTGTATGGTTATAACGTTACTGTAGAATGGTCAGATCAAGTAGAGGGTTGCAGGCACGAATACGTTGACCAATTCTATGAATTAGGACAAGAAGATAAAAATTATCAAATTACAATTGAAGTTTATGATTCATATGGAGATTATGCGGGTGAAGAAATATATTCAGATATACCAGTTACTCCAGCAGAGGAAGATTATTATTGTTCCTTTTACAATATTACAACCTATTATGATCCATGTGAAATAGTTACGGTTGATGAAAATAATTTATGTATTTATGATACTTATGACGGATCGTATTTCAATGAAACTTTTTATGTACAATTTAATAGTTGGTATGCTGTAATTGACGGTGTTAGTTATGAAAAAGAAGCAATCAATGATATTGATCTTTGCGTTTCGTCTGATGGAACAACAACAATTTGTATTATAGCATATCAAGATAGCTGTCCTAATTGTGATGGTTTTGGCTGGGTTGATTGTGGAAATTGTGACAATGGAATTGTTAGTGGTTGCGATTATTGTGACAATGGTGTGTGCATTGATTGTGGAGGTTCTGGAGAGTGTAGTGCCTGTGACGGTACAGGTGATGATGGTGAGTGTCTTTCTTGTGATGGAGGTCAAGATTGTGTTTTTTGTGGCGGTGATGGATATTGTGATGAATGCAATGGGTCTGGAGAAAAGGACTGTGATGTTTGTGGGGGAATAGCAGAAGTAGAATGTGAATATTGCTATGGTGAAGGAAGTATTATTGAGGACTATTATGGCACTTGTGTTGTAAAATACGGCAGTGAAAATTATGTATTTAAAAGAGATGAAAATGGCTGTGTTTCTATTGAGATAAATAGTTCTTATAGTTCTGCACTATTAGAGGTTTATATTAATGGTGAAATGATTGGAAGTGTTGACTTTGAAACCAGTATGCTTGATCATTGGCGAGTAAAGATTGGGTCAAAAACTTATTCAGGATCCGGAGAAACGGATAATATTATTACTGAAGATATTTCAGTTGAACATAACTCTGTTCTAACATTAACAATTGAACATTTTGTTAATTAATGTCTTAAAAAAGAAGATTGAAATTCAATCTTCTTTTTTTGTTTAAGAAAACCACGGAATAGTCCCGTGGCTAGAAAAGAGGTTATACCTTTGCATAAAAATACCTCCATCTGACGAGGGAGGTGGCAGTTTCAGAGAAACTGACGGAGGGAGAGAAACATATAAAAAAGCAAATTAAGTTTTATAAAATGAGAAAAAAGAAAGAAAGTATGAGAGAAAAACAGAGACAAAAAAACAAATAACTCTCCCTCAGTCAGACTTCCGTCTGACAGCTCCCTCGTCAGATGGAGCAAAAAAAAATAAGTATTATTAAAAAGCCATTCAGGCTTTGCGTAGAACAAGGGGGGTTACCCCTAAATGAAAAACCACGGGTTTTACCCGTGGAATTTTATTGTGTATATAATTGTATTTTTTAAGCTTTAGTTCCACACTCTGGGCAGAACTTAGCTTTTGCTGGCAACTCTGCGTTGCAATTTTTACAAGTTTTTACTGTTGAGAGTTTTGCTCCGCATTCACTGCAAAACTTCGCTGTCTTTTTATTTTCTGCTCCACATTCTGTGCAGAATTTACCCTCTTTTTTAGCTGGTTTTGATGGGGTAGAAAGACTATCTCTCATCATTTGACCAAAGGCTATACCTGTGCCTAAATCTACACCTGCAGAAACGTTACCTTCTTTTTTTGCAACATCTCTTAGAGCTTGTGCTGATTGGTATTTAACAAACTCGTCCATATTATCGCCCATGATACGAACTGATGAGCTTTGGTCTAAAGCCTTTTCAATCTCTTCAGGGAATGTGATACTTTCAATTAGTAGTTTTGTTAAATCTAAACCAAAACTAGCAAAATCTGCTTTAGCAACTTCAAGAGCAACCTTAGAGAATTCATTAAGGTTTGCACTTAAATCTAATGCTCCGATTTTAGATTCTGCAATTGTATCTGAAATACATGAAACAAGGTGACTTCTTAAATAACTTTGAATATCCTCTGTTGTATATGTAGAATTAGTGCCAGAAAGTTCTTTTAAGAAAGCTTCTGGATTGGTTACTTTAAATGCATAACTACCAAAACCACGAAGACGAATAGAGCCAAATTCCTTATCTCTCATAGTGATAGGGGAGGTAGTACCCCATTTTTGATTTGTGAATTGTTTTGTATTAATAAAGAATACATCAGCATAGAATGGAGACTTAAATCCATAAGGTAAAGCAAGAAGCTGAGTTAGAATTGGGAGGTTGCTAGTTTTTAAAGTGTGCATACCAGGACCAAAAACATCGGCAATTTTGCCTTTATTCATAAATATTGCAACTTGAGATTCTCTAACGGTTAATTTAGAGCCAAATTGAATATGCCTACCGTCCATTGGATATTTGTATAAAATTACATTTTTTGCAGGGTCTTGCCATTCAATAGCTTTTAATAAATTGTTTTTAATGAAGCCCATAAATTTCTCCTATAAACATAATAATTAATTTTATTATAAACGTAAAATTTTATTTTAACAAATAATTTATGCATCTTTATTAAAAATCTAGTTTAAAAATTTGTTATTTTATGCTTGATGTGATAAAATCTATAACATACAGAGGATTAAATTATGGCATATACATATCAACCTTGTGATGCTTCAAAAAAAGAGAAAATGAATTTGTCTACTTGGAGCATGCAGATAACAAGTTCTATAAACAATATTATAAATTTATTTGCAACAACCTTTTTGGTTTCTTTTATTGTTCAAACTAATGCAGATGCAGCACTTGGAAAGTCTTTAGTAGAGATTGCTTTATTCTATATGTCTTTATACTTAGTGTATGCTGTTATTTATTTTGTAATGGGATACTTAGTGGATAGGACTAATAGAATTTGCATTTATAGATTAGGTGTTTTAGTCAAAGCAGCATTTATAATTTTTATTATTTTTCTTGGTAGAGATTTAGCAAAAATGGCAATACTTGCAGGCTCAATATATGGTATAGCAGAAGGGTTGTATTGGTCAAGCTATAATGTCATGAAAGGGGAGATTATCCCTAGAAGGCAAGCAGATACCTTTGTTGCTGTAAACACAATTTTAAATAAGTGTGTAAACGTTATATTTCCGATTTTAATTGGTTTTTTAATTGACGTTTCAACCTTTATGTCTGTTGCTCTTTACGTTTTGTTAGTTGTAGCAGTGCAAATGGTTTTTTCATTCTTTATTAAATCAAATAAACCAGAAAATTCGTCATTCAAATTCTTTGCATACTTAAAAAACTTAAGAACAAAATCAGAAGATATGTCTAGAATTAAAAGTTTTTACCCAATAGCATTATTCTATGGTGGAACAAGTATTTGTACATCTATAGCTTCACTTTTAGCTATTTATACTTTTAAAACAAACTTTAATTTAGGTTTATTTACTGCTGGATTTTCAATAATATCAGTTCTTTGCTTGCTTTTATTTAAAAAGTATTCAAAAGAGGGGAAAAGAAAGTATTTATATATTATTTTAGGCTTTGTACCATTTGTTGGTTCTTTATGTGTTACAATAAGTGTTGCAAAATGGTCATATATAATTTTTTA
>JAZSJW010000040.1:0-38379 GCA_045534555.1 Clostridia bacterium
AATTGCTTAAAAGCTAGAATTTTTCTAGGATTAAGCGGTCTTAACAATAACTGTTAAAAACTTCCCAAATACAGCATAAATTGTTCGCAAAAGCTGTCTTTTGCGAATAGATTGAAGATAAGTTGTTAACAACTGTGTAAAAAAGTTATCACTCCCTATCTCGAAAAATATTGTTTGACCGGTACTTTTTTTTAATTTTACAATGAAGTATTGAAATTAAAATTCAAAACTATATGAGGCTATAAAGAAAATTAATGAACCGTTATTAAATATTTTTGAATTTTTAGAAAAGTAAATATTGTGTTAATATTTTTTCAGTTATAAACAAAAGCAGCCAAAAAGTACTCTGGATATATTTTTAAATCACAATAGAAAAGAGTAGAGATTATTCTCTACCCTTTTTTATTTTTAATTAATATATTTCATTCTCTACCCTATTTGTTGTAAAGGGTCAATAAAAAGCTACATTCTTTAATTTTCTTTTTTTGAATATCTGCATTTGGTAAAAATGAATATACTAAGTTCCAGAATTTTTTTGAGTGGTTCATTTCAACTAGATGACATAATTCATGAATAATAACATAGTCAATTACTGATGGTTCTAGCATTACAACTCTAAAGTTAAAGCTAACATTACCTTTGCTATTACATGCTCCCCACCTACCCTTCGAATCTGATATTCTGAAAGCATTTGGTTTAAGTTTTATTAATTTGCAAATATAATCAAGTCTTTCTTCTAGAATATTCTTTGCTATTTTTTTATACCAGCTTTTTAATTTTGTCATTACTTTTTCTTCTGGTGTATCTTTTGGAATATAAATCGTCATTTCTGTGTTAGAGGTTTCTATTTTCTTAACATTTGCAAGTTTTAATGAATATTCATTACCAAACAGCATGAATTTTTTATAGTGCATTACATCATCATATTTCTCTTTGTTGTGCTCAATATATGCAAGTTTTTGCCTTATCCAATTTTGTTTTTCAAACACAAAACGATCAATTGCTTCAGTGCTCATTTTAAGTGGAGCTTTTATCACAACTTGTCCATCTTTTAAAATAGATAAAGACAAGGTTTTTCGATTACTTCTAGAAACTAAGTCTGGTGTTATCATAATTATCCCCTTTCCTGTTAGTTAATTATATTTCATTTTATAGATTTTTAGCAACAAAACTTTTGCAGCTTTATAAAAAAAAGAATAAAAAGACATGATTTTTTGTCAAACAACTTGTTTCTTATAAAAACAACTACTTATATTACTAATAATATATATAAAATTATAGCAAAATAATGTTTTTATTTGACTTTACTATTTGTTTTAATCTAAAATTATATTGATAAAGTGTATTTAGGGGTAAGGTTATGTCAGGTGTTGATAGTGATTTAATCCGTGGGCATATTGATACAATCATATTAAAAGTCCTCTCTGAAGGCGACAAATACGGATATGAAATCTGTAAAGACGTTGAAGAGAAAAGTGGCGGAACATATGAGCTCAAACAGCCAACATTATATAGTTGTTTAAAGCGTCTTGAAAGTCAAGGCCTAATTTCTTCATACTGGGAAGATAGTGATATTGGCGGTAAAAGGCATTATTATAAGCTAACAGATGAAGGCAAAGAGGCTTATAGAAAGAACCAAGAAGACTGGCTTCGTTCTAGGCAAATTATTGATAATTTGATTTCAAACTCACACGAAATTGCTTCCTCCTACTCTCTTGTAAAAACAGAAGAGATTGAAGAGTTAGAGAAAAAAGTTGAACTTGCTGAAATTAGTGAAGAGATAAAAGAGAAAGAAATTGATAAAGAGCCAGAAACAGAAGAAACTGTATCCCCTATTTCAGTTGAAAGTGTTTCTTTAGATGGTGAAGAAGTTATTCCTTGGAAAACAGAAGAAACTGTTAATGAGCTTGAAAGCAAAGAAACAGTTAAAGAAGATGAAGAGGAAGAAACAGTTTATTCATGGAACAAATTTGTTGACATGAGTAATGAAAATGAAAAGGTTTTAGTTGAAGTTGCTCCTAATGGTGAAGAAACAGCGGCTTATGTTGAACAAATAGATTATGTTGAACCAACAGCTATGTCGATTGATAATGATGAAGAGTTGGACAGTGAAGAACTAGACGATAACGAAGAAGTATCCCCTGCTCAAGGTTCTTTGTTTGAAGAAGAAAATGAGGTCTTTGACGATGAAAAATATCAAGAACTTGCAGAACAAGAAAATCAAGAAGATGAAGATGTTGATATTTTAGCATTACTAGGTCATACTCAACCAACCACTGAAGAAATTTCTTATCAAGAACGTGAGCTTATAGAGCATAATCAAGAAGAGTTAATCGAACATAATCAAGAACCATTAATTGAGCATAATCAAGAATTGATGATAGAGCAAACTCAAGAGCCAATGCTTGAATATGAAGAAAAACAAGAAGTTGTTGATGATGAGCCTTCTCCATTTAATTTTAATATGGACGATTTTGTAAAAAAATCTCAAAGCAGTTATTTTGAAGCAGGCGAGGAACCAACCCCTGATTATATTACACCAACAATGAAAATTGATGAAACTAAAGACGAGGAAAATTCTCCTAATTTTGACTTTGATGCATTTAGAAAAAACAAACTTGACGATGTGGACGAAATTTATACAGCATCAAATGATCAAGAAATTAAGTCTGAAGATGAAGATACTTCTACCCCAGTCTATCATGATTTTGGTGCGAATTCATATAATTATACAATTCAAAACGATAACAATGATGATGACATTTATGTTGACACATCAAATGTTGATGAAGATGAAATTTACTTAAATCCATCACAAGCAATTAAAGATGAAGATGATGACGAATTAAAACTCTTTTCTGAAGATATTTTTGAAGAAAATAATATTGAGTTTGAAGATTATCCTAAAAAAGAAGAAGTTCAAGAAGAAACATCTTTACAATTTGAAGAAATTATTAGACCAGAAAATAAAGAACCAATGGAGTTTTATAAATCAACAGAGAATTATGAAACACTATCTGCTAAGTTTACTGAAGATGAATATAAAGAAAAGCTTAGCTCTTTAATGAGTTATACAAATGATAAAGAAGAATATGATTTAAAAGAAGTTAATTATTCTTTCGATAATGCACCAAAAGATTATTCTGATTTAAAGGCAGAATTTGAAAAAGAGGGTTTGGTAGTTAGAACTCATCATAAAATGGTTAAAGAAGCTAGACACACAAGATCTTATATAGAATCAAACAAATTAAATTTAGTTAACTCTTGGACAGCCTTTGGTTTCGTTGCGTTTTTAATTACTCTTACCTATCTTATAATGAATAATTATGTGGGTGGCGGAGCTGTGAGTTATAATTTTTCAGCAAAATATTTCTTAATAGGAATTGGAGTTTTAGCAATAATTCCAGCACTTTATACATTATTATTCTTTATAAACCCATACAAGAAGAAACCTGCAAGATATGCATCAAGAATTTATTTGTTATTTGCAATACTCTTAACAGTTCAGTTTTTACTTATAATTTATTGCGTAAACTTACAAATGGGATTTTACAGTTTCTCACAAGCGAATTATAATCACCTATTCTGGATAGTTCCAAGTTTAATGAGTTTGTATCCTTTGTGTGATGCTATATTGCATACTATATACTTTAACTCTAAAAACTTCCACGTTTAAAAAGTTACAATCACTTTTATAAGTGCGTTAACTAAAAAAGACCGACACACTCATTTATGTTTAAAAAACTCGAGTGTCGGTCTTTTTTTTTCTTCTTCTAATAGAAATTCTCACCCAATAGTATCTAGATTATTTTGTGCTGTGTATAGCATGTAATTTTTACTATTTATATATAATAAACTCCTAGGTTTTATTTTATTTTTTTTGTTCATATATGAGCAGAGATTGACCTTTAGATAATTATAATATTGAAAAAACATATTTAACATGTTATAATGCTTTTATAAGGAGAAGAAAAAATGGATATAAGAGATTTAATTGAATTAGCTGATATAAAAGAACGACAAGCGCTTGCACTATTAACCCATTATATTCCAAAGCTTGAAAATAATGAGATTAATGAAAAAGAAGTTCAAGAAAATATTGATAATTATTGTGATAATATGGCTGAAACTTTTTTAGAAAATCACAAAGAAGATTTAAAAGATAAACAACTAAATTGGCAGTTTGGAAGTTATTTATTAGTAAAAGGTGCAGATAAACCACACAGTGGTTATAGATTTTATGAAGCACTTTATAGAAAAATGAGTGTGGTTAATAAAGATGATGAAGAAATAGAAGAAAAAAATAATATATAAAAGACCTCGGTATATCCGAGGTCTTTTATATTATTTCTTCATTTAATTTTGTGGTTTCCATTACTGCAAGTTGGTCACAACGATTATTAAATTCATTATCAGCATGACCTTTAACTTTAATAAAGGTTACTTTATGTGTTTCTGTTAAAGAAAGAAGTTCTTTCCATAGCTCAAGATTTTTAATTTGCTTTTTATCTGAACCTCGGTAACCGTTCGCTTTCCAAGTGTCTACCCAGCCTAAAACAAAAGCATTAACCATATAAGCAGAGTCACTGTAAAGTTCCACTTCACATGGCACTTTAAGTTGTTTAAGGGCCATTATTGCCGCCATAAGTTCCATTCTATTATTTGTTGTTTCTCGTTCACCACCAGAGAGCTCTTTTCTTCTTCCAGCATGCATTAAAATAGCACCCCAACCACCATTACCTGGGTTACCTGAGCAAGAGCCATCTGTATAAATTGTTACTTTTTTCATTTCCATAAAAATAGATTAACAAATTCCTCATTTTAAGTCAAATAAACTAATGAATTTAATTTTTTAATCTTGAAAATCAAGTTTTTATATGTTAATATAATCTTATATGGAGCAAAACAACTTTTTAGAATTATATAGAGTGCAATCAATAAATTTAGATAGTAAACCTTTTGTTAATAAAAATATTCCTATTAAAAAGGTTATTATTTCTAATGTCGGAAAAATTAAATTTAATCCAAGTTCAAATCAGTATATTTATTTTTCTAGGACAAAAGAGCATCATATATATTATATTTTTAATAAGGTATTAAAAATCATTGTAGACGAACTTAAAAAATATGAAAATTTAAAAGTTTATAAAACTTTAGGTTTGCCAGATGATTTAAAAGAGTATCATTTTTATAGAAATATCGATTGGAATGTTGTAAAAAGAGTTCAAGATTTTTTCAGAGATTATATTTCCCCTATTGGTGTAGAACTTGTAACAATGAAATATTTAAGTGAATTTAGTCAGTTTATTGAAAAATGTTATGTAAATAATAAAAATAAAAGTATTATTAATGTTCCAGAAATTACTGATACAAGATATTATCAAGGAGCATATGGAATAAATGAAGCTTGGCTAGAATTACTAAAATGTTCTACTATTTCAACAAAAACAACAAATCTATATTTGGATAAATTTTTTGAATTTTATATAGGAAATTCGTCATATAGATCTTCAGCAAAAGCAAGAATTAGGGGTTTATTAAAACAAAATCCTCGATTTTTTGAAATGTTAGATTGTTTTACTTATACAGAACTTAACAATCCTGATTTTTTAGAAAAAAATAATGTAAACAACATAGTAAAAGAGATTAATAAAATTCATAAAAATGGTTTATATAATCCAAATGCGGATTTAACTGATTTATATTTTAATACTGTTAAAAAAGAATATAAAACCCAAATTGAAGAATTAAGAATGGAAAAATAAAAACTAATACTTAACTGTATTAGTTTTTTTATTTGATTATATATCATTTTATAAATTAGTATTCTTGGAAAATATTAATAGGCCCATCAAGCTGAGTATAAATTTGCATATTTTCTGCAAATCTTCCAAGTTTTGTTGGTAAGTTATAGGTGTTAATTAATTCTTGTTGAAGTTCAAGATATAATCTATTAGCTGTTTCTTTATCTGCACTTAACGTAAAATCAGGTCGGGTTCCGCCAGCACCTTTTTTATCGCAAAGTGTAAAGTTTGAAACAAGTAAAACTTCCCCGTCTACGTCAATTATGTTTTTTGCTAGTTTTCCCTCTTCATTTTTGAATAGTCTTATGCTGGCAATTCTTTTAGCAACTTTTTTCATGTTTTCTTCTGTATCATTAACGGTTACTCCGACAAAAACATTATACCCTTTACCTATTTCGCTCACAAGTTCATTATTAACTTCAAGTCTTGAGCTTTTAACTCTTTGTATTACAATTCTCATATTTTAAGCCTCTTTTTCAGTTTTATTTTTAATATTTTGCGTTTTTTGAAGTTTGGACCAATTAATCACACCGTATATATCATTAATTAAGTTAATGCACGGATTAATAAGCATAGCCATTAATAGAAGATTTCCTTGAAATACAGGAATACCCCATAAGGCAATTAGAATTAAGTCATTAACTATGTATGATACAAAACCATATTTACTTCTTCTTGCTAAGAGGTATATTGCAAAAATGTTGTCAACAACAGATAAGGTGCTGATAATTAGTTCATTTGTATTTAGTGCTTTTAATAGAAAGTAAAAACCAATAAATATTATAAGAGCACAAACAGAGACAAATCCCCATTCTTTTGGCTTTATTGAATTAACTTCAACACTTTCAGTTTGGTTATTTTTATGTTTAGACCATTCAATAATACTCCATATATACATCGGAAGCATTATCAAAATATATATCATGATTTCACCATAAAAACCATTTTTATAGCTAACGATAGAATATAAAACAACAATAGCAATTCCAAAAAATTGTCCAATAACTAAACCTTTTGCAAGTAGTAATGCACAAATAATTCCTACAATTGCAGCTAAAATTGTAAGAACGTCACTTTTAAAAACAAGACCAACAGTTAATGCAATTGTTGGTCCCATAAAAAGAAGTATTAGTTCTAAAACAGACCAGCCATTAAATAATTTTTTCATGATTATTTTCCTATAATAAAACTTTCATTATGCTATCATATTTATCCTGCATTAAAATTTGAGTTTCTTTACTCATTTTAGCATAACTTTTTTGAATTTTCTTTTTTACAAAGTTGTTGCAAGACATTATATCTTCACCTAAATATGCTCGCCAACATATGAGTTCAACAAAACTATCTAAATGGCTCATAGCATCAGCATCGGCGACACATATTTCCTCAATAGAAAATTTATCTTTAACAACACTTGCTCTATGGTTTTGAATACATAGTTTTACTTTATTTATAAAGTCTTGAGAAAAACCATCTTGAAGTAAAATTCCCTCTGCAAGTTCAGCACCTAATATATGGTGGATATCTCTATTTGCCAAATCTAGTAAATCAGCATAGTCATGAAAAATTGCAGCAACTTCTACGACATCTTTGTCTGCGCCATATTTTTCAGCGAGCATGCATGCATTTTTAATTACTGGTAATAAATGAAAGTTCCATGTTTGCCCAATGTTACAATTTTGAGATTTGTCATATCTTTCAGACTGTTCTTTAATTAAATCATAATATTTTTGAAATTTCATAATTAGCTCCTAGAAGTATTTTAGCAGTTTTAGAAATAATTGTCTAATAAATAAAAAATATAGAATAAATATTTATATTCAAGTTGACAATTTTCTATTAAGTTGTTATAATATGTTCATTGTTATAGGGGCGTAGTTCATCGGTAGAATAAGAGTCTCCAAAACTCCTGAGGAGGGTTCGATTCCTTCCGCCCCTGCCAAATAAAAAGAGAAGCTAATAAAAATGCTTCTCTTTTTTGTATTATTAATTTTCGTCATCATCTAAGCCATATTGCTTATAAAGTTCTTCTAGGCTAACTTCATTATTATCTTCACGAATTATTTTATCTATCTTAACTTTAACAAAGCCTTTTTCGTCTGTGTTAAATTGGTCAAGACATTTCCCACAATTTAAACAAAGTTTAGTTGGGTCTAAATCGCAAAATAAGCAATCGCCACATAATGTACATTTTTCATTAGGGTCTAAAATACAAGTTTCCCTTTCCCCTATTGCTCTTTTTATTTGGTCTTTTGTTAACACTAAAGGTTGCTTTGTTTCGTTTTTCTTTTGTTCGTTATTCATCATCATATCTCCTAAAGATATTATAATACTATTTTATTAATTTTTCAATTATATTTTATGTAAAAAATATCAAACATTTGTTTACAAATAGTTTTTTATTGTGTTATACTTTAGATAGTGAAAAAAAGGAAAAGTTAAATATGAAAAAAGAAAGAATAGATCAGACAGCAAAAGTTTTAGAATTTATAGAGAATTTTATGGAGAAAAACTCTTACCCACCATCAGTTAGAGATATGTGTGCAGGGCTAAATATTTCTTCGACAGCGACAATTGTTTATCATTTAAGAAAGCTGGAAAATCAAGGTAAGTTAACAAGAGAAAAACAAAAAAACAGAGCTATTGATGTTGTTAATAGTAGAAAGAAAAATGGCATTCCTGTTGTAGGTAAAGTTGCTGCCGGTATTCCTATAACTGCAACTGAAAATATTGAGGATAGTTTCAGTTTTTCTCAAAATGTTTTTGGCTTAGGTCAAGAAGATATGTTTATTTTAAATGTGTCTGGTGATAGCATGGTTAATTGCGGCATTTATGATGGTGATAAAATTGTAGTGCAAAAACAAGCAAATGCAGAAAACGGAGAAATTGTTGTTGCTATGGTAGATGACGAAGCAACAGTTAAAAGATTTTATAAAGAAAATGGTCACTTTAGATTGCAACCAGAAAATGATTATATGCAGCCAATAATTGTTGATAATGTAACAATTCTTGGTAAAGTTATAGGGTTAATCAGAAACTATAAATAGATTTAATTAAAACAAAAAGGAACGTTAAAATTTAACGTTCCTTTTATCTTTATATATTTAATTTTAGTTTTCTAAATTTTGTTCTTTTTTGAGTGTCATATAGCAATTATAGCAAACCGCTTTATAGTGGTCTTCTTTTCCAAGAAGTATCTCTTCCCCATCAGTAACTAATTTGCCATCAATAAATCTTGCATTGACTGTTGCTTTTTTGCCGCAACTACAAACTGATTTTATTTCCATAATAGATTCTGCGATTTCTATTAATCGTTTTGATCCTTCAAATAATTCTGTTTTAAAGTTGGTTAATAAACCATAACACAAAACAGGGATATTCCTAGAAACTTCTTTAAGCTCATCAACCTGAGATTTTGTTAAGAATTGACACTCATCAACAATAACAACCGCATTAGATTTAAAGTTATTTAAGTTGTATATAAAATCACTCAAATTTTCATCTTTATCAAAAGTATAACATTTACTAGTAAGACCAATTCTACTAGAAATAATAGTTTCCCCATCTTGTGATTTATCACGAGTGTCAATTGATGGTTTAAGGAGTGAAACTTCAAAACCTTGTTGTTCATAATTAAATTTACACATTAAAGCTTGTGCACTCTTACTGCAACCCATCGCACCATATTTAAAATATAATTTTGACATAATTTATATCTCCATTTTGTTCTAAAATTATTGTAGAATTTTGAAGAAAAAAAGTCAAATAAAAAAGCTACTACATATAATAAATTGAGGTGTTTATATGCAAAAAGATGCTAATACTTTATACAAAGAACTACAAGAAACATATGATAATTTAGGTGAACTCTATGAAGATGGTTATGATGTAAAAACATCACAGATAATTGCTGCAACATATTCAAAAGTTGGATATTTACAGGCAATAGTACATAATAATCCAGATTTTTTATATAAAAGAGATTTGTTATCATTAGTAGAAAGAATTGATTTTTTCTTTGGTATAAAACGAGAAAAAGAGGTTGTTAATGTTCAAAAAGATAAATAAAAAGAGCCTAATCTTAGGCTCTTTTTGTTGTTATAAATTAATTTTTAATAATACCAAGTTCTGTTAATACTTTTTGAATTTTATCCGCAGCCTCTTCCATTAATTCTTTAGTATGAGTTGCAGTATAAGAAGTTCTTATCAAGCATTCTCCTACTGGTGTTGCTGGAGGAAGCACTGGGTTAACATAAACCCCTTCTTCAAATAGCATTTTACAAGCTGTCAAGGTTAGGTCTGGTTCATAAGTATAAATAGGAATAATTGGAGTTGTGCTTTCACGGAATGTAATATTTCTTTCTTTTAAACATTTTCTCATATAATCAGTAATTTCAAGAAGATTTTTACCTCTTTCTGGCTCTCTTTTAATAATTTCTAATGATTTTCTAGCCGCAGCCACACAAGCAGGTGTAATTGACGCACTGAAGATAAATGGTCTAGAGTTATGGCGAATAAATTCAGCAACCCTCGTATCACAAGCACAGTAACCACCAAGGCTTGCAAGAGATTTAGAGAAAGTACCACAAATTAAATCAACATCATCTTCTAAATTGAAGTGTTCTGCTGTTCCCCTGCCATTCTTTCCTAAAATACCAAGAGCATGGGCATCATCGACCATAAGTTTAGCACCATATTTCTTTTTAAGTTCAACGAGTTTTGGAAGATTACATATATCTCCACTCATACTAAACACACCATCAGTAACGATTAAAATACCTTTATTTTCAGGAACCTCTTTAAGTTTAGCTTCTAGGTCTTCCATATCGTCATGGTTATATCTGATAAGTGTTGCATAGCTAAGTCTGCAAGCATCATAAATAGAAGCATGGTTTTCTTTATCACATAAAATAACATCATTTCTGCCAGCTATAGCAGAGATAACTCCAAGATTAGTTTGGAAACCTGTACTCATTGTTACACAGTCTTCTTTTTGCAAAAATTCTGCAAGCTCTTTTTCAAGTTCAACGTGAGCAGTTGTTGTACCATTTAAAAATCTTGAACCAGAACAACCAGTACCAAAGTTTTTAGTTGCTTCAACAGCAGCGTTTATAACCTCTTCATTACCTGTTAGGCCTAAATAGTTATTAGAGCCAATCATTACTTCCCTTTTTCCTTCCATTTCAACAACAATATCTTGTTTGCTTTCAAGTGTATGGAAGTATGGGTATATTCCAGCTGCTTTAGCATCACGAGCAATTGTATATTCATCACATTTTTTAAATAAATCCATAAATAAAATATCCTTAAGGCGTATAAATTTCGTAAACACGATTAATGTGATTATATCATAACTATTATATTCATGACAACTGATTAAAAAATAAAACTTTTTGATTTTACAATATTTTTACAACTTTTTTAATCAATCGTTTTCTAAATGAAAAGATAGTATGTTATACTACTGATAGTAAATTAAATGGAGATACACAAATGGCTGTAAAAGTAAGAAAAAGACATGGTGCATGGAACAAAATTGTTTCACCTATTGTTACAAGACTAATATTGAAGAAAAAATTCAACTACACTTTTGAAAAGTGTGATATAAAACCACCATATATAGTTCTCGGCAACCACACAACAGATTATGATGCATTCTTTATTGCAAAGAGCTTTAATAACCCATTATATTTTGTTATGAGTGACCACATATCATCACTTAAAGTTGGAAAGTTAATTGAGCATCTAGTGTGCCCTATTCCAATCACAAAATCAACCCATGATGCTGGAACAGTTAGAGGTATTATGGACGTTATTAATCAAGGTGCTTCAGTTGCTTTATTCCCTGAAGGAAATAAATCTTTTGCTGGTGAAATGAGCGGAATGAAATCAACAATTGGAAAGCTTTTAAAAAAGCTAAATGTTCCGGTTGTTATTTATAATATTGAAGGTGGATACTTCTCTTCTCCACGTTGGTCTAAAGAGAAAAGAAAAGGTAGACTTCATGGTTTCGTTAGAAAGATTATTACTCCTGAAGAACTAGAAAAAATGACTAGTGATGAAATCCTTAATGCTGTTAAAGAATATGGTAGAGTTAATGCTTATGAAATTCAAGAAAAAAATCCAGTAGAATATATTGGAGAAAACAAGGCTGAAGGTATTGAAAGTATGCTTTATATCTGCCCTAAATGTAAGCAAATGTCTACCCTTAAAGGTATGGGTGATGAAGTTGTTTGTTGTAAATGTGATTTTAAAGCAACTTATGATAACTATGGATATTTAGTAACAGAAACAGAAAAACTAAGATTAGATGAACTTGATAAAATGCAAAAAGCAGAAATTGCAAAAATTGATTTTAGCAAATATGATGAAGATAAAGTAATTACATCAGATGAAGGTTTTGATATAAAGAAAAAAATTGATAAATACACAAATGAAGATGTTGGTGTTTTTAAATTAGACCTTTATAAAAACAGATTTGAATTTGTAAATGAAAGTGCTACAATAGTTGTTCCTTTTGATATGGTTAGTGGTTATGCTATTGAGGGTCAATGTGGAATACAGCTTAGTTTAAAGGATGGTACTGTTTATAGATTTAAAAATCCAAATCCGGTTTCTGGATTAAAACATGTTAATATTTATTGCACTATTACTGGCACAGAAATGAAATTCTAATAAACATATTATTTAATAAAATTGTTTAAGTTACCGCTTCCCTATTTTGTTTAGGGCGGCGGTTTTTTTTGGTAGAAAATTTAGGTATTGAAAAAATCATTATATAATGATATAATAATGTCATGAAACTTTATAGGTATTTATCAGAAGAAGAATTAGAGCATATTAAAGCTAATGAAATTGATAAAATTGGCTCTGTTTATAATGATAAAAAAAGTTATAAAAGAATAAATACACATAATTATAAAAAAGACGTAAAATATTTGCATTTTTATTTTGATAAAAGAGAAATTTCTAGGATAGAAAAGCTAGGTTTTCAAGGCTCTAAAATTTGCTATATTTGTGAATTTGAAATTCCTTTTTATGTAATATTTTCTCATATTGGCACGGGAAGATATGATTGTCAAGGTTATGCTGTTCCCTATGAAACGGTTTATGAAGTTGCGCTTCCTGCAAAAAAAATGAAAAGCAAGTATTTGAAGAGTTTTGAAAAAGACAAAAATTCAGGACCTATTGATTTTGGTCCTATTATTAAATTTGATAAAAGATTATATGAGCCAATGTATTTTAATGAGCAAGAACAAGAAGAAACAGATAACGTGCCTTTTAAAATAAAAACTTTAAATAAAAATCAAAATATTATAGAAGAGAAAGGTTTAGAATAAAAAATGAAACTATATAGATATTTATCAAAAGAGGAATTAGAACAACTACTTAACATGGAATATTCTATGATTGGTACTGAAAATGTGAATAAACCATATTATAGATACAACAGTCATAGATATAAAGAAAATGTTAAGTATCTTCATTTTTATTTTGATGAAAAAGAAATAAGCAGAATAAAAAAAATGAGTTTTCATAAGAAAGCTGAATACTATATTTGTGAATTTGAAATTCCTTTTTATGTAATATTCTCTCATATTGGTGTTGGATATTATGCAAACAAAAAAGGCGAAAAGAAAACAGATTATGTATACGAAGTTGCTCTACCAACTTATAAAATGAGGCCTAAATTTCTTAAAAGTTTTAGAAGTTTGACTGAAGAAAAAAAACATGAGTTGTTTTTAAGAAAGAACAAACAAGAAAACAATATAGAACAAGAAGTTGAACCAAACTATTAAAAAAAGAGAATTGTAAAACAACTCTCTTTTTTTTATAAAATATTAAATAGTAAACTTTCCCTCAGGTTGAATAACCCCTCTATTATTGTTTTTAAATTCAAAAATAGTTTCAATAAATGATGGATAGTAAAGCAGGAATTTTTTATCTTCAATCATTTTTAAAATTTCTTCTTTACTTGCCCACTTTACAGCTTGAACTTCATTATCTTTAAATGAGATATCTTTAATATCAATATCTTTTTCAATTAGATAATAATCATCAAAAGAGTTTTCTGTATTAATAGTAAAAAATGCTCTTTCTTTAGAAAAATCAATGTTTAGGCCCAATTCTTCCTGAACTTCTCTAGTTAGAGCTTGTTTAGAGTTATCACCAGAAATAGCCCCGCCTGAAAGTGTTAAGTCCCAAAGGTTAGGCCTGTGTTTTTTAGAAAAATGTCTTTGCTGAATAAGCATTTCTCCTTTTTTATTGAATAAACATAAATGAACTCTTAGTGAAAAATAATCTCCTTTTGGAAATTTTTCACTTTTTTTCATGGTTTTATTTGTTTTTTGTCTATCAACATCATATAAATCCCAAGTTTCCATTTGTATTACTTCCTCATTTAAACTGTTTTATTTTCCAAAAATTTGTGCAGTTTCAATTGCAAGTATTTTGAGGTGTTCGTAAGTTAATCCACCTTGAATATAGCAAATATATGGGGGTCTTATTGGGCCATCGCAACTAAGTTCCATAGTAGAGCCTTGAATAAAAGTTCCTGCAGCCATAATAACTTTATCTTTATAACCTGGCATCTCCCAAGGGAATGGAACAACATTAGAATCTATAGGAGAAAGTCTTTGAACAAGTCTACAAAATTCTACCAACCTATCCTCATCACCAAATTTAATAGAACGTACAATATCATGAGGTATCATTTTATTTTTAGGAGTGCTTTCTATGCCAAATTTGTCAAGAACAAGACCAAGTAAAACATTTCCTTTAATTGCTCCACTAACAACGTGAGGAGCAATAAATATACCCTCAAAATAAGGATAATAACTAGCAATATAAGAGCCAACTTCAACACCAAGTTCAGGGGCAGTAAGTCTTCCAGCTGAAAGTTCAACTAAATCTTTTCTTCCGGCAATATAACCACCTGTCGGAGCAATTCCGCCGCCTGCATTTTTCATAAGAGAGCCAGCCATAATATCAGCACCAACTTCTATTGGTTCTGCCTTTTCTGTGAATTCACCATAACAGTTATCCACCATAACAATTGTTTCAGGGTGGACTTTTCTAATTTCTTTTATTACTTCGCCAATATAATATACAGATAAAGCTTCACGAGGAGAATATCCGCGAGAACGTTGAATATAAACCATTTTTGGTTTTTTCTCACCTATTTCTTTAATGCACTTATCAACGTCAATTTCGTCACCAATCATGTCAATTATTTCAAATTTGATACCAAAATCTTTAAGAGAACCATTATCCTTACCGTTATCTTTACCATTGATGATATTATCCATAGTGTCATAAGGTTTACCGGTAATAGAAATCATTAAATCATTAGGTCTAAGTATTCCAAATAGTGGTAAAACAAGAGCGTGAGTTCCACATGTGATTTGTGGGCAAACAATAGCATCTTCAGCTTTAAAGATTTCTTTATATAATTCGCATAGTTTAGGTTTTCCCATATCTTCATAACCATAACCACTAGAACAAGCCATATTCGTTAAGTTTACATTAACATCTTGAAAGGCTTTAAGAACTTTTTCTGTATTATAAAGGGCAATATCATCTAAAATTTGATATTGTTCTTTTAATTCATTTTCGCAAGCTTCAACCAGCTTTTTAGCTTCTTGTCTATCCATTTATAAACTCCTCTACAAGTCTAAATATTTCTTCTTTTTCGCTATATTTTTTCCAAACAATATTAGGCATTTTTTTAAGCCATGTTATTTGTCTTTTAGCATAATTTCTGGTATTTTGTTTGAGTTTTTCAATAAACTCTTCTTTACTAATTGTCCCTAGTAAATAATCATAAGGCTCTTTATAACCAATAGCTTTTGCACATCGATTATCTTTAGTTACTCCAATATTAATTAGATTTTGGACTTCTTCAAGCAACCCATCTTCAAGCATTTTATCTACTCTTTTATTTATTCGGTCATAGACTAATTCTCTATCATCATACAAACCAAAGAGTAAATAATTATAGTCACTTTCTGTTGAATTTTTTTGTTCGCTTTTTTTCTTTCCTGTTAAATGATAAATTTCCAAAGCTCTTATTATTCTATCTTTTTGGTGTGGGTGGATTGTTTCTGAGCTTTCAGGGTCAATTTCTTTAAGTCGTAAATATAATTCGTTAAGACTGTTTTTTTCTATAAAACATTCAAGCTCTTCTCTATACTTTTCATCTTTACCACAAGTTGCACCGATTTCAAAAAGGAGGCTAGATATATACATTCCAGTTCCGCCAACGATAATTGGTGTTTTTTTTCTTGAAATGATATCAGTAATAGTAGCTTTTGCTTTCTTTACATATTCCCCAGTTGAAAAGGTATCAAAAGGTGAAACTATATCTAAAAGATGATGAACAATACCCTCTTTTTCGTCTTCTTTTATTTTTGCAGAACCAATATCAACACCTTTGTAAATTTGGATACTATCGGCATTGATTATTTCACCATTAAACTTTTTAGCAAGTTCTATAGAAAGTTTTGTTTTTCCAACAGCGGTTGGTCCTGAAATAATAATAATTTTTTCTTTTTTCATTAAACAATCCTTTTAAACCATTTTTCTACTTCATTTTTATTAATTCTTATAGCAATTGGCCTGCCATGAGGGCAAAATAAAGCGATTTTTTCTTTACTCATTTGATTGTATAGTTGGTCTATTTCATTATCTGTTAAATCATTTCCGCCCTTAATTGCACTTTTACAAGCTTTTTGCATAAGGTTTTCTTTGATTAAATCGCTTCCTTTTTTGGCGATATTTTTACTTTCAGACAAGAACTCATTAAAGAAAATGTCAAAATTAATTTCGCTGACAATTGCTGGTACGGCACTAATCTTAAAAGTATTGTTACCAAATTCGTCAATGTCAAAACCAAGAGCTTTAATATCTTCTAAACTAGAGTTTAACATATTGCTTTCAATTGGGTTTAAAGAAAGAACATATGGAAACAAAAGTGGTTGAATTACAACATTTTTTTCATCATATTGCTTTTTGAATTTTTCGTATAAAACTCTTTCATGAGCAGCATGTTGGTCAATAAAGAAAATATCTTCATCAACTTCAATAATTAAATAAGTATTGAAAATTTTGCCAACTTTTTTAACTGTTTGTTTAATTTCGAAAGTTTCTTGTTTAAGTTCAGTTTTTTGGTAAGTATCATCAAAATAACTAGATTGATATTTTGTGTCTTCTTGATTTAAACCTTTTGCAAGTCTTTCAAGAAGTTTTGAGCCAAGACCAAACCCGTCTTTAAAAGTATCTTGTTTAGTGGTTTCATCTACAGTAGATAATATATTAGATGTTACTTCTTGTTTTTCTTCCTTAGATAAATTTTCGGTTTGGAATGAGAATGGATTTAGGTTGACACCAGCCTTATCAATTTTTGGTGCCGTTTTTTGTGTTTGAACAAAAGTTGCTGGAGATATATTTATATCTTCACTATCGTTAATGTTAGAAAATTTATTTAAGTAAATTTCTTTTTCGGCCTCTTCTTTTAAGTTGTTTAAAGCTTTATCTTCAGCAGATGCTATATAATCCATTTGTGATAAAGCCCTAGATACAGCCTCAAAAAATAAAGAATAAATTCTGCCCTGATTTTCAAATCTAACATCAAGTTTATTTGGGTGTACATTAACATCAACACTGTCAGAAGGCATAGTTAAATGAAGTACATAGAAAGGATATTTTCTCTTCATTAGCATATCACCGAAAGCATTTGTGACAGCGGTTGCAACTGTTTGATTTATGACATATCTTCCATTGATAATTAGTGTTTGATATGTTCTGTTTGGCTTAGAAAAGCTAGGTCTGCCGATAAATCCAGAAACTTTTAAGTTGTCTTTGGTTAAATTAACAGTTAATGTTTCTTTAACGGCTTCTTTTCCATAAATGCTAAATAATGCATCATCTAAAGTTTTACCACTAGAAGCAAAAACAGTTTTACCATCAGCTCTATATGTAAAAGAAATTTCTGGGTGAGCTAAAATAAATCTTGATACTAAATTTGTAATTTCCTGCTCTTCTGTCTTTGGTTTTTTTAAGAATTTTTGCCTTGCTGGAACACAGTAGAAAAGGTCGCTAATAACGGTTGTTGTTCCGTCTTTAGCACCAACTTCATGTTCTTTAATAACTTTACCAGCTTCAATATATATAGTGTTTGCAAAATCTTGATCTTTGGTTTTGCTTGTCATTGTAACTTTAGAAACTGCAGCAATAGAAGCCAAGGCTTCACCACGGAAACCTAAGGTTAATATGCTGTCAAGGTCGCTAACTTTTGAAATTTTACTAGTTGCGTGTGGTAAAAAGGCAGTCTTTATAAATTCTTTTTCAATACCATGACCATTATCAGAAACTCTTATTTTTGAAATACCACCATTTTCAACGTCAATTTCAATTATGGTAGAACCCGCATCTATACTGTTTTCTACAAGTTCTTTAACAACAGAAGCAGGTCTTTCAACAACTTCGCCGGCTGCAATATAGTTATATACAGAACTATCTAGTACATTAATTTTAGCCATAAATTCTCCTTTGTTTTATATAATTATTTTTTTACTTTGTCTACTAAGTTTTGTAATGTTCCAAAAGCGACAATTGGGCTTATCGTATTCATATCCATATCTCTTAAAATATTAATAACTTCAGCACCGTTTGGGCAATATTCTTGAACATCAACAAAGTTTCCTGTTTCTTGACTTGCTTTGCGGTTTGCATCTTCTTGAACTTTTAGAACTTCTTTAGCTCTTAAAACAAGTTCGTCTGGAAGGCCTGCAAGTTTAGCAACTTCAATACCAAAGCTTTTATTTGCGCTTCCCCTTGCTATTTTATGAAGGAAAATAATATTGTCATTAAATTCTTTAATCATAACTCTATAATTCTTAACGCCTTCAATGTTTCCTTCAAGTTCGGTAAGTTCATGATAGTGTGTCGCAAACAAAGTTTTAGCTTTCAAGTGTTTGCTTAAATATTCCATGATTGCCCAAGCAATAGAAAGCCCGTCATAAGTAGAAGTTCCCCTACCTACTTCGTCTAGTATAATTAAACTTTTATCGGTGGCATTAGCAATAATGTTAGAAACCTCAGTCATTTCTACCATGAATGTTGATTGACCAAAAGCCAAGTCGTCACTAGCACCAACACGAGTGAAAATTCTATCTACTATTGAAATTTCAGCTTCTTTAGCTGGAACAAAACAGCCAATATGAGCCATTAAAGTAATAATTGCAACTTGACGCATATATGTACTCTTACCAGCCATGTTAGGTCCTGTGATAAGCATTGTTCTATTCTCATCAGTATCTAAAAGAGTGTCATTAGGTGCAAATTCACCATTTGTCATCAAGGCTTCAACAACGGGGTGTCTGCCATCAACAATTTTAATATAACTAATATTGTCATCAATAACAGGCTTTGTATAGTGATACTTGTTGCTAACAGCAGCAAAGCTTAACAAACAGTCAATTAAAGATATGGCGTCAGAAATGTCAAGCATTTCTGCAATATATGTTGATAAAGCGCTTTTAATTTCATTATAAAGCCTTGCTTCGATTTTTAAAGACTCGTCAACACTGGTTAGAATTTTATATTCCATTTCTTTAAGTTCTGGAGTTATATATCTCTCACCTGTTGTCATGGTTTGTTTTCTTATATAATTTTCTGGAACTTGATTAAGCCAAGAGTTTGTTACTTCAATATAATAACCAAAGACTTTGTTGTATCCTGTTTTTAAATTTTTAATACCAGTTTTTTCTTTTTCACTTTGTTCAAGTTCGGCAAGCCATTGTTTGCCATACTCGCTCATATAGCGACATTTATCAAGTTCTTCACTAAAGCCACGTTTAATATATCCGCCGTCTTTTAGGTTAGATGAACTATCAGGGTTGATTGCAGAAAAAAGAACATTTGCAATTTCTGTTAGGTCTGAAATTTTCTTGTTTGCGTTTACTAAAATATTACTTGTACACTTATTTAAAATGTTTTTAAGCTCAGGTAAAAGCAAAAGAGTTTCTGCAAGTTGATAACATTCTTTAGGTTGAATTGTATTTGCGGAAATTTTACTACATTTTCTTTCTATGTCTTGGAATTTAATTAAAACATCACTAATGCTATTTGAAAGCATTAAGTTGTTGGATAGCTCTTCTACACCATCAAGACGTTCATTGATTAAGTTAGCATCTCTTAAAGGTTGTTCAACAAAAAGACGCATCTTTCTAGCACCCATAGAGGTTTTAGTATTATCAAGAAGCCATAGAAGCGAGCCTTTTTTACGTTTTAAGCTCATACTTTCAACAAGTTCTAAGTTTCTTCTGGTGTTGATGTCAATGTGTACAAATCTATCATCTTTAACAACGTTAAGTTTTTTGATGTTTGTTGCGTTGCGTTTTTGAGTTTCTTTTACGTATGACAAAAGACCACCGCAAGCACGAATGGCATACTTTAAGATGTTGATATCAAAGACTTCTAAAGAACGAACATTTAATTGGTCTCTTAATAATTTTTCGCTTCGAGCAAGATTATAAGCATCGTCATTATAAATATAAAACTCTGGGGCTGCGGATAGTTTAACAGAGGCTAATTTTTTAGAAAGAAGAGTTGCTGTTGTGTTAGCAATAATCTCAGATGGCTTAATTCTAGATAAAGTGTCATCTAAATATTTTATTGCATCTTCTCCCCTAAATTCACAAGCTTCCATAAGGCCTGTAGAAATATCAGCCCAGCAGATGCCAATATTATCTTTGTCAGCAAAAACAGAACAAAGGAAATTGTTTTTGTCCGCTTTTAAAGAATTTTCTTCAATGGTTGTTCCTGGGGTAATAATCCTAACAATATCTCTTTCAACAAGGCCTTTACTTGACGGTTCTGTTAATTGGTCACAAAGTGCCACTTTATAACCAGCATCAATAAGCTTTGCTATATAGTTTTCTGCAGCATGATAAGGAAGCCCACACATAGGGGCTCTTTCTTCAAGACCACAGTCTCTGCCTGTAAGGGTAAGCTCTAGAACTCTAGAAGCAGTAACTGCATCATCAAAAAACATTTCAAAAAAGTCGCCTAAACGATAAAAAATTATAGTATCAGGATAATTAATTTTTATATCGAAATAATGGCGCATCATTGGTGATAGTTTATTTCTATCAATAGTGCTTAATAAACTCATTTTAATCCTCCACAATTTCTCCGGTTAGAACGGTTAATTTGCTACTTTGTACTTTAACATTAACAAATTTCCCGATAAGGCTTTCATCACCAACAAAATTAATATTTTTATTAGTGAAAGTATTTCCAAGCATGTATCCTTTTTTCTTAGGGTGCACATCAGTTACTAAAACCTTCACAACTTTTCCAATATAGTTTTCAGCTCTGATTGAGCCAATTTTATTTTGTAGGTCGATTAGGCGGCGGAGCCTTGCTTTTTTAGTTTGAAGGTCAACTTGCCCGTCTAGTTTTTCGGCAACAGTACCTTTTCTTTTGCTGTAAATAAAAGTGAATAATTGTTCATATTGAACTTTTTCTACAATATCAAGGGTATCAAGAAAATCTTCTTCTGTTTCTGTAGGAAAGCCAACAATTATGTCTGAAGAAAATTCAATATCAGGTATTTGCTTTTTAGCATAATCAATTTTTTCAAGATAAGCTTCTTTTGTATATCTTCTGTTCATAAGTTTAAGAATTTGATTGCTTCCCGATTGAACTGGTAAATGAAGATAATGATAAATGTGCTTTGATGATGCAATTATATCTATAACTTCATTTGAAATATCTTTTGGGTGGCTAGTCATAAAGGTTAACCAAAAATCGTAATCAAGATTATCAATTTCTTTCAAAAGATTAGCAAAAGTTTGAGATTTATCTTCGGTATCATTACCATAAGAATTTACGTTTTGACCAAGCAAAGTGATTTGTTTATAACCGGCATTTAAAAGTTCCTTAATTTCATTTAAGATATCAGTCATAGGTCTACTGATTTCCCTGCCTCTAACATAAGGAACAATACAGTATGTACAGAAGTTGTTACAGCCATACATAATGTTAACCCAAGCGTTAATACCGCTAGTTCTCTTTTTAGGCATAGTATCCCTATCGATAATATTTTCACTTTCTTTTATTGAAATCACTTTCTTTTTAGTAGCCTTTCTTTGTTTTATAAAGTTTTCAAACTCAGAAATGTTGTGTGTGCCAAAGATGATATCAATAAAAGGAAATTTTTTAACTAGGTTTTCAGGATAATTTTTTTGTTGGGACATGCAACCACATATTGCAACAATCATGTTAGGCTTTTCTCTTTTTAATTTTTTAAGTTCGCCAATGTGTGCAAATATTTTTTGTTCAGCACTTTCCCTAATTGCGCAAGTGTTAAAAAGAACAATGTCAGTATCTGCTAAATTATCAGTAACGGTATAACCCATATTTTCTAAAATTCCAGCAAGTTTTTCAGATTCGTGAACATTCATTTGGCAACCGTAGGTTTTTATCATGTATTTCATATTTGTTTAATTCCTTAAATATAATATATTTAATTATACATATTTAATTTATTTTTTTCAACACAAATCGGCAAAATTAGTAATATTAATTTAAGATTTAAACCATACTAAAAATGTATGAATACAAAGAAAAAAAGTGTATTTTGTAAAATAATTGTTATATCAGTTTGTGTGCTAGCTGCCATAGTGGCTAGTTTTTCAATTATATTTATAAAAACAACATGGAGTGTAAGTTTAGATACAAGTAAGCTTGAAACTGTTAAGGAAACAAACAATATAATTATTTTAGATAGTGAAAAAAATGAAATAAATACAGATTATATGTTTAAAGGTAATACCTCTGTTTGTATTGAAGAGTTGCCTGAATATGTTAAACAAGCATTTATAGTAACTGAAGATAAAAGATTTTATAAACACAACGGTGTTGATTATAAAAGGATTGTTGGGGCTGCATTAAAGAATTTAAAAAGTGGAGCTTTTACACAAGGGGCTTCTACTATCTCTCAACAGTTGATTAAAAACACACATTTAACTAGAGAAAAGACATTAAGTAGAAAATTGAAAGAAATTAAACTTGCATACAAGCTTGAAAAAAAGTATACAAAAGATGAAATTTTAGAAATGTATCTTAATAACATATATTTTGGTAATGGTTGTTATGGGCTTGAAAAGGCAGCTAATTATTATTTTAATAAAAAGGCAAATGATTTAAGTGTGGGTGAAGCATGTATGCTTGCGGGAACAATAAATGCACCAAGTGTATATAATCCAATAAGTAATAACAGTAGTGCAGAAAAACGAAAAAAACTTATACTTAAACTTATGAAAAAATCAGGCAAAATAAACAATGAGCAATACCAAAAAAGTGCAAATATCAATGAAAATGTTGTAAAATCAACATCAAAACAACAAAATACACACATAAAAAATATCTTAAATGAAACATGTGAGGTTTTAAATATATCGGCAAACAAGCTCAAAAATATGAATTTGGTAATCGAGACTTATATAGATAATTCATTACAAAATTATGTGAGTGATATAATAAAAAACAATAAATTTAGGCCTACATGTATAGATGGTAAAAAGTCAGAAATGGGTATAATAGTTGTAAATAATAAGGATAAAAGTATTGTGGCTGTTGCCTCTTCTTCTGGTATAAATGTTTTAAAAAATAAAAGGCAACCAGCGTCTACTATTAAACCGATACTTGTTTATGCCCCTGCTTTTGAATATGGTTTATTATATCCAGAATCTATTATAATAGATGAAAAAATAAATATAAATGGTTATAGTCCTAACAATGCAAATAAAACTTTTATGGGTGCTGTTTCGGTTAGAGATGCTGTGGAAAAATCTTTAAACATTCCAGCAGTTAAAACGTTATCAAAAGTTGGTGTAGAGAGAGCTAAAAAGTTTGCAAGCAAATTGGGGGTTGAATTCTCTGAAAATGACAAAAATTTAGCTTTAGCACTTGGTGGAATGACTGATGGATTAACAATAAAACAACTCGCAGATGCTTATTCTACGTTTGCAACAAATGGTGGATATAAATCTTCTAAATTAATAAAAAGAATAATTGATAATGAGGGTAATGTTTTGTATGAAGATAATAAAACAACAAAAAAAGTCATGAGTTCTAGTACTGCATATCTAATAACAGACCTATTAAGAGGTGTTGTTAATAATGGTACGGCTAGGCGTTTAAATTCTTTTGGTTTTGATTTAGCTAGTAAAACAGGTACGGTGGGCTCTGCTTTATCAAACAACAACACTGATGCTTTTAATGTTGCTTATACTAGTGAGTATACTATAGTGTCATGGATAGGTGCTTTAGATGAAAATTCACTACTTGAACCATCTGTTAACGGGTCTACATACCCTACTTTAGTTTCAAAAGATATTTTACAAATGTTGTATAAAAATAATAAACCTAAAGATTTTTCAAAGAGCGAAGATGTTGTTTACGAATTTATAGATACTAGGTCTTTAAAAAGCGGAGTTGTTGAATTAGCTGATAATAATGTTTCAAATAACAATAAGAAAGTTGCTTTATTTAATAAAAAGTATTTGCCTGAATATTCAAAAAATTTCGAAATAATAATTCCGACATTGGAAGTTTCTATGGAAGAAGGTTTAAAACCTACGTTTAATTTTATTGCATCTGAAGGGCATGTATATACATTAATTAGGTGTGATGTTAATGGTGAAGAAAAGATTATTAAAGTGTTTAAAAATTGTAAAAAAGTGCAAAAACACACAGATTACACTGCAAAAAGCGGTCAAATATATGAGTATTATCTAAATATAGAAAGAGATGATGTTTGTGAATTAAAACAAAGTAATAGTGTGAAATTATTAAGTTTTTAATTGTATATTTATATAAAAAAATAAAAGCAGATACATTTGTATCTGCTTTTACGTATTTATATCATTATTTTTGCGTTTATGTTTTTTATGGCTATTTATTGTTTTTCTTGTGTTAATGTCTTGAACATAGTTTCACATTTATCATATAGTTTTAATACTTCTTTTGTCATTTCGGGGTTTTGTGCTAAACTGTCTGATCTTGCAACCATAATTAAGTATTCCAATAGTTTTTCCCCGTTACCAATTTTGTTTAAGTCATTAATTTCTTCTTTTATTAAATCGTAAGTTAATACTTTGTGATATGGATTATTTGTTTTGTGTTCTTTAATTGGAATAAACATATCATGTTTTTCAATTAAGGTTTTTATTATTAATTCTTCTTGTTTGTTGAAATTAAAGTTTGAAAGCATTCTGTTTGCTATTTCAACCCCCTTTATGTTGTGGTTAAAATAACTATCTACTTCTCTTCCATATGATTTTGCATATCTTCTTATTTTTGTCTGAGGTTTTCCAATATCATGTAGTAACATCGCATAAGCAAGCATTCTTCTTTCTTTTATTGGCAAATCTACAGTTTGTTTATTTATTTGTTCAACTGATTTTAGTATGTGTGTCAAGCATGGATAAATATGCCAAGGATTATCCTGATTTAATTTGTTACACTCCTCTATTTCTGGTAAAAAGCTTAGAAGCCAATTTTTAAAATTTGTGTTTTTATATGCTTTATAAAAATTATCTGTAACATTTTCTGATAATAAAATTTCATCTAATAAATTTAACATAATATATACTCCTTGATTATTGTGTAATTATTAAAATTGATTATTTTGATTATCTTCTTCTTGTTTTTTTCTTTTTTCTTTATATTTTTCGTAAAGAGCTAGAGCTAAAGGTCTGTTTGCTAAATAAAGTTTTGACAAATATTTATTTGTTCTTGCTATATCATTAAAAGTATCTTTTTCTTTAATAAAAGTGTCCTTATTAATTTTATAAACAGGGCCATTAATGTTGTTAATTAAATAATATCCGTTTTTATTTATTATGATATTTTTAGTCAAATCAAAAACGAAGTTTTGATGGTTAAATTTAGTTTCAACCCATGAGTGTAAATATTTTGCACTAGGTGAAAAACTTGAAATATAACCTGTTGATAATTTGCAATCAAAGTCTGAATTTAAGGTAAGCTTTATTGAGAAGTTGTGGCACTGTTTTTCTCTGTTGTATCTTTTAGTTAAATCAGGAAACAAATTTACAAGTTCTTTTGACGGAAAGTCTGTAAATCTTATAGCTGTTATGGTTTCTTCCTTTGTTTCAACAATTAATTTATCATTTTCAATTTTTGCTTTCTTTACAGTAGTGAATTCGCTACTATTTAGTATAGATATTAAATTATTGCAGTTTTCTAACTCATTTGAACCAAAGTAATTTAATAATAAGTCTAGAAAATGTGTTTCAAAATTAACAGTTTTACCTTTACAAAGCTCTTCCAATTTTTCTATGTTGCTATCGAAAAAAGCATTCAGACATTTTATTTTCCAACTTACACCTTGTTGTTCTTCTGTTATAAAGATGTTTTTTAAATATTCATTTGTTGCTTTATTTTTATTGACTTTAATAGCTGGCAATTTAAACCTTTGAATAAAATTAAACATTGTTATTTCCTCTATCTAAATAATAACATACAAAATATAATTTTTCAACATTTTTAAATTTAAAAAGGCTGATAATAGTATCAGCCTTTTCTTAAAATTCTTTAGAGATATTTTCTTCATAATTTCTTTGAACAATTTCTTGCATCTGTTCATGTTTTTTTATCATATCTAAGCCTAATGCTAATTGACATCTTGCTCTATCAAGATTATGTTCTGGATAATTGGTTTTAAAATATGTGTCACCATTTAGGTAATCAGTTAAAAAACGAACTCCACACTCAAGTGTCATAGTTATTGCTCCTAATGATAAGGTTTCAAGTTCTTTTTGTGTTAATATGTTTGCAGTTTTTTTAACAAAACCTTTTGTGAAAGCTTCAAACTTAGAAAGGTCTAGGCTAACTTTGCTTAAATCACTTTCGTCTTCGGCTGCAGTATTTGCTCCGTATCTTAGAGAGTCGCCAAAATCAAAACCAATAAGACCAGGCATTACAGTATCAAGGTCAATAACACATAGGGGTTCGTTAGTTTTTTCATCAAACAAGACATTGTTACATTTTGTGTCGTTATGTGTAACTCTAAGTTTTAGTTCCCCTGCTCTTTGCATTTTGTACATTTTTGTAGCAATACTCTCAACTTTTAAATATCCAATAATATCTTTTTCAGAAGCATCAACTCTACCGGCAAAATTGTTTTCAATTGCTTCTCTAAATAATTTATATCTATTAACAGTGTTATGGAAATGTGGAATTATAATATTTAGTTCAGATGCTGGATAATCAGATAATAATCTTTGGAAATCACCAAAAGCTTCGCCCGTTTTTTGCATTATCTGTAAATCATCTGATTGGTTATAAGCTACAGAATGGTCAATATATTTATATATTCTCCAATAATCACCATTATCATCTAGTGAATAATACTTATCATTATTTGACTTATAGAATTTTAATGTTCTTCGACTAGTACTTTGTCCATTTAGTTTTAATTTGTTTCTAATATACTTTGTAACACTAGAGATGTTTTCCATAACCTCTTCAGGTTTTTTAAAAACATTTTTGTTTATTTTTTGTAAAACATATTGTTTTATTTCATTATCTTTTAATATTGTTACTTTGCAACTTGTGTTAATAAGTCCATTTGAGAAATAAGATATATCAACTACTTCCCCGTCAATATTAAAGCTTTTTATAATATTTTCTACTTCTGATTGTTTCATATAAAGCTCCTTTTTTAGCCGAAATATAATACCATACTATTTTATTATTTGCAAGGTTAAATTGTGTGTTTTAACTAAAAAAAACAATAAAAGCTTAATTATAAGAATAATATTTTTTTTACTTTTTATAAACGCAATTGACTATTAGACAAATAATATATATACTTTTTATGAGGTGTTATTATGAAATATGTGTTAATTACTGGCGGTGCTAGTGGAATGGGTAGAGCGACCGCATTAAAACTTGCAAAAAATGGATATCATGTTTTCTCATGTGATATAAAACTTAATAATGAAGAAGTTAATAATATTACACAGTTAAGGGTTGATGTTACAGATATAAACAGTATCAAGGCTGCATATGATATTATATGTAAAAAAACTGATAAGTTAGATGCTGTGATTAATTTTGCTGGAATTATCATGATGAATTCATTAATTGAGATTAGTGAAGAAGATTTTGTTAAGATTTTTAACATTAATGTTTTTGGGGCTTATAGGATTAATAAAACATTCTTCCCTCTTGTAAAAAATGCAAATGGTAAAATAATTATTACTACAAGTGAACTTGCTCCAAATAAAATCTTACCATTTAATGCTATATATTCAATTTCTAAAAAATCTTTAGATGCATATGCGCAAGGTTTAACAATGGAGCTTGGGCTTTTGGGAATTCCTGTTGTAACAATAAGACCGGGAGCTGTTGAAACACCAATATTAGAAAATTCAAACAAAGAAATGCAAGAATTGAATGATAATACAGAACTTTATAAAAACACTATTACGAAATTTAAAAAGATAGTTGATAAAGAACAAGGTGGCGCTGTATCTCCAAATAAAATAGCAGATTTGGTTTATAAAATATTAAACAGGAAAAAGCCAAAACATGTTTATTCAAAAAATATAAGTAAAAAATTAAAATTGCTTAATTTATTATCAACTAAAACGCAACTAAAAATATTTAAAATGATTTTAAAATAAAAACACAGAGAAACTTCTCTGTGTTTTTTATTTTTAGTTTTTGTTAATTTTTCTTTTCTGTATTTTTTATGTCAGTTTTTCTTTTCATTCCATTTAGGAAATATACAATTGAAACAATAACCGCAATTACACCGCAAACGATTAATATAGCAGGAAATTCAGCATTTATAGAACTTATAAAGAAATAAAGAGCAAGCCCTAAATATGCTGCTGTTTCACAAAAACAATAAATAACAGTTCTTTTAATATAACTTAATGTTTGTTTAGCGCGGATTATTGTTTCTCCATCATGAACCATGCCTGTACTTTCATGCTCTTGTTTATAAAAAGCTATACCTATTCCTTGCAAAACTAAAAAACCACCAAAAGCAAATGTTATTAAACAAATCATTGGATAAAGTTCTGAATTTTCACCGTTTAAAATTAGAGGTAACACCATAAAAAATAGCCCAGTAAAAATTAGTAGAAAACCAACAGGTATTCTCCATAATTGTTCTAAAATTTTTGAATATTTATTTTCATTATTGTTTTTTTCCATATTAATTTAATCTCCTAAGAAAAGTGTATCATATATTATCTTACTTGTCTAATAAATAAAAAAACAAGAAATATTATTCTTGTTTTTTTTTGTGTAGAAAATTAGAATTTTATCAAGTATGCTATACGTATTTTTCTTATACAAGGACTAAATCAACCATTTCTCGTATGTTTTTTATTTTTATTACATTTAGCGGTGTTTCAAGATTGCTATTATAATTTGTTGATGCTAAAAAAACATTCATATTAAGGTTGTGGTTTTTAACGTTTGATGTGATTTTTATATCATCCGTTTAAAGAACTCTAATATGTATTTCTCACTGTAACTATCAGTTTCGCAAAAAGTATCATCAATATCAAAAATAAAAGTCATTTTCTACTTTTCTATCCTTTACTGTATTCATCATCTTCAGCGTAATTAATACTGTGTGACTTTTTATTTTCAATTCTTTTTGCCCTATTATCTTTAGTTAAAAATTGTCTATGTGTGTGATTTGTTGCTTTAGAATGATGGCGATAATCTCTTTCTTTTAGTTCCGCACCTTTAACTAATTCTTTGTTTGTTCTTCCAACAACGCGCATTGTTTTTCTGTCTGCTTGTTCAATTATAAAATCAATAGGTTTGCAAAGTGTTAATAAGATGTTACCTCGTCTATCATAAACAGCGCAGTGTTGTTCAGAAAGTTGGCAGTCATTACAATTTCTGCCAATAATTTGTGAAAGAGGAATTTCTGCATTTATGCCCTTTTCTTCATTTTTAACAATTACTATAATATTGTCTTCATAACCCTCTTCTGCGGAAGTGTTTCTAATTTTTGTAACCCTGCCGCTCATTGTTTCGCCAATATGCTTTTCGCAATACATAACACTATTTATATCTTCAAAATCTTTTTCAGCTTGGTCAACATCAAGTTGTCTTTGATTTGCTATTTCAACAATTTTTAGTATTTTATTCATTGAAATAGGTGTTGTGCCATGCAAGTTTGCCAATATATTGTATTGTGTTATGAAATCAGGAACTCTTCTGATTGGTGAAGTTGTATGGCTGTAATGTGGAGATTGGAGAGCGTAGTGAGAAATTCTCTCGCCAATCCATTCTTCCTCTTCTTTAGGTTTCTTTTTGTTGCTGTATAAGTGATTGCTGTATTGGGCCCTAGATTGCATTTTGATAAGGAATTTATTTATTATTTCTTCGCTAGAAGTGTTTTTTATAAGTTCGATTAATTCTCTTGTACCTTCAGCGGAAAGGTCGCCATCAAAGTTTATTCCGAGTATGTTAAAGAATTCGGTTGCTCTAGCGAGTTTTTGTGGGTTTGGTTCGTCATGAACTCTGTAGATATTATCAAGACTATTATCTCTAGCAAATTTAGCGGTTGCTTCATTAGCTGTTACCATAAAAGCTTCAATGACTTCATGGTAGAATAAATGTGGTACAGGTTCAATATCAACAACAGTTTGTAAGTCGTCATCAAAGACAACGTTTCTTTCTTTATTAGATACAAATCTAATCATTTTTCTTCTTTCAAAACCGGTTTTAATTGCTTTTGCTGCATGATAGTTAAGAAGTATTTGTTCATCTTCAGTCAATTCTTGTTTGTTAAGGAATTTATGAAAAATATCGTTTTTTGTTGTGGTTTCTTCTAGTTTATCAACAATTTCTTGTGCTTCTTCATAACTGTATTTTTTGCGGCTTTTAATTATTGCATCATAAATAGTGCTGTTTTTAACAGTTCCGCTATTTTTATCAATTACAGTTTTAATTACAAAGGCAAGTCTGTCTTCATTAGGATTTAAAGAACATATGCCAGTTGAAAGTTTTGTTGGTAATATATTATAAGCTTTGTTTGGTGCATAAATTGTAAAACCACCATTAATATATCTGTTGCCTATTTCAGAGTTTAGGTCTACATATTTTGTAACATTTGCAACAGCTGTATAACAAACAAAGTCGCCATTTTCATTGAATGTAGAATAGATAGCATCGTCCATGTCTTTACATGTTGCAGGGTCAATGGTTGAAAATGGTAAGTGTCTTAAATCTACAACATGGTCTCTTTGAATATATTTTGCTTCTTCTTCAGTAATTAATTTTAAAGTGCTGACATCAACTGTTGTTGGTATTTTTTCAATTTCGCTTTCAATCTTTGCTCCTTCCCAACTCATGATGGCACCATAACTTTCAGCAATTGCATCGTATTCATGAATAGGGTTTCCCGCATCACCTTTTACATCAACAATATATCCGCCAAGTAAAGGAGCATCTAAATTAACGAGGTTCATAATGCAGAGTTTATCTTGAAAAGAAGCAAACTCTTCTTTGTGATTTAAGATAGGTATTTGTCTAGTAGAAAAACTTTTTTTGTTAGGTATAAAAACCAAGTTATCATGGCTGAGTTTTATTACTCTTCCAAGCACGAAATTTTCTGGTTGAGGATTTTTACTTAAAAGCATGCTACCCCCCCCCATGCGCGGATTTGAGGCTAATTCTTTATCGCTTTTTCCAAGAATTATTGCTTCTTCTGAATTATTGTTTTTTTCTAAAATAATATTTAAAATATCGCCACTTTTATAGCCAGCAGCTACATTTTTATCTATTTGATAATGTTTGTTTGAGTTTTGTGTTACAACATAAAAATTATCGCCTTCTCTTTGTAAGGCTCCGAGCACAACAACATTATCTGGTATGAAAACATTTTCTTTATGCATGCAAATTTTGCCTGAACTAATAAGTTCTTCGAGAGCTTGATAAAATTTGCTTTTAGAGTGTACTTTGCCAAGCATTAAAAGCTTTTTTCTTAAAACATTTCTGTGAACGAGTTTGTTTGAAAAAACAAATTTATAGATTGCAGACTTTGCTTTAATTACTTCATCATTGTGCGGCATAGTTACACCTCTCATATTCATTTATACATAGAATATAACATATGTCGACATGATTTTCAAGATGTAAAACTTAAATAAATTTATATTCTTTTTATTTTTAAGATTTTGAATTTTATTTTGGTAAAATAAAAGGAGATACACTTAATGTGTATCTCCTTTTATCACATAAATTAAGGTTTATTTTTGATTTAAGTCAATATGCTTTGTTTTTTTATAAATTAAGAAAAATATAAAGGCAAAAACTAATGCTACAAAAGCAAATATAATTAATACCCAACTATTAGCTAGTGAGTTTACAATAGTTGCTTGAATTATAGTTTTTACAATATAGTAAACAGCTAGTAATATGTAGGCAATAAAACCAATAAAGGTAACAACTTTTCTTCTTTTTAAGAATTTAGGTGTTTCAACAACATCAAATGTTGAGTTACCGTCTCTAACATATTTAGATAGTTTATATTCATCACCAAGGAAAGCATATCCGATACCATAATTAATTATAAATCCACCACCGAGTAATGAAATTAAAAAAATCATGCTTGCGACATTAGAAAATGTAGAAACCCAAACAGATACACCTATAAAACTTAGCCCTAATAAAACACAAAATATTCCAAACGGAACCTTAAAAAGCATTATTAATGTTTTTGAGTATTTATCCATAATTAATTCTCCATTACAAAAATTATATAATAAGGAGGTGAAATGTCAAGTAAAATTAGTTGTTTTGAGACTATTATATCGTAATATAGTTGCTATATGTGTTTTTTCAACTAGCTTAAAGCTTTTGTAATTAAAAGCCAATTATAAATTAAGAAATAAAAGACAAGAGTATTCACTCTTGTCTTCTATGGTGCAACGATTGATAACGAATCCGAACCAAAAAGTATTCATCAGCTACGCTTATTTAGTTGTTAGAATGAAAATTAAAAAATAATTTAATCAGAAATCATTTGACCACAAGCACCATTAATATCTGCACCATTAGTTTCATAATATTCAACTTGCATTCCTAAACTTTCGAGTATTGAGATAAATATATCTTTGTTTTTACTTTCTGATAATTGACTTATTTCAACTCTATTAAATTTATTGATTTTAATAAGTTCGTCCTTGCCTAATAATTCGAATAGTTTTCTTGCATCTTCGATTGAATCGTTAACATTATTAAATAACACATAATTCCATTCTACTTCACGACCAGATATTGCTTTATATTGTTTGACAGTTTCAACTAATGAAATTAAATCGCTACTAATCGGCATTAACCAATTTCTTTTTTCTTTGTCGGCAGAATGCAACGAAATCGTTAGTTTAAAATGATTTATATTCTTTAAATCTGTTGCCAACTTTAAAATGTTTTGCATATTTACACCGGTAGTTGCCAAGGCAAATTTATTGTTAGGATATTTTTTATCTAAAATACAAAATGCTTTTATGAGGTTTTCATAATTTAATAAAGGCTCACCAATTCCCATTGCACTAAATAAAATTGGTTTATCTTTCTTGGGACTTTCTTCTCTAATTACATTTTCAATTTGATTGCATATTTCTTCACAGGTTAGGTTTCTTTTGAAATTGCACTTTATACCATTATAACAAAATTTACATCTTAAACTACAACCAACTTGTGTTGAAAAACAAATAATATACTTGTTTTTATAATCAACATAGGAAGTTTCAATCCTATAATTGTCAGTTGTGGTTTGTATATATTTTCTACATACATTATCTTTAGAATATGTAATACTTTTAATTCTAACACATGGATTTTCTACCATTTAATTTATACCTCGATAATCAGTATAGCATACTTTTTGCAATAATAATATACCTTTAACAAAAAAAGAGAGAAGATTTTAGATTTCTTCTCTCTATGGTGGTGCAACGATTGATAACGAATCCGAACCGCAAAGTATTTATCGGATATGGTTATTTTGTGGTTAGAGTTAAATTATAAAGTCAACTCAGGGTCTGTTGGGTTTGTTGTTGCTGGTTGTTCATTTACAAAGAAATCCAAATTAGATGGCATCATATTTCCGCGACTTGCCACAAAGAAAGACGCATTATTATTTAATTTAGAATGAACAAACATTCTTGCACTTGCTAATATTCTATAAAAATCAGTAGCAAACTTTTCAGTTTCTTGTCTATCATAAGCATTTATAGCAAGATAATTTTGCAAAGCTTTTTGCTCGTCTGAAATTTCATTTTTATCCTCATCCACAACAATCAACTGGTCAGTTTCCTTTGTTACAATGTTAATTAAAACCCTTTTAAAATCATCTAATGAAATTTTACCTTCTTTATAAGCTTTAGCTTGAGAATAGACATCATACATTTCAGTTTCTAATTCAAGACTAGCATTTCGCAATTCTTCTCTATCAGAAGCCAAAAATGTATAACTATTAAATATTGAATTAATTAAGTTTAAGAATTTTTCATTAATTATATCTTGTTTTTTCATTACAACTCCTTAATTAATCATATGATAGCACAACTCAAAGTTTTTGTAAATACCCACTTAAAGAAAAAGAGAGAAGAGTTTAGATTTCTTCTCTCTTGTGCTTAGTTGTTGCTTGTTAGGTCTTTGTTTTTGGTGTTTATTAAGGTGTAAACACTCTTGGCTGACAAATTACTAATTACTCATATCGCCGTTATTGTTGGCAAATTCGAGCAAATTGTGGGCTAAGATAAAAGCAATGTCTTTTACTTGGCTACCACTTAATTTACATTCTCCATATCTTAATACTTTAGTATTAAGACAGCAGTTCGCTGTGTTATTAGGCAGACTTTTGTCTAGGCAACAACTAAAATTGTCAATAACATTATTCATAGTTCATTTTTTTATTTAAATGATATCTATGCTAGCCGCTATTGACTTCAACCCTTGACTTCTTGGCACCTGTTTTAGAAGTCATTTTTAGAGTATAACATACTTTAATAAATTTTGGGGTGTATTTGACAAAAATAGACAAACTGGGGTTCACAGTTGTAATAGGTCTGGGGAGCGATTCAAAATTGCACCACGCACCCTGTCGGGGTGAAACACCGAAAAAGCCTTATTTTATAAGGGTTTTTAAGGGGTGAAAAGTGCATTTTGAGTCTGCTCCTTATCCTGCTCCCCAAAATTTTATATAATTTCTTGTCAAAATCGCCTTTTCAAGCAATAAAAAACACCTACCGAAGTAAGTATATTATACTTATAATTCTATGTTTTATTTTTCATTGTAAGAACTATTATGATTTGAAGAATTATTACAACTCTTTCTCTTCTACTTTCTTTTTCGTGCAATATATTTCTTGTAGTCCCTTAGCTCTTTCTTTATAAATTTCAGCAGTTTGTTTTATTTGTAAAAGAGTTGTTACATCTTCCGGATTTTCACACTCATTAAGTAGCATGTTGACATCAGCAATAAAACCCTCTAAATCTTGAATAATAAATCGATAATCTTTTATTGAAAGTTTTTCATATAAAAAGAAACGATATCTGTTTAAATCTTTTTTTAAATGTTCTATCATTTTTTTCATATATTTCTCCTTAAAACAATTCAATATTAGCATAATATTAAAACTTTTTCAATACCTAATCTTGAAAATTTTGTCAAAGGGGCTGATTTTTCTTTTGTTTTGTAATAAAAGAGCAACCCGAACACATTGGTTCGGATTGCTCTCATTTGGTGCTGGTGATCGGACTTGAACAGTTGTGTTTCGATTGACTTATCAATCGCCCCTTTCCCACCGCATCTTCACTCATCTTTTTGGCTAAAAGAAACCAACTAGAACACGAATGCGGTCACGTGCAATTCGTAACCTATTTGTTTTGTTTTATCTCAAAAATCTAAGCAAATCTGCTACTTTTAGTTTATCACACAGATAAAATTGTTTTATATATTTTTAGAGCCTGACCAATGTTTTTCGTTCAAGATTAATCTACAGACAAGAAAAAATCCCAAAGCAAAAGCTCTAGGATTTTTTGGTGCTGGTGATCGGACTTGAACCGATACGGCCTTGTGAGCCGAGGGATTTTAAGTCCCTTGCGTCTGACTATTCCGACACAACAGCATATTAAGTTGTTTATCTTTGGTGCTTAAAAAATTTTGGAGGCACCACCCAGAATCGAACTGGGGATAAAAGTTTTGCAGACTTCTGCCTTACCGCTTGGCGATGGTGCCATAAATACGAATTAAGGCAAGTATTACTACCTGCCTCATTAGTGGAGCGGGAAACGAGATTCGAACTCGCGACATTTGCCTTGGCAAGGCAACGCTCTACCACTGAGCCATTCCCGCATACACCTAAGCAAGAAGCCTAGGATTTTATTTAATTGGTGGGAATTGTAGGGCTCGAACCTACGACCGCCTGCTTGTAAGGCAGATGCTCTCCCAGCTGAGCTAAACTCCCATGTTCGGTCGGAACTCATTTATAATACCAAATCTTTTTGAATAATGCAAGAGTTTTTTAATATTTTTTATAAAATTTTTATTTTTTTTGAATTCAGACCGGGTTTTTATATATAATTTATAAATCTTTCATAATATCAAAAATGTTTGAGTTTAAAAATTTTGAAAAATTATCTACTTCTTTTTTTAATTCTTTATCCCTCATTTTTTTATATTCTTCTACAGAGATAAAAATTTGTGGCAAATCTTTATCTTTCTTTTTAGTTTTTCTTTCGTATAAGTAGTGAACGTTGTCTAATTTTCTAAAAGGTAGTTTATCAAAGCAGTTGTTTGGTTTTGAACAATATAAACAAACATCTCTACCTTCATTTTCTGCTACAGCTATGGCAAGTTTTGTCATTAAGGTTCCGTAACCTTTACCTCTTTCTTTTTTATCTACAGCAATATGGCCAATATGAAGTCTGTCATATTCAACATACATTGAAATATAACCAATAACTTCGCCTTTCTTTTTAAGCACAAAAATACTAGATGTATTATCTTTTTTAGAAATGATATTATCCATAATTTTAACAAATTGACTATCGCTTGGTCTTAAGGCTCCAGATTCATAATCGCAGTTAAAATCATTTTCGTGAAAATACTTTAAAACCTTAGCCTTATCCTGCTCTTCAATTACAGATATTTCAATATCTTTTTTTTCATATAGTGTCATAATTTAATCCTTATTTTTTTCTTCGTGTGCATTTAAAAATAGATTTTTATTGTTCCATAAGTTGACTTTTTTTCCTACTAAGCTTTTAGAGAAAATCATAGTTTTACCTATCTCGAAGTGCAAATCTTCAGTATTGTTGTAAATTTCACTAATCATGCCAATTTTTTTATATAATTTAATTGCTATAGAATTATCAATTTCATCTGTATATAATCTCAAAGTTTCAAATCCTAAATTTTTGGCTAAATTGATTGTATCATTTAATATTTGAGTTCCAAATCCTTTTTTCCTTTCCTCTTTAATAACTCCAAACCAACCAAGCCAAGCATCTTTTGGATAGTCGTTATAGGAATAAAGTCCACATATGCCAATGTATTTATTGTTGTTTTTTGCAAGCCAGTATTTTTGCATGAATTGATGCGGTGGGCAAATATTATTAAGAGCTTCTTTTAGGTCTTCACTTCCGTTTTCAAGCGGAAAAATATCTTTTTGAATTCTTATGGCAACATCAATATTGTCATTTGTTAAATTTTCATATTCCATAATTATTCCCCTTTTAAAATTTCTTGTATATCTTCAATAGCTTTTGGTTGATTAAACCTGCCGTTACCAACAGGATAATAAACAGCATAGCTATCGTATTCTTTATTGTCTATTTTTAAAGTGAACTTCTTTTGTCTAACGGTTGAAACAGTAATAGTTTCGTCTAACATTAGCGAAGAAACTTGATTACCGAAAAACAATACTTTTTGAGGATTAACAAGCTTTAACTCCTCTTTTAATAGATCTTTATAGTTTAAGAATATTTTATCTGGTAAAGGTCTAGCGTCATCTTGAGTGCATTTTGCTAGATTTGTAATCCACATACTTTTATTTTTTACTTCTTTGTATACTTTCTCGCAAAACTCGGGAGACCATTCCTTAGGTCTTTTTTCTTTTATTTCTTCATTTAATTTAGTTGAAAATAAATTGCACTTAGTTAAAAAGTCCCAAATTTGTTTAGTGCCGAGCCATTGTGCCTTAAGCCCAGTCCAAGATTTATCTGTTGCAATATTTCTTTTTGTTGGGTTCATAAAAACAAGAGCAACTTTTGGATTATTCTCTTCCCCGCAGCCATATACAGAGTTTAATTCTTTCGAGCCGTATTTATTTTGGAGTTCATCATATCTTTTGTTTAAGTTTTTCATAAAAATATTATAGCATATACTTTGATTATAGGTAAATAAAAACACGATATTTTCTATCGTGTTTTTATTGAATTAATAGCTATTCTTCGTTATTATCAATTTCCTCGATTTCACTAATTAAGGTATCTT
>JAZSJW010000032.1:0-15472 GCA_045534555.1 Clostridia bacterium
AAACCAACTATCTAGTGACATATATAACTTAGTAAATAACCAAGCATACAAAAAAGACCAAACAATATTTATATAAAAAAAAGACGGAAGTTTATTACTTTCGTCTTTTTATTTAATCTAAGCTTGTTGGTTAGGCTGTTCTTCAGGCCTATACTTTTTTAAATATTCTTGCATTGTATATGGTTGTGGGATTTTTTCAGAAGCAATTGCTGTTACAACATCATTGTCAAAAATCACACACCCGGTTTTAACATCTGTACTTTTAGAATATTCTTCTGAAGTTAAAAAATTTTTATTTTCTAAATCTTCTTTAGTTTTAAAAAATTTACCACCAAACTTCTCATACATTTTCTGAGCAGATGTGTTTGAAACTAAAACATTAAATCCATAAACAACAGCATCGGAGTTTCTTTCTTTAGCAAACCTAAACATATCGCTTAGTAGTATTGACCCAAGTCTAACACCCTTAATCCCTTTTGAAGTTCTAATATCTGTGCAAGTTATATCTTTCTCATTTTCTCGTTCGGTATGCAAATTTGCAAGGGTTAATCCTGCAAATTTAATACTTGTTGATACGTTTTCTGTTTTTTCAAATTCCTCAATATTTCCTCTATCAATTTTAACATCTTCAGGGTGTTTTAACATAGCAAATTTTACCATTAAATCAACAAAAGGAACATTACTATTATCTTCTGCCCTTATAAAGTTTATCATTTCAGAAATATACTCATTTGCATCTTGACTTGAGTTTTCTATTTTTTCTTTTATATAATCAAAAAACAAACTATTATTATACGACATGTTTTTTGCCTTAACAGCAAACTTGTCAATTAATGTGTTTTTTGCATTATCTAAAGCTTGTGGATTAAAAACCAAATCGAGCAATGCATTTAAGTCATCTGTTTTATATTGCATATCGGTTAAAAACTCAAAAAAATTGTAAAACCAAGTTTTTTCTATCAGCTTAGGTAACTTGAGGTTTTCTATTCTCTTATCCACTTCTCTTTTCAACTCTTCTTTCATTTGCTAACCTCTTTTAATAAAAAAACCGTTTATTGAGGAAATGTTAAGACCTGCAAGTTTATAAAACTTATCAAAAGTTGTATCTTCTTTTTTAAAGCCTGCTTGTTTGCCTAAATCCTCTCTGTCTAACGCACTAACTAATAGCTCTATTGGATACAATAAGCCTGATAATCCATTTTTAAACAACCTCATTTCAAGAGGGTATTTTTCTTTTGCTAGGTTTATATTATCCTTATTTTCAACAAGAGAAAAGGAATTATCTACAATTTCACCAAGTACAATATCATAAATAATTAATTGGACTTTTTTCATTACAACTCCCTTTCTTCTTCACTATAACAGTGATTATATTTATTAATTGTTTTAATTAATTCTTGTTCGATTTGGTTAACTTGATAAGTAATAATGCCTGTAACTAATTCTTCAATAGATTTAGGAATATCCTCACCATTATCTTGTAAAGACTTAAACATTGGTTTTAAATTAATTGATTTATCACTAGGATTGTAACCAATACTCTCTTTAAGTTTAATGTAAAAGAATGCTATTTCAGCATTATGCATAATTTCGTCAACCAATTCTTTTAAATAAACATCTTTAACCTTAGGGTCTGGATTAATCTTAATTTTATCAAACCTATTATATTTATTTGCAACTCTAGTATCAATAAGGCAAGTAGACGACTTTATACCAAACATAGGACAATATTTATCCATCAAACTTTTCATTACTGGTGAAGATAAATAATCCCCATCAATCATACTAGCAAAAGTATCAATAGCTTCTCTCTTTCTCTTTAAAAAGGCAATACAACCATTATCATAACAACTAGCTTTTCTAATTCTATACTCATGGTCTTTATTAAAATACTCTAAAAAGGTTGTGTTGGTCCAATGCCTATCCGACTGAGCAATAAGAAAATCTAATAAGCTTTGCTTAATAAGTTCATTTTTAATAATGGTTAAAAATTTTTCTTTTTGAGGTGTATCACCATAAATAAAATCAAGGTCATCAATAAATCCATATACAGTATTAATTTCTTTACAAGCTTCGCCAGTATTTTTATTATAACTAAAGGGTGTTAAAGCACATTGAAGTGCGTAACCAGAGGTTTCAACCTCTGTATTTGTTCTTTTATATGAACCACAAATTACACCTGTTACTTTTTTACCTTCAATATCTGTAAATTCTGCAGAGTAATAATCAACAACATTTAAACCGCAAAGTTTATAAAATTTAGAAGAAATAACCTCACCAATATCCTCGCTAGAAAGGTCGTTTCTGTTATACTTAAATAATAGGTCTGTTACAATTGGTGGCTCAAATATAAGCTTACCACCACGGCGAACAGCCCAGAATTTAGACCTTACACCAATAGGGTTCTCTTCTCTTGAATAAACCCTATCCCAAACCTCTAAAAGTTTTTCCCCGTCATGTTCAACTTCTTTAATTTCTACCATAATAAGTCCTTTAATTTTTTGTTAGAACATTATGACAAATAAAACCAAATTTGTCAATATCTAAGCGTTAATACCCTCGTCATTCCCGCTACCATTTTGAACTTCTTTTAAAAGCTTATTATACTCTTCAACCTTTTGTTGAACTAATTTTTTCTTACCATCTTCACTAAGTTCTTCTACAGCCTCTTTATCATAAGCTTCAGAGGACTTTATCCAGAAAATATAAGATAAAATATCAACAACAAGATACATAGAGTATAAAATTATCATGCCAATTGCCCCCATAGAGAACACATGCACATTGTATACAACAGCCCAAAGAATTATAGACATAGCAACAGCCACAATTCTCACAACATAATATTCCCTATACATATAGCTCTGTAAAAATGCAGAAAGTCCAAGCATACAAGCAGCAATTGCATCAAATAGTAAAAGGATTTCATTGTTTATGTTAATTGCGATAGCAAAACCTACACTAAATGCTAAAACAAATACAATACAGATATAGTAAATAGTGTTTAAAGACAACTTTTTATCTTTTTTAATAGACATATCCCTTTCTTTAGGATTTGTTATCCAAACAATAAATTGAAGCGGAATGTAATATAAGGTATATAAAATAGCATTTACATAAAGCCCATCAATTATTGCAAGCATAGAAAATAATAAGCCAACTAAAATTGACAAAACAAAAGCTAAAAATGTATTTATATCTACAAAGAAATTCCAAAGTGCACCAAATAAAATAAGACAAAGTGCTGGAAAGTGCAAAAAATTAAGTAAGTATAACGTTAATGCTAATAAACAAAAGAAACTTGTCGCATAAAGCTTATAATTAAAAAGTTTTGGCGACATTTTATTAACCTTAAACTCTTTTGTTTCAAAAACTTCTAATTTTTCTTTCATGTTTTCTCCAATAATAATAAAAATATTTTTCACATATATTTAAGTATGATACAAGTAAATAATACAACAACTTTTATTAAAAGTAAAACAAAAATAGACCACAAATTTTCAATAAGCTCACTATTTATAAGTATAATGATAATTGTCCTAATGCTACTAATTTTATTAGACCCAGTAACCTATGCTAAAAGTATTATAAATGGCCTTACTTTATATTTTACTAGAGTTTTACCCGGACTATTACCTTTTATGTTTTTAGTGAAAGCTTTAACTAATCAAAATATTATAAACAAACTTACAAAACCTCTAAGAAAAAAAACCATTCAACTTTTTGGAGTTTCTGAATTCGGCGCATATGCTTTTTTAATGAGCTTAATTTCTGGTTATCCAATAGGTTCTAAAATTACAACCGACTTATACTTAAATGGTCAAATTAAGCATAACGAGTTAACTAAATCTGCAATTTTGAGTTCCACACCGGGTTTAATATTTGTTATTGGAAGTGTTGGTGGACTAATGCTAAACAACGTAAAATTAGGGCTATATATTTATTTAATAAACATAACATCTATTGTAATAGCAGGTTTATTAATTAACATTTTTGATAAGAAGAAAACAGCAATTAATGTAACATATTCACAAGAAAAAGCAAATCAAAACTCAAGTAAACAAACTTTATCTAGCCTAACCCAAGATACTACAGTAAGCTTACTCTCCGTTGGTTTTTATATCGCACTTTTTACTTTGATTATTGATTTAATGTCAAACCTAAAAATTTTCACATTTCTTCCATCAGTATTTAATTTAAGCAAAGAAAACACCACTCTTTTTAAGAGTGTTATGTCTGGCATAATTGAGATGACAAACGGTGCAAAAAGCCTTTCGTTATCTTTAACACCACTATCCTTTGCTTTTCTTTCCTCAATTATATCGTTTAGCGGATTATCAATCATAATTCAATCCTTATCTTTCTTATCTCTAACTCCATTAAAACCACACAAATTTTTACTTGGAAAACTATTGCAAGCAACAATCTGTTTTATCATTTCCTTTCTTTTTAGCCCATTAATTTTAAAGCTTTAAAATATAAAACTCTTCAAAATAAAAAACTAAATCAGGGTTTATGTGGGTTATTTAAATTCAACAATCTTAATTTAATTGATAGTTCAACTTCTCCCTCTCAGTCGAACCACCTTAATGTGTTTCGACAGCTCTCCCAGCCGGGCGAGCCGAGATTTGATTAATAATCACAAACAAGCACTAACCCACATTCATCAACAAAAAAGCCAAAATTAATTAAATAAAAAACTAAATCAGGGCGAAATTTGCATAAAGAACGAAGAAATAAAAAAATTCAAGCAGGAGTTTAGTTGATCCTAAATGACTGCTTGAATTTTTGAAGTTTTTGATGTTATTTATGTGAATTTCGCCCTGATTTGAATAATCCGCCATTGAGCTCCTCCCTATTATTACGAACAATATGCACGTTTTCAATAAGGTAATCTTCAACAGCTTTTAACATTTTATCAATATTTTCTTTTGTTACGTTGTATAAGTGAGCACAACGTTTATTAGCATTTTCTGTGATTTCTTCAGCTTCTTCTTCACTCTTTTTAATTAGCACAGATTCGCTAACAAGTTGTTCCGCCCTCATCTCAGCTTCTTTCATAGTTTTTTCAGCCATTTCTTGAGCTTGAGATAAAATCTTTTCTTTTTGAGATAACACGTATCTTGCTTCTTGAAGAGCTGTTGGCAAGTTTCTCTTAAGCTCGTCAATAAGTTCAGCACATCTATCAAGATTTACAAGCGACTTCTTACTCCAAAGGAAATTCTTTCCTTGAGAGAACTCATCTTCTAACTCCTCAATTAATTGAATAATATCCATATCATTCCCCAATATATTTTAGTATAGTTACTTGAGCCAATCCGTACGACTTTGATTTTCTTATTATAAACCCATTTGTCGGATTTTGCAAACAATTTTTACTTGTATGTTCAAAAACTATAATAGCATCTTTTTTTAAGAGTTTCAAGTCCCTTAATAAAGAAATTGCATTTTCCCCATAATCACTATCATACGGAGGGTCTAAAAAAATAAGGTCAAACTTAAGATTTTGCCTACTAAAGAGCCTTAAAGCTTCTTCATAATCACTTATTAAAATTTCATAAGGCTCTTTAACTCTATCAAGGTTTTTATCTAGTACTTTTTTATAATCTTTATTGTGGTCAACAAAATAAACTTTTTCTGCACCCTCACTAATAGCCTCAATTCCCATGGCACCAGAGCCAGCAAAAAGGTCTAAAACAACAGAGCCAAGAATATCGCCCTGTATCATTGAAAAAATAGACTCTTTCACTCTAGCAAGTGTAGGACGAGTTTTATCCGTATCAAGACTTAGAAGTTTTCTACCTTTGTATTTACCAGTAATAATTTGCATCTATTTATATACCCTTTTGACCCTATTTGAAATACCCGTATATATTTCATAAGGGATTGTATCACAAACTTTAGCTAAATCGCAAACAGATATGAACTTTTCTTGATTTTTTCCAAATATTGTAACCTTATCATTAACCTTAATTTTGCCTTTTTGAACTTCTACCATAAAGGTATCCATACAAATATTTCCAAGTATTTTACATTTATTCCCATTGATAAGCACATAGGACTTATTCATATTTCTTGTAATGCCATCAGCATAACCGCCTAAGCACACCGCAATAAACATATCTTTTTGTGCTTTATATAAACCCGAATATCCAACACATTCGCCCCTTTTTAACTTTTTAATTTCAAGCACACGAGATAAAAGGCTGTGTTCATTTGAGTGGTATAAATCAAAGCCTAATCGGACCATATCAAACTGGTTTAATACATCTTTAATTCCCTTAGAACTTGAGATGTGACAAATAGGATAAAAGCCATATTTATTTACTAGTTTTTTAAAGAATATAAATTTACTTCTCTGTTTTAAATTACAAGACTTATCTTCAACATTATAAAAGTGTGAATAAAGCCCAACAACCTCAATCTTTTTTAAATTAGTAAGTCTTTTTAAAGCCTTTTTAAACTCCAAAAAATCATTAAACCCAAAACGAGACATTCCAGTATCTACTTTTAAGTGTATTTTTGCTTTAACTTGATATTTTTGAGCAAGTTTATCAATTAGTTCAACATCACTATTTAATGAAACTGTTATTTCAGCTTTAAGCCTTATCGCCTCTTCTAACTCTTTATCATATAGTGGCGATAATATTAAGCAGGGCTTTATATCATCATATTTTCTAAGCTCGACAAATTCATCAAATCTTGCAACAGCAAAATAATCCACCTTTTCTTTTATTAGATTTACAATCTTTTCTAAACAAAAACCATAGGCATTTGCCTTAACAACAGCACAAACTTTAGTGTTAGTTTTAAGTTTATTTTTTACTTTTTTTAAGTTATCTAAAATATCTTTAGTTGAAACCACAAATTCACACATATACTTGCCCCTTTCATATCTATAATTTATGGTATGCCAAATCTAAAGTTATGGTTAATAAATTTAAAACAGAAATAAAGGTAAAGACACACATAAAAAAATAAGCAAAATAAAAACAACCGAAGTGGTTGTTTTTAATTACCTTAAGCTAATTACTTCACCGTTAATTTTATCACCCTTTTCACTTGCTAAATATAGCACTTTTTCAGCAACATCGCTAACAGAGAGCAATTTTTTATTTGGTGACAACTCTGTTAACTCTTCTAGCGTTTCTTGAGATAAATTTTTAGTCATACCCGTATTAATAACTGTTGCAGGAGCAATTGCATTAACTTTTATGTTATTGAATTCAAGTTCTTTTGCTAGTGCCTTTGTAAGCCCAATAATGCCAGCCTTTGCCGCACTATAAGTTACTTCATTTGCACCACCAACTTCACCCCAAATTGAAGATATATTAATAATTTTGCCAGCTTGATTATAAAGCATAATTTTGCTAGCTTCTTTGCAAGTATATAAACAGCCTTTAAGGTTAATATCTACGATTTTATCGATAGTTTCGGGTGCTATGTCACACATAAGAGAGTAGTCACAAACACCTGCATTATTAACTAGAATATCAACCGTTCCAAAAGTTTTCTTTATATAATCAAACATATACTTTACATCTTCATATTTTGAAACATCAGCTTTAACTATAAGTGGAGTTCCGCCAAGCTCTAAAACCTCACGAGACACTTTTGCTGCATCAGCAACACTTTTATTATAGTGAATAACAACTCTTGCCTTTTCTTTAGCAAAAGCTTTTGCAATTTCTGCACCAATTCCTCTGCTCGCCCCAGTTATCACAACTACCTTGTTTTCCATTTTGTTCTCCTTTTTATTGATAATTCTAAAAAACTTATACCTAACACATCTTGTTTCTTGATAATTTTAACAAACTTATACCTCTCAACATTTTATTTCTTGGCTCGCCCGGACGGGAGAGCTGTCAAGAGCTTCAGCTTCTTGACTGAGAGGGAGATATCCTCTTATTTATCTCTGTATCTATATACTCACATACTCCCTCAAAATTTTTATCTATATCAAGATTTATAATTCTTAAAACCTTAAGACCAAATTTTTCTAAATTTTCATCTCTTTTTTTATCTTTATCTTGTGCCTCCTTGGTTTCAAAATGCCCTCCACCATCTAATTCAATTACAACTTTAGCTCTTGCACAATAGAAATCAACTATATAATCTAAAATTAATTCTTGCTTTTTAATTTTGTATTTATAATCCTTCAAAAAACAATACCACAACTTCCTTTCCCATGATGTCATTTCTTTTCTAAGTCTTTTTGCATTACCTCTATTTTGTGGATTATAATCTTTCATTATTTTCTCCCTCTCAGTCTTTCCAAATCAAATTTGGAAATCCAGCTCTCCCATCTGGGCGAGCCGAGATAATTAGCTTAATTTTTACATTTAATTTTAAGATAAGTTTTTATTTCTTTCATGTTTTTGCATACCAATTTCGTATGCAACTAAAGTACTTGCAAAACCAACATTTAAACTCTCTACTGAGCCTAGCATTGGAATTATAATACTTTCTGCACCTTTAACTTTTCTCCAAGAGGCTGAAATTCCAGTATGTTCATTACCAGCAATAACAGCAATTCTTCCCGAGTAATCCACTTCTCTATAACTTTTTTTAGCTTGCAAATCTGTTACAACACACTTAAAGTTGTTTTTTACAAGCCAGTCTTGAACTTTGTCAATATCTTCTTCAAGGCATGGGAGCATAAAACTAGCACCTAAGCTTGAACGAACTAATCTTGAATGAGATAATCTAGCTTGCTTATTTGTAACAATTGCAAAATCCCCACCTGCACTATCAAAAGACCTTAAAATTGCCCCAATATTACCCGGTTGCTCTAGCCCGTCCATAACAATTGCTAAAACACTTGTTTTTCCCTTAATTAAAGCTTCTAAATCCCCTAAAGTGTATTTCTTAAGGCGTGCAACAATAAAAAAGTCGTCCTTACCATCTCTATCGCTAATTTTTGTGCAAGCTTTATCTGAAACAGCGCATACTTTTTTAGCATATTTGCTCATTTTGTAAATTTTATCTAAATCACTACCCTTTACATTACCGCTTTCAAGTTTTTCTTGATTATAGAAAAAATGAGATACTTCAAAGTTTTTTTCAATAAGCTTATCTACAGCCCAAAGCCCCTCACAAACAAAAATATCTTTATCTTTACATTTATTATCAACTAAACTCTTAGCAAAATTAACATCATCAGACGAAATTCCGCATATAGTCGAATTTAGTTTTATTTCCTCAAGTAATTTTAAATATTGTCTATCCATTCGTTTTACCTCGAATAAATTATAGCAACATAGAAAACTTTTGTCAATTTGAGTATTGCATATTGAGATATTCTTTGTTATAATAAATTTACAAATTAAAATTTTATGAACGAGGGTTACTTATGGAAAGTTATAAAAGAGAATTAGGATATATTAAAGACATGAGAAAAGACTTAATTGAAAAAAATAAAAAACTTCAAGCTAGTTTAGAAAAATCACAAAAAGCACAAAAAACTTTTCATGATTGGCCGCTTAAAACAAAATATTTTGGTAAACTTATGGGTTCACTAACAAATCAATCAATAACTGGATTTATGCTTCTGCTTTGTGGCGTAGTTGGTTTAGCTTCTGCAATTGAAGCCTTTGCTCTAATGCATTTTACCACTTATGGCATATTTACAGCAGCAATTGCTGGCTTAACCCTACCAACAGGTACCTCTTGGCTTATTGGAGAAATCGCTAATAAAATAAGCAAATCAAAAACTAAGAAAATTGAAAGAAACAACACAACTCTTGAAATTCTTGCAGACCGAGAAAATAAAATTCACGAAGTAATTAATGCTGTAGAAAAATTAAAAGCTTTAAACGAACAAATTCGTGAAACAAATCAAAAATTAGCAAATCAAGCAAAGCAAGAAAATAAAGAAGTTGTTTCAAGCAAAAAGCAAAAAACTAAAGCCACCGAAGAAAAAGCCGAAGAAGAAACCGAAAAATCTAAGTAAAAATAAAAAGCACCTAAAATTAGGTGCTTTTATTTATTCTAAAACTTTATCAATAGGTCTAATGTTAAACATTTCACAAAGCTTATCACTCATGAGCTTTGCCCTATTTTCATAGAAATTTCTAAAGTTTGAAAGTTCTAAATCGTCTTGACTTTCATATGGAATAAAGTATTTTTTAGCAAGAGTTTTTTGCTCTTCTTCAACATACATATCAAACCATTTGGTTAAGAGCTGATCTAGTTTTTTAATATTATCCTCTTTTGTTAGCAGTTGTAAGTTTGCAAAGTTGTTATAATTTTTTACAAAATACTTATATTCTTCTTCATCAAACTTATCTTTTACCGCATTTTTATACTTATCTATTTTATTTTCAGCAAAAGATTTCGCATGCATATGGTCAAGTTCTGTTATGATAGTTTGCTTATACCAATCTCCACAAAGCATAAATAGAATTTGTTTAATCTCGTCATAATTCTTTTTGTAGTTTAACTTAAACACTCTTTTAATATTATCTTCAGAAACCTTAAACTTATTATCTGTCTCCCTTTCATTAAGCTTATCTTGTAAAAGTTTAAAATTAAATTTATATTTATCCTTAACTTTAAATAAACCAAGTTTATCCTTGTTTACATTCATTGCATTTCTAAAGGCAACCAGTGTTGAGTCTGAGTGCGAGCCAAAATAATTTGTAAGCATAGATGTCGCAAAGTATTTAGACATTTCTATAGCATCTTCATCTTTTGTCTCTCCACCATTATAGCAGTAATAAGCGATTGGCAATAACATGTTATAGGTCATATTTTTAGAATTATATTCAGCTTTAACAAATAAATCTCTAGCTTTCTTAAGTGCCAAGTATACATTTTTAAAACAAGTTTCAGTACAAAATTCTTTTATGTTATCACTAGCCAAGAAACTTTTGAAAGTACTTTGAGTTCCAAAAAACATCCATAATGCACGCATGAATACATCAATAGTAAACTTAAATTTAAACGCATTATTATCTTTTGTGATTTTTTCGTTGAGTTCAGAAATATATTTAGAGAAAAGTTCTCTTGCCCCACCCATCTTATTATCTTTAGCATAAATTGTTATTTTAGAGAACAATAAATCTGCAGAAGTTAAAGCCTTACCTCCACTATTTAACCTAAAGAAAATATTAAGCAAAGTATCTGCATCAATGGTATATTCTGTCTTTATCCCGCCATCAACTTCTATTTCTTTAGTCATACCTAAATCTTCAAGAGAAACTATGCTGTACTCAATAACAGGTTTATCATTTAGCAAGTTTCTAAAGTTATCAATATTGTCAATAATAATGCTTTTGTTTGTTTCAATTATCTTTTTTATCTTTAAAGCATTAGTTTTTTTAATACTACTTTGCTTTTCATCCCTTTTACCATCTTTTTTGATGACAAAATTTCCAATTTCATCAGTTTTATAAATAAATCTGTCAAGTTTTTCAATTAAATTTTCTAAAATAACATCATTATCTTCTGTTTCATAAATATCTTTAACTTTTATATAAACCCCAGAAGCTGAAAGCTCTTCTGCGTCTTTAGATGCAAAAATATTAGAATTTAGTGTACCATCATCATCTAATTCGTCTGACAAAATTTCCTCTTTAGCCTCAACAGAATGAATTGCATTAAAAAATAATTCTTCTTGCTTAAAGCCAACTCTTTTTTTCTTCTTTAAATAATTTTTTATTGCAAGATAAATTGATGTTATTCTTTGCTGCCCATCCATGATACAGTAAATTGTATCTTGCTCTGGGCTTATTTTTGCATTATCAAACAAATTTTCAGTTTGTTGCTTTGGTATTTCATAAAACTCAATTTTGCCTGATTTTATAGCTGCTTTAGGCAACTGTAAAAGAATTAAATTACTTGTTGGATAATTTTTGTAAATACTATCAAAAAGGTTTGCAACTCTTGTTGGGTCCCAAACATAATCTCTTTGAAGCATTGGTAAAAGAAAGTTGTTTGCTTCTACTCTCGCAACAATATCTTTTATAGTTAAATATCCAATTTTATCTTCAATTTTTTCCATATTTTTTACCTTTTAATTGTATTTTCTTTTTAACGTATCTATTTGCTTTTTGATTTTTTCTCTTGTTTCAAGTGGACTAACTAAAGTTACCCACTCACCGTATTGCAAGCACCAGTAAATAAGTGCCATTTCGTCCGCCACGACATCTATATAAATCTTGCCATCTTTAGTGTAAACTTTAGCATTTTTACTAAACCAATCAAGCACCATGCTGACAGCATACTCACTTTCAAGTTTCATAGTCGCATTAACTGTATGGTTAGAGAACATATAAATATTCTCATTTACATATTTGGCAATATCAAGCCCCTTTTCATAACCTTTAAGGCTAGTAATAGGCTTAATTTTACTATCTATGATTTTAATGTCCTTAATCTGCTCTACTCTATAATTTGCAACATCATTAAACCAAGAATTATTGCAAACCAAATAATATTTGCCCTGATTATTCACCAAAAAGTATGGATTAATCACATATTTTCTTTCATTTTGCTTATCTTGAAGAGTTTTTGAAACAAAAGGTTTCTCATAATAAAACTCTACTTGACACTGCTTTTCTATCGCTTCATGCAAAACATCTATGGTATAGAAAAGTTGCTTATTTGTAGTTCTTGCAACCTCATCACTTTTATAAATATAGTTGTATTTCTTTCTTTGATATTTACTTAAGCTTGAATATAATTTTTTAGACAAATCTCGAGATTTCTTGCTGTCTATCGCTTTTGAAGAAAATACCGCATCAATTAAAAAGGAAATTTCACTAGGCTCAAAATCTCTAGATGCTAAGTAACAACCGCCACCCGAATTTTTCACAATATCATATCCAGCAAAAATAAGGCTATCTATCTTTTCAGCGATAGTCTTTCTGTCACACTCTTTTCCATAAAGTAGTTTTAGTTTTTCATTAATCTCACCTTGAGTTAATGGGTGGTTTTCATCAGAAAACTCCTCTAAAATTCTAAGCACATAAATTATAATTAAAGTCTTGTTCATACTAACCTCTTACTTATTCTAGCATTATATAAAAACAGTTGTCCAGTTTTTTGGACAACTATTTATTTTTTATTCGTTTTCATATACCGTTTCCATAGTATCAAGATTAATAATACCAAGTGTCTTAGTTAAATAATTTCCTGTATCTAAATGAATTTTGTAATAATCCGAAAGTTTATCCCCTTTTGCTTCTTCTCGTCTATATTTAATAATCTCTGGTTTTCCGCTTATATAAAAGGACGGTGTATGCCCAAAGAGTACACATTTTTCTTGATTTGGTAAAACGTTTGGCTCTTTAAATTCTCTACCATAAACAAGTTCTTCTCTTTTTGCTTGCCTTAAAGGTAAAATTTTTTGATTTTCATCAAGAGGCACTCCAGCATGCACCATTATAAAATCCGCTTCTTCATGATAAAACGGAAGAAACATAATATTTTCAAGGTCACTAAAAGTTAAATCTTCAGTTTCTTTTAAATATTCTTTTGCTTTAATAATTAGACTTTCATTATCTAAATCTTGCCTAATTAAACTCCTCATATATTTAGAGAAGTCGTATTCATGGTTACCCATTATAACAATAGCTTGTTCCCCTAAACTTTGAAAAAACCTAACAAGTTTTATAGAGCCTTTGCCTTTATCAATAAAGTCACCAGCAACATATAGCTTATCATTTTTAGAAAATTTAATCTTTTTTAAAAGTTTTATAAGCAAATCATAATTACCATGAATATCCGAAATAGCATACCTCATATTATTCTCCTAGCAATTCATTAACAGAATTTATTAGCCTGGTATAAACCTCATATTCTCTATCAGTATAGCAATAAAACTGAACTTTCTCTAGGCTTTTAGGGATATATTCTAAAACTTCTCTAACAGCAAGAACACTAGCTTCTTCTAACGGATAACCATAAATACCCGTTGAAATACAACAGAATGCGATGCTTTTGCACTTATGAATGTCTGCTAAAAAAAGACTGCAACCATAAGCTGACGAGAGTAAATCTGCATCTATAGTTTTCCCAGTATAAACAGGACCAACTGCGTGGATTATATATTTTGATTTAAGATTAAATGCAGGTGTTATTACTGCAGCCCCAGTATCACAATGTCCAAGCTTCCTGCAAGCCTCAGTTAGTTCTTTAATTCCTGCAGCTTGAAATATAGCACCACAAACACCGCCACCCATTAACAAATTTTCATTAGCAGCATTAACAATTGCATCTGCCGATGCGTCTACAACACTACCTTTTATAACTTCTATTTTCATATAAACTCCTTTCATTACTCTTCAAACTCTTTGTTAATATTATTTAATATTTTCTCTAGCTTGTCAAACTCTTCTTGTTGAAATCTAGTTCTCTCATGATAAAGATGTTTTTTAAGATAACTTAGAGCAAAGTATTCAAAAACAAACTTATTTTTGTCGTCATAGTTATAAAAATTAAGGAGCTTATCTGCCCTTTCTTTTTTGCTAGGAAGCGAACATACATTTTGTTTAAAAACTTTGTCAAATTTCTTTAAAAATATTAAATCACTTGCAAGCTTTGTGTGAATAAACTTGATTATCTCTAAACATTCTAACAGTTTTGAAATAGGTGTAATATTAATCTCTCTTGTCATTTTTATTGTCCTCCAAAAAACTTTTGTAATTGTTTATTTTATTTAGCCAATACTCATCTAAAAACATTTTGAGATTTTGTTTTAGATTATAAGAAACATAGTCACTAACTATAAACTCAACAATTTTTCGCCTAGCTTCGTTACATGCAACTAAATCGTAAAAGTTTTCTCTTCTTCTATCAGCACTATCAATTTTTTCTAGCTTAGTGCCTAAAACCTCATCAATCTTTTTTGCAAACTCATCAACAGCTAAAAAATCGAGAGCTGAAGTAACCACCCTAGTACTATCTAAAAAACTATTATTAAGAATTTCATAATCAAAAAAAGCATTAATATTCCAGTTTTCAAAGATTTCTTTAGTGCCCTCTTCTAAAAATCTTTCTTTATCAATAATTTGTGTTTTACCGTCTTTATAAGGTTCTATAATGTTTAGTTCTTGCATTTTATCAATAAATCTACAAGCCCTACTATAACCAACCCTAAAAAATCTTTGAATACGAGAAACTGAAATAAAGTCCTCAAAGCTAAGTCTATTTAAAATATCTCTAATTTTATTTTTCATCTTATTATCTCCTTTAGTTATATTACCCAAATAATACCAAACCCCTCGCCCAAAAAAACGGACACAAAAAAAACACACAATAACGTGTGCTATTTTTTTTAGAGAACCATCAGGGTTCTCGCCACCATAACCAGACAAAATAAAACCAGCCACTAAGGCTGGTTATTATTTTGGTGGGTCATCGGGGGCTCGTCGTCAAACCTCATCTTCTTTTTTCGCTAATTTTACTAATGTAAAATGTCGCTTTTTTATCAGATGGGTTTTCCTCTCCCCTTAAAAACACTTTCGTG
>JAZSJW010000014.1:0-18956 GCA_045534555.1 Clostridia bacterium
GTAAAAAGGTGGATAAAAGGGTTAGTGTTAGGGCGATTATAATTCATGAAAATAAGCTTGTTTCAATGTATCGTGAAAAAGGTGATAGAATTTATTATACCTTTCCGGGTGGCGGAAAAGAAGAAAATGAAACAGAATTAGAGTGCGCTAAAAGGGAAGTTTTAGAAGAGTTCGGAATATTTATTGAGCCTATTAAAAAAGTGTATACTTATGAAAGTTCAAGAAGTATTGAGCATTTCTATTTATCAAGCTGGACTGGTGGTGAATTTGGCACTGGAGAAGGTGAAGAATATCAAGAAAATCAGACTAATGGGGTTTATATTCCAAAACTTATTGATATTTTAGAAATACCAAATCTTCCTTTAATGCCTCCAGAAGTAGCATCTGTCTTTTATGAAGATTATAGTAAAAATGGGAAAAATCTTAGAAATGACGTTAAGTTTATTGATGGAGAGATAAAGTAACTATAGAAAAAGTTTGAAAGCGAAGTAAAATCCTTTGCTTTCTTTTTTTATTTTATTATATAATCATTTTATTGGGGGTATAAAATGAAAAAGAACATATTAATTCAAATGAAAAATTATACTATTGACCTTGTGACCAATGGGAATGATGATTTTGACAATATTGTTATGTGTTTTCATGGCTTCAATGGTGATAAGTGGAGTGATGCTTATAGCGGTTTAAAGCATCTCGCTACAAGGTCTTGGGTTTGCTCGTTTAATTCTTGCGGGCATGGTGATAGTCAAGTCCCTGCAGACAAAATGAGACTAGCGGATATTTTAGAAGAGATAGATGTTGCTATAAACCACATAAAGAGTATGGCACCTAACAAACCTATAATTTTAGTTGCTGTTAGTTACGGTGGCTATAGGGTTTTAAATTACTTATTAAAATATAAGCCTCAAATTGACAAGGTTATTTATGTAAACCCTGCATTTAGAATGTTAGAGATTTTAGAACTTACTAAGGAGTTTAAATATTCTGAACTTAAAGAAAATGATTTTGTTTCAATGAAGAGAAGTTTAAATAAATTTATGCACAAATCCTTTTTAGATGATTTATATGATAACAACCTTTATAAAATTGATGAAAAAATAAGTTATGATACCGATGTGTTTATCGGAACTAAAGACACCTTAATTCCAAGAAAAGATACCTTAGAAATAGCGGATAAGTTCAATTATAATTTGTTCTATGTTGATGATGCTCACTGTTTTGAAAATAAAGAGAATTGGGGAAAAATAGTTGAAAGGATAAAGGAGGTAAAATGAAAAATATTATAATTGGTGGAACTGTTAGGGCTGGTAAAACAACCTTAGCAAATTTAGTAAGAGAAAGGTTTAAGTATTCAAAGGTAGAAAGTGATACAATTGTCAATGCTTTTGATAAGGTGTTTCCAGAGTTTGGTATAACACACAGAAATGCAGAGCTTGCAAGAGAAAAATATGAGCCTTTTTTGTTTGAAGTATTAAACGGTTTTTGTAGGGATTTAAAGTATGCGGGGAATATTACAGTTTTTCCAGGTTCTCAATTTTTGCCAAGCAATATCGCAAAATATGAAAAGCTAGATAGATATATAGTGGTGTTTTTGGGTATTAATGCACCATCTCCAGAAGCTTTTTTAAAGAAGATTAGAGAGCATGATACAGAAAATGACTGGACACATAAAAAAGATGACGAGTGGATTTTAAGATTTTGCGAAAACATCATTAATGAAAGTAATAAACTTAAAGAAGAGTGTGAAAAGTTTGGGTTTTATTACTTCAACACTTTTGAAAATCGAGAAGCTGTTTTAGACGAGGCTTGTGATTTAATTGCATCTTTAGAAAAAGATAATTAGTAAGATAAATAAAGTTAAAAAGAGTGGAATTTCCACTCTTTTTTCACTTAAATAGAATTGTTATCATAAATTATAATATACTTTACTTTTGGGGGAAATATGGAGCATTTTATAATTCGTGGCGGAAATGCACTTCGTGGCAAAATTGAGGTTGATACAGCAAAAAATGCAGTGCTTCCTATTATTGCAGCAACAATACTTACTAATGAAGAGGTTTGTTTAGTAGGACTTCCTGATATTATTGATGTTGATAAAATGTTTGAAATATTAAAAAATATGGGTGCTTTTGTTAAAAGAGAGCAAGATAAAGCTATAGTTAAAGCAGAACTCAAAAAGCTGGAAATTCCGAGTGAACTTGCGAAAGATATTAGGTCTAGTATTTTTATGCTTGGCCCACTTTTAGCAAAATATTCTAGAGCAAGGGTAGCATATCCGGGAGGTTGTGATATTGGCTCTAGGCCAATAGATTTGCATCTTTCTGCTTTAAGAGATTTGGGTGTAGAGATAGATGAGGATTATGGCTTTATAAATTGCTCAGCAGAAAACATGCGGGCGGGAGTTGTGCATCTTGATTTTCCAAGTGTTGGTGCGACAGAAAATATTATAATGAGTGCTGTGTTTTTAAAAGGGGAAACAACTTTGTTAAATGCAGCAAAAGAGCCAGAGATTGTCGACCTTGCAAATTTTATAAACTCTCTTGGTGGAAAGATTAGGGGTGCGGGAACAAGTACTATTATAATTGAAGGGGTTAGTAAGTTAAGTGGCGGCAGCTATAAGCCTATGCCTGATAGAATAATTACGGGAACATATCTTATTGGTGCTGCTATGACAGGGGGCGATATTTGCCTTACAAATGCCAATTATCAAGATGTGTATGCTCTTTTAAATAAACTTAGAAATGCGGGCTCTATGATTGATTATGACCATTCAACAATCAAGCTTAAAGCAAAAAAGAGACCTATTGCTTGTGCTTCTATAGATACTCAGCCATATCCCGGGTTTCCTACAGATTTGCAGGCTCAAATGCTTGCTCTTCAGACCATTTCAGATGGAATTAGTGTTGTAACAGAAAATATGTTTGAAACAAGGTTTAAGCATGTGCCAGAGCTTATAAAAATGGGAGCAAAGGTTACAACTAAGGATAGAATGGCAATAGTTAGAGGTGTTTCTTGCCTTTATGGAGCAGAAGTTGTTGCTCACGACCTTAGGGGCGGTGCTGGGCTTATTTTAGCTGGGCTTGTTGCAAAAGGAGAAACTAAAGTTTTAAATGCAAAATATGTTGATCGGGGTTATGAAAGAATAGAAGATAAGTATCAAAGCTTAGGTGCAGACATAGTTAGAAGATTATAAGTTGTTCTTTGTTTTACTAAAAAAATCAGCTCATATTGATTTATGAGAGGGTCAACTTTTAGATTTTTTGAAAATAATATCAAAAATTAATAGTCAAATGCGAGATTTGTCGTTATAATAATAGATATGAGTAAAACTAAAAAGAATTTAATCATTATTGGGTCTATCGTTGGCGCTCTTATTTTGCTAATGGTACTTTTTGGCACCCTTTTTAGTTTAAGAACAATTAAAGTTGACTATGCTACTAGTACTTTTAGAGTAGAAGAGTACACTAAAAGTGAGATTATAGAAAAATCTAGTATTAAAAAAGGAAAGAATATTGTTTTTGCTAATTATGAAAAAGCTGAAGCTAAACTTGAAAAAGCTTTCCCTTATGCAAGTTTTAATATTGTAAAAACTTTTCCAAACACTGCAATAATTTATGTTTATGAAAGGGCACCTGTATTTAGAATTTTAAGTAACGAGGGTTTTTGGTATATCTTTGATGAGGACTTAAAGTGTTTAGAGATTGTTGCTCCTATAAATATTAATGAAAATGGTAACTCAGAAGTGCCTATTTTATCTGTAGAAAACCTAACTTTAGATGTAGAAGTAGGGGGCTTTTGGGATAACAAAGAGCTTAAAAACAAAATGAAGGAAATTATAGACGGTGTCTATGGTTTTGAGGCTACACCGCTATCTATTATGTCACACATAGCACTCTCAAATGACGATATTTTGGGAACTAACGTGATTACTTTAAAGGTTAAAGCAGACGGTGTAACAATTGTTATTCAAGGTGATAATTTGATAAAAGAAAAGATTGCACATGCTGTTTATATATATGCAAGTGATGTTAGCCAAAACGTAAAATATCAAGACAAGCTTGACAGAGTTACAATAACTGTTTATAAAGACTTTACTTTAAGTTATAAACACATATTCGTAAAAGACGGAAGTGATAATCAAGAGTAGGCAAAAAAATAGCCTGCTCTTTTTATTATTTTATGTGGTAAATATACTTTAAAAATATATTTATTCGTTTGACAAGGCTAATTTGTATAGTTTATAATTTCATTATAAATCATGAAATAATGCCTTATTGGCAATACTAATAAAGGGGTTTTATGAATAAAAAAGACGTTGCAATTTTAGATATTGGTTCTATGGCAATCTCTGTCATGGTTGGTGAACGTGGTGTTAACGGTACTTTCCGCATTAAAGGAAAGGGCGAGGCTGACTATGCTGGTTATCAAAAAGGCGAATTTTTGGAGCCAGAACAAGTCAAGTATGCTATTGGCTTAGCTGTTGCTAATGCAGAAACTGTCTACGGTTCTAAAATTACAGACATTATTGTTGGTGTTCCTGGTGAATTTACTAGTGTTGTTTGTCGTGATACTCAAATTAACTTCACAAAGCGTAAGAAAGTTAATGATAGTGATATCAAGCAATTATACTTCGTTGGTAATGTTTACAAAAAGCACCCAACACATAGTGTTATTAACCAGTCGCCAATTTATTTTACTTTGGACGATGGTAGGAGACTAATTGAACCTAGAGGCCTTGCATCAACTAAACTTCGCGGGCTTATATCTTATGTTTTAGCTGAAAACAATTTTATTGATTTTATTGATGATATTTTGGCTGAACTTTCAATAAGAAGAACTGGCTTTATGTCATCTTGCTTAGCTGAAGCTATGCATTTATTTGAGCCATCAGTGCGTGATAGATATGTAATCTTGGTGGATAGTGGTTACATTTCAACTAACGTAATGCTTATTCGTGGAGATGGTTTGCTATTTTTAAACAGCTTTTCTATGGGTGGTGGCTTCATTACTGGAGATTTAAGTCAATGCTTGAAAATATCTTTTGCTGAAGCTGAAAGTCTAAAGAGAAAGGTTGTTTTAAGTTGGGACGCACAGGAGAGTGATACTTATGAAGTTCAAGGTAAAAACTTTATATCTCCATTCTCTGCAAAGGCAACAAATGAAATCGTGCAAGATAGACTTGATTTAATTGCATCATATATTCTTAAATGTTTGGAACGTTGTGAATTTGAATTCCCAGAATATATACCAGTATACCTAACTGGTGGTGGGTTAAACTTCATTAAAGGTGCTAAAGATTTCTTATCAAGAAGACTAGGAAGAAGGGTTGAGCTTGTGGCTCCAAATCTTCCACATATTTCAAGACCTGATTATTCTTCAGAAATTGGACTATTAGATCTTGCTATAGAATGTCAAGAAAATGATAAGTTCTTGCTTGTTAACAATAGATAACATAACAAAGTAAGAATTAAAAACTGCTAGTTAATAGCATAGTAAATATAAAATTTACCCGCTGTTGAAATAAATTATCAATGGTGGTTGCAAGTTTGGTATTGTTTTATAACTACTATAAAAGAAAACCAAGTTGCATATGAACTGACCGCCGGTTCGGTAGAGAGGCGGAAAGGATAGGATATGGATTACAACAATATTAAACCAATTTGTCAAATTTTAGTTGTTGGTGTTGGTGGTGGTGGAAACAACGCTGTTAACCGTATGATTGCTGCTAATTTGAAGAGTGCAAAGTTTATTGCTGTCAACACTGATAAGCAAGCTCTTATGATGAGTGATGCAACTTGTCAAATTCAAATCGGTGAAAAATTAACTCGCGGACTTGGTGCTGGTGCAGATCCTGAAATGGGTAGAAAAGCAGCGGAGGAAAGTCGTGCGGAAATTGCTGAAAAATTAAAAGGTAGCGATTTGGTATTTATTACTGCTGGTATGGGTGGTGGAACTGGAACAGGTGCTGCACCTGTAATTGCTTCTATTGCTAAAGAAATGGGAATATTGACAATCGCTGTTGTTACAAAACCTTTTGCTTTTGAAGGTAGAACAAGAGCTCAAAATGCAGAACTTGGTATTAGAAACCTATCAAAGTGTGTTGATACTTTGGTTGTTATTCCTAATGATAGATTACTTCAAGTTGTTCCAAAAGGAACTCCTGTTGTTGATGCTTTTAAATATGCAGATGATGTGCTTCGTCAAGGTATTCAAGGTATTTCAGACCTTATCGCAACACCATCACTTATTAACCTAGACTTTGCGGACGTTAAAACTGTTATGAAAAACAGAGGTCTTGCTCACATGGGTATCGGTGAAGGTATTGGTGATAAGAGAAATATTGAAGCTGTTAAGCAAGCTGTTGCAAGCCCACTGTTAGAGACAACTATTGAGGGAGCAACCGCAGTAATTATTAATATTACTGGTGGTTTTGATTTAACTCTAGATGAAATCAATGAGGCAGTGCTTTTAGTTAAAGAAGTTGTTGACCCATCAGCAAACACAATCTTTGGTGCAACTATTGATGAAGCTTTCAATGATAGAATTCAAATCACTGTTATTGCAACAGGTTTCCAAAATTCAACATTTGAAAGTATGTTAGGTGAAGAAGAACAAAAGGAAAAAGTTCAACCTAAGCCTCAAGTTCAAGTTTCTCAAAATACTTTTGATAGAACTAGATTTGCAGAGTTCTTAGCTGGCAAACCAGTAGCAACTGAGCAAAAACAAGAACAAAAGGAGGAAGCAAGACCAACCTTTAATCCAAATATAAAATTATTTGCAGACGAATTCAGACCTCAAGTTATTAAAGAGCAACCAGCTCCTCAACCAATGCCTCAAAGAGAGCCTCAAGCTCCTGTATATGAGGAAAGAAAACCAGAAATAAGAAAAGAAGAAGTTAAAGAGCCAGCTCCTCAACCAAGAGTTGATACAGGTATATCTTCTTCAAGGTTAGATATTGATGGGGATGATTATCTTCCACCATTCTTAAGAAAACGTCGTTAAACTTCTATTTCACACTTTCCAGTGTGTTAACTTCAAAAACACAAACAGTTACTTATTTTAATAAGCGCCTGTCTGTGTTTTTTTGTTGCCTTCTGGAAAGTGCAAACTATAAATTTGACCGACGTTTTCTACGAAGAAAATAGGTCACACTTCACTCAAATAAATGCAGAAATTTCAAAAATTCAAGCAGTCATTTAGGAAAAACTAAACTTCCGCTTGAATTTTTTTATTTCTTTTTTCTTTAAGCAAATTGTGACCTATTTTGAGGATATAGTGTTGACTGGTCTTTTCTACGAAGAAAATAAGCCAGATTTCACACATCTAATTGTAGAAATTTCAAAAATTCAAGCAGTCATTTAAAAAATATAGAAAACACACAGCTGGTGCTGTGTGTTTTTTATTAAAGCTGGCTTTAAATTTTTACAGCTTAAAATCTTTAAAAAATTTAAAGGAAACTCCTGTCTGGAATTTTTTTTGTGCTTTGCACAGCATATAAACTTTGACCTACTTGTAAAGTAAGTGAAAGTTGTAAAAAAGCAAACTCTGGCTTATTTTAGTTTTTTGGAATGTATCAATTTATAATAAAAAAACATTAAAAGCTATTTTAATTTGGATAGTATTTTAACTCTTATTCATCATAAAAAAGGTCTCTAACTTCAATTTTTATGACTTTTGCTATTTTAAATAAGGCTGATAATCGATAGTTTCTTGTTTTGCTTAAAATTCTATTTAAAGTGTCTGTGTTAATTTTACAAATATTACAAAACTTGCTTTTTGTTAAATTGTTCTTTTTGATAAAATTTAATATTAATTCAGTTTTTATTGGTATAATCATATTTTTCTCCCTTATACCGTTTTGGTATATTAAAATTATAATATGACAAAATGGTATAAGTCAAGAAAATTATGACAATTTGTAATAATATTGGTTTATGGAGAAATATTATGAATAAATTACCAGATAGATTAAAAGAATTAAGGGAAGAAAAGGGTCTTAATCAAACTGAGTTTGGAAAATTAATTAATGTAAGTCAACCAACAATTGCAAGATGGGAGGCTGGAGAAAGAGTTCCATCACTTGAAATATTAATTATTTTAGCAAAGTTTTTTAAATGTTCAATTGATTATTTGGTTGGCTTGGAGGACTAATATCCCAAAAGATTTACAGCCTAAGGTTTTTATTGTAGTTAACTTAAAATCTTCGAAAGGAATTATGCTTTCGAAGATTTTTTAGTTCTTCCATATTTTTTGGTTTTCTTTTTTTCTGCGAGGTTTATTGTCAAAATTCTTTTATTGTTTTTAAGTTTAAATTTCGTATAGTATGGGTATGGAAATATATATTGAATATGTTTTAATTGATAACTTGGTTATTAATACCTTAATACTTTTATGTGTTAAAAATACTTTAAAGCTTCGGTCGTCTTGGCTTAGGCTTATTTTGTCTAGCGGGCTTGGAACTATAGTTGCTGTGGTTTTGCCATTATTTAACCTTAGTAGTTGGCTACTTGTTTTAATTAAAATTGGGCTTGGTGTAAGCATGGTTTTAATTCTGTCTAAATATTTAAAACTTAAAGAGTTTATATTTAGTTTTCTTTTATTTATTGGATACACACTTTTATTGGTTGGTGCAAGTTTAGCAACGCTTCTTGCTTTTGGAACAAGTTTAGAACTTTTGAGCCAAGGTGGATATGATATAGCTATTCCTCTTGGCGTAATTCTTTTAATTGTTTCTATATATATTTATTTAATAATTGGTGTTGCGAAATACTTATCTCGAAAAAAAGAGCTTGAGCCATTTATAAAAGATGTCAAACTTTTTATTAATGATAAAATTCTAGAATTTAAAGCATTTATGGATAGTGGAAATAAGCTTTATGACACTAAAACAGGCTTGCCAGTGATAATTCTTTCAATTAAATCCCTAGAGAAATATTTTTCAAAAGATATTCTTGAAAATTTGGTTTTAGAGCAGGGCAAAAATGTTGGTTTTAAAAATGTGCATTTAATTTCTTATAATACAATTTCAGGCGATATAAAAAAAATGGTTGTGTTTGAGGCGGATAAAATGGTCATAAATTCAGGGCAAAGTGAATATACAACTAATAGATTTGTAGTTGGTGTGTCATATAAAGTTTTTAATGATGCAATAAATTATGACATGTTATTAAACTTGAGTGTGACAGGTTAAACTAAAATAGGAGTAAATAATGATTATAGAACTAATAAAAAAACTACTTATAAAGATATATGAAGCTTTAGGTATTAATTTTAAGCAAGACGTTTTTTATATCTGCACTGGCGGAGAAGTCTTGCCAGAAAAACTTACAAACCAAGAAGAGTATGAACTTGCGGAAAAATTAAAAGAGGGTGATGAATGGGCTAAAAATCAGTTAATAGAAAGAAACTTAAGGCTTGTTGTATATACAGCTCAAAAATTTGAAAATACAGGTGTTCCAACAGAAGATTTAATTTCCATTGGAACTATAGGCTTAATTAAAGCGGTTTCTTCTTTCAATAATGATAAAAATATAAAAATGGCAACATACGCCTCTAGATGTATTGAAAATGAGATTTTAATGCATTTAAGAAAATCGACAAAGATAAAAAGAGAGTTTAGCCTAGATGAACCACTTAATCAAGATAAAGATGGAAACGTTTTAACTATATCAGATATTTTAGGAACAGAGCCAGATAGTGTTTCAAAAGGGCTTGAAAATGAGGCAGAAAAAGACGTTTTACGTTTAGCATTAGATTTATTACCAGATAGAGAGAAGTTGATTATGAACATGAGATATGGCTTATATTCAGGCGAGGAGATGACGCAAAAAGAAGTTGCAGACAGCTTGAGTATTTCTCAAAGTTATATTTCAAGACTAGAGAAAAAAATCCTTGATAAACTCAAAAATATTATTACTGAAAACATAGGTTAGAGTAGTTTGTTTTTTAGTAATTAAAGCAAAAAAAAGTCTAGATAAATAGCTCTTTTTATTGTAGTTGAAGGTACTATGTCACACATAGGACTTATGTCTGACATAACACTCTGAAAGCTAGATAAATTCTGGCTTCAAGCGAGGTTAAAGAATATATAAACAATAGAAAAACAGGGCAATATTGCTCCTGTTTTTTAATTTTATATTGTTGACTTGATAACTTTAAGTGCATTCTTTTCAAGCCGAGATACTTGTGCTTGACTAATTCCAATTTCGTCTGAAATTTCGGTTTGTGTTTTGCCTTGAAAATATCTTAAATTTAAAATATCTCGTTCACGTTCGTTGAGTGAGAACATGGCTTCTTTTAAAGCTGTTTTTTCTAGCCAGCTATCCTCATTGGTTGGGTCTTTAATTTGGTCAAGAACTAAAAAGTTACCATCTTCGTCATTATAAACATTTTCATAGATAGATAATGGCTCACTAATTGCATCAAGAGCCATAGCAACTTCTTCTCTTGGTATATTTATCATATTTGCAATATCGTCTAAATTTGGGTCTTCTATAGAGTTTTTTGATAGTTCTTCTCGGGCAGATAGTGCTTTATATGCAATATCTCTTAAACCTCTTGTGACTTTAAAGGCATTACTGTCTCTCAAAAATCTTCGGATTTCTCCGATTATCATTGGCACAGCATAGGTTGAAAAGCGAACCCCTATATCCATATTAAAGTTGTCAATAGCTTTAATTAGACCTACGGTGCCGACTTGAAATACGTCATCAATATTATTTTTAGTGGTCGCAAATCTTCCGCAAATTGATAGAACTAAGCGCATATTATACATTATAAATTGTTCTCTGGCTTCTTCGTTTCCTTGTTTTATCTCTCGCATTAAATCCATAAGTTCGTTGTTGGTGGCTCTTGGTAATTTTGATGTATCAATACCACAGATAAATACCTTATTTGGCATACTTTTTCTCCTTTACGAATATTGTTCAAGCTAAACATAGAAAAATATACCTTTTATATAAAATATTTGTTCATTTTGACTAGATAAAGCAAGATTTTTGAGTATAAAGCATAATATAGAGTATGGACATTACTTTTAACACTCTTAGAAGCAAAGAGGTTATAAACCTTTATGATGGTAAGAGGCTTGGACGAATTATAGATGTTTCTTTTGATGGTACAAATGGCAGAGTACTTGGTTTTATTGTGCCGGGAATAAAAAAAGTTTTTAAAAAGAGTGAGGACATTTTCATTCCTTTAGAACTTGTAAAAAAAATAGGTGATGATGTTATTTTAGTTCGCTTAGCACCAATTGAAGAGCCAATTTTAAGAAAAAGACAAAGCGAAGAAGAGGTAAGGGCTGCAAAAACTTATGTTAGGTATAAGAGGGTTCCCTCAAAAGAAAATTAGGCGAACATTTAATTAAATAAGTGCAGGTTCTTCGGTAAACCGACACATTCTTTTATGTCTAATAAACTCAAGCGTCTGTTTATTAAATCATTGGTTGCAATTGCTAAATATTTTAATGTTTCGACAGACTATCTTGTCGGCTTAGAAAATTAATTAAAATATGTTATAAAAATATTTGCAAAACACTATATCTTGTGGTAATATATGACTATATTATACAAGGTATGGTGTTTTTTATGAAATGTATTTATTGTAATGATGAGGACGTTAAGGTTATTGACTCGCGTGATGTTAAGGAAAATAACTCTATCAGAAGAAGGCGTGAATGTGCTAAATGTGGTAGACGTTTTACTACTTATGAGGTTGTGGAAGAAAGCCCTGTTTTAGTTATTAAAAATAATGGTAATCGTGAAAAATTCGATACTCAAAAACTTAAACTTGGTATCATGAAAGCGTGTGATAAACGTCCTGTTTCTATGCAACAAATTGATACTTTAGTAAATGAGATTGAAAAGAAAGTTTATAATACTTTTGAAGAAGAAATTTCTAGTAAAAAAATTGGTGAGTTTGTCATGGAAGGGCTTCAAAAGATTGATGAAGTTTCTTATGTTCGTTTTGCTAGTATTTACAAAAAGTTTAAAGACATTTCAACTTTCTTTGAGTTTATCAATGAATTTGAAAGAGTTATTAATGATAAGTAATTAAATTTAGTAATTAAGAGGCTATTATTAGCTTCTTTTTTTATGCCTTAAATTCATAATATTAAGAAAGATAAAATACAATTATATTATGGTAAATATTGTGAAACTTTCTAGTTTAAAAGAAAAGGAAAAATCTGTTATTTTTTTAGTGGAAGAGATTAATCAAAAAATGAACCGCCGCCTTATAGAGCTTGGTTTTGTTAAAAATGAAAAAGTTGAGGTTATTAAAAACCTAAAAAGAGGAAAGAACATGCTTATCGCAATCAGAGGATATGTGCTGTCGCTTGATTATTTTATTGCATCAAAAATTATGGTCTATAAGAAAGGTGTATAGTTATGAAAGTTCTTTTATGTGGTAATCCAAATACTGGAAAAACAACTCTTTTTAATACCATGGCTAAGGCTAAAGAAAAGGCTAGCAACTGGCATGGGGTAACGGTTGATGTTAAACAAAAGAGTTTCAAAATAGAGGATAAAGAGTTTATGTTATGTGATTTACCCGGCATTTATTCTTTAGAGGGCATAAGTAAGGAAGAAGAGCTTTCGGCTGAGTTTATCAAAGAAAACATAAACGAGATTGTAGTATGTGTGCTAGATGCTAATAATCTTAAGAGAAATTTACTTCTAGCGGTGGAGCTAAAAAACATTTGCAAGAACTTAATTTTAGCTGTAAATATGGCTAATGAAGTTAAGTGCTTTGATGCTGAAAAACTATCTGAGTTTATAGGTTTAAAAGTTATTCCTATTGATGCAAGAAAGAAAAAGTCTGTAGATAAACTAAAGCAAGCCATACTTAAAATGAGTGAAGAGGTTAATGAGCAAGACAATTCGAGTTTAAATAAGGCTCTGTCATTTATCAATAGCGGGCTTGATAATTTTGAAGAAAAAGTTAAAGATAAATTTGGGTTTATTGATGATATTTTAAAAAAGAGTGGATATGATAAAATCGGAGCCTATGGTCAAAGCAAGCTTGATAAAATATTACTTAATGCGTTTTGGTCACCAATAATATTTATTTTAGTTATGGGGCTTGTGTTTTTTATAACGTTTGGACCAGTCGGTACTTTTTTTTCTAGCATGTTTTCTTCCTTTATGCAAAGTGTTACTGACAGTATTGTTGATTTGTTATCAAGAGCTATAAAGAGCGAAGGTGTAATGTGGTTTATAAAAGAGGGAGCAATAGATGGTGTTCTTGCGGTACTTGGCTTCTTGCCTCAGATTATACTTATGTCCATGTGTTTAAACATTTTAGAGGACTTTGGGTATCTTTCTCGTGTTGCTTTTATGTTTGATGGCTTTTTAAAAAGATTTGGGCTTACAGGTAAAGCTGTGTTTAGTTTGATTATGGGGTTTGGTTGCACTACAAGTGCGATTATAACAACAAGAAACCTAAACGGGAAAAAATTAAGAGAAAGAACGGTTATGCTTTTACCTTTTATGAGTTGTTCTGCTAAGCTTCCGATATATGCGGTTATTTGCTCGGCTTTCTTTGTAAAGTATAAGGCGGTTATTGTTTTTGGTCTTTATTTGTTTGCAATTTTACTTATGCTTTTTGTTGCATTTGTTATGAAACTTGTTTCTAAAAAGCAAGATGAGGAAGTGTTTATTCTTGAAATGCCAAAGTTTAGAGTGCCAACAATCAAGAAAGTGTTCTCTGATGCAATTAGCTCTGCAAAGAGTTTTGTGTTAAAAGTTGGCGGGGCAATACTAATATCAAGTATGGTTATTTTCCTTTTATATAACTTTAAATTTAATTTACAAGTTACAAGTAACCATAATGAAAGCATAATTAACGTTTTATCAAGCAAACTAGAATTTTTGTTTGTTCCGCTTGGATTTGGTATGGCAGGGGCGGTTGTTAGTATTGTTTCTGGTTTAGTCGCTAAAGAGATGGTTGTATCTAGCTTGTGCTTAGTTAATGCCTGCACTTTAAGTGAACTTGGTTTGTCGCTTACAAATTCTTCTTCCGCAGTTCATTTTACATTTGCTTCAGCAATAAGTTTTCTTGTGTTTATTCTTTTATATTCGCCATGTATATCAAGTCTTATGTGCACAAAAAAAGAAATTAGCACAAAACATATGTTAAAAAGCTTCTTCTTGCAATTTTTAATTGCTTACTTTGTTAGCATGGTTGTGTATCTTATAGGACACCTATTTGAAATGGGTTTATGGTGGATTAGTGTTTTATTATTAATTTTTCTTGCGGTTATTATATTTGTTGTGCTAAAATTAATTAAGAAGAAAAATATTAAGGTCGATACAAAGCTAGTATGCACAAGTTGCAAAGGAGAAAAGTGTGGAGATTATTGTCTATAAGGGAAATGACACAAAGCTTGTTAAAGCTATAAGTGAAGAATTTCCTAAAATGAGTTATTCTGCAATTCAAAAGCTTTTAAGAAAAAAAGACGTAAAGGTGAATGGGGTAAGGGTGCATGAAAACGTTAGTGTTAAAGATGGTGACGAGATTTATGTGTATGCCTCAAACGAAGTTTTAAATGGTATTGTAATAAAACCAGTTGTTGTCTTTGAGGACGATAACATTATAATTTTAGATAAACCTGTAGGCCTTGAAGTAGAGAGTGAGGTTTATAACGATCTAACAGCATCTGTTAATGGGTATTTAAAAGATAAACAGCAAAAAGCGGCGGCGGTGCATAGAATTGATAGAAACACACGTGGTCTTGTAGTGTTTGCTAAAAATAAAGAAGCCTATCAAGAGCTTTTAGATGCTTTTAAAAAGCGTACTATTGATAAATTTTATTTAGCTATGGTTGTTGGTAGACCAACAAAACAAGAGGACCATTTATATGCTTATCTTTATAAGGACCCAAAACAAGCTAGAGTATATATTAGTGATGACCCAAAGACTAATTATGAGCCAATTGAAACCAAGTATAAAGTTGTGGAAAGAATGGAAGGCAAAACTCTAATAGAAGTCGAGCTTATAACAGGCAAAACTCATCAAATTAGAGCGCACATGGCACATATTGGTTATCCGCTTGTTGGTGATGGTAAGTATGGTTTAAATCAAGTTAATAAAGAGTTTCAGGCAGACGGTCAAGCTTTAATTGCTTATAAAATCTGCTTTAGGTTTAAACCTAACCAAAAACTTTATTACTTAAACAATAAGGTTATAAAGCTAGATAATGCAAAGTTTTAATTAATAAGAGAGTAAAAGCTCTCTTTTTTTTTGCATAAAAATTTTATCCTTTCACAAACTAGGAAAAAAGGGGGATAAAAAATGAGTGTTACCTTATGGATTTTAACTATTTTATTAGTGCTTATTATGTTTGGTGCAGGGCAGAGAATTCTTGACCAGATGCGCCTTAATGATAAGCAGGCAATTATACTGTTAATTGCAATTATTATTGGAATTTTAATTCCACCAATTTATATTGGAAAATATTTCTGTTTTTCAATAGGTGGATTTTTGTTGCCTTTTGGTATATGTATATATCTTCTCATTTCGGCAGGGAAAAGAGATGTTTTAAGAGCTATTTTTGGCAGTCTTTTAGTAGCTGGAATTATCTATGCACTAGAGTGGTTGATGCCAGCAAAAACCCCAGAAGATGTGGTAATAGACCCTATGTTTATTTATGGTATTACGTCTGGCATAATAGCCTATGCTCTTGGCAGAAGTCGCCGAAATGCCTTTATTTGCTCGGTGTTTGGAATAAGCTTAGCAATGCTTGCTCAATTCATTATTAATATGGCTATGGGGGCACCAACAGTTTTAGGTCTTGGTGTAGGTGGAGCATTTGGAACAATTGTTATTTCAACCTTAATTTCAGTAGGGCTTTGTGAGTTTTTAGGCAGAGCTTTTGAAACTGCTAGCCCTGACGAAAACAAGAAAGTATATAACTATGAAACTCACACTTACGATAGTGAGAAAAATGGCAGATTAAATAGTGATGGAACAAGAGCTTTAGTGGTAAATAATGGAAATCAAAAAAATGCAGAAAAGCTCACCACACAAAAAAATACAGCAAAACCAAAGGCTTCTAAAAACAATGCTGTTAGAAGTAGAAAGGCGAATAAGGGGGCAAAGGCATGAGAAAATTTAGATTAATTTCACTATCAATTTGTTTATTAGTGCTATTAGTGCTTTGTTGCCCTGGTTGCAATAAGCCATTTGAAGTAAGGGGGCAGATAAAAGCGGAAAGCTCTAGCCCTAGTTACTATACGATTTATGATTATAACGAGCCAGACAAAATTGTTTTAGTTAAAGGCGAGGGTATAAATGTAGATGACGAATATTTAAGCACAGATAATAAGCTTTATCGCATAGTTTCTGTAGATAATAAAACAAAGACTGGTAAAGCTGAGTTTGTGTGTGATGAAAAGTTACCAAAATACAACGTAACAAGAAGAAATGAAAATAAAGTAGTTGCTCAAACAAAGAAAAAAGTTGGTTTATACCATACTCATAATGACGAAAGTTATCTAGATGCAGACGGTACAGATAGTGTATATGGTAAAGGTGGAATACATGATATTGGTAAGGCTTTCAAGAATAAACTTGAAGCAAAAAATATAGAGGTCGTTTATCGTGAAGATTTGCATCTTCCACATAACTCAGGTGCCTATACCAGAAGCCAAGTAACAGCTTCAGCCATACTTGAAACAGGCGGTATTGATGCTCTTTTTGATATGCATCGTGACAGTACTCCAAGGAGTGAGTATTTAACAAAAGTTGATGGTGTAGAAATGAGTAAGGTTAGAATGGTTATTGGCTCTGCTAACCAAAACTACTATGAAAATAAAGACTTTGCCTATGCTATTAAAGCCTATGCAGATGAGGTTTATCCGGGATTAATAAAAGATATTTACATGGGCAAAGGCAATTATAATCAACAACTTTTAAGTCGTGGAATGTTGTTTGAAATGGGTTGTGAAAAAATAGAAAAAGCTCTTGTACTAAAATCTGTTTCACCACTTGCAAAGGTTGTAGATATTGTATTATATGGCTCAGATAATGCAAGTGAAGAAACTATGAACGATATTAAACTTGCAACCACAGAAACTGGTGAAACCCAGAAAATTACTGGTATTGTAAATAAAAAGAAAACTAAATCAATTAGTTTTGTTTGGGTTTTACTTGCTGGTATTGCATTCTACTTTATTGTTTTAGGAATTATCTGCATTTTCTCTAAGAATGCTAGATATAAGACAAAAAGGTTTTTCAGCGAATTATTTCCGTTTAAAAAGAAAAAATAAATTTATTAAAAACTATAGCACACAAGTAATTTGTGTGTTTTTTTTCTTTAAATTTAGTATGTTATTGAAATTCTTATTTTTTTGTGTTAAAATATTTTTACTTTACAGGAGTTAAATTATGGTTGAGATTTTTACTGATAATGCTGGCGAATATAAAATTGTCTATGGTTATAGAATTTTTAAACTTGAAGATGAAGATATCTTTGATTATGTTAGATTGGTTTATTCAGATAATAATAAATGGAGAAAAAGTAATGTTTTAACAGATGCTTTTATTGATAGAGTAAAATTAAAAGATGTGCTTAATTATCTTGATGTTTCGAGGTCTGTTTTAGAGGGTGCTTTACAAGAAGAATTTTCTAACTCAATGGCGATTGATGATGCTATTGAAAGTGTAGAAAATAGAGCTTTTATTAAAATATCTCTTCCAACAAGTGTTGTAGCTTACTCTAGAAACGGTGTAGAAGGTATTCGTGGATATAAAAATTCATTCTTGCCCTTAATTGTTATGGTTAACGGAACAGATTATTCAAGATGGTTCCAAGATTTTAGTGATTATAAAGAAAATGCTGCGATAGAAGCTTATGAAGTATTTAAACAAGAAAATTATCCAGCTGATTTAAAAGATACTGAAAAAATGGAACTTGCTTTAATTGAAAATATAGAAGAAAGAGAAGAACTTGGATTAAAATAGGGGAAAATAAAATGAAACAGATTAGTAAAGAAAAAATGGGTGTTTTTGATATGTTTTTTGGATATAGATTTCATAAACTCGGAGACACCGAAATGTTTGATTTTGTTCAACAAATTAAGAGAAATATGTTTGATAGGTGGGATAAACGAGAGATTTTAACAGATGTTGTTATTTCTAGATGTGAACTTGCAAAAGTTTTAGATTATTTGAATGTTTCAAAAGACGAACTTAAAAAAGTATTAGATAGTGGTCTTGAAGAGCCATATGCTTTAATTGATGCGGTTGAAAATTCAGAAAAAAAATCTATTATAACCTTTGGCTATACTTGGAAAAATCGTTTTGTTAAGCAAAATATTGACGAAACTAACTTTATTTATATGTTTAAAGATAAAGTTGATTATTCTTATTTATTTAATAGCTTTAGGCCTTATCAAGATAAAGCGGTTCAAAAGATTTATGAGCTTTTAAAGAATGAAAATTATCCGTCAGACCAAAAAGATATAGTAGGTTTTGAAAAAGCATTAAATGAAAGTATTTCAGCTATTGAAGAGCAAAGCGAGAAATAAGGGGATAAAAATGGAAGAAAAAATAGAACTTGACGAGCAAGATATTGTTGATATGATGGTAGATTTTATACGAGAAAGGCATCAGTTTTGGAGTGCTACTATTTCAAAGCCAACTTTAATAAATTATATTAACGAAAATGTTGATGTTTTAGATGGTGCAGAAAGTATTGTTGACGATGCTGCACAAGGTGTTTTAGATGCTTTAACTGAGGGTGGATATTTAAAAGTAACTGAAGTTGAGGGTTCTTATGAAATTTATAAGTATCTAGATGAAGAAGCAAATGTTGAAGTTGAGTATGAGGAACAAGAAGAGTTAGAAGAGTTAGGTAAATAAAGTTTTTTATCTTAGTTGTTTTTAGGTATAATGTTAATTTATTAGCAAAAATCCTCCTCCATCTGACGAGGGAGGTGGCAAAAGCTAGGCTTTTG
>JAZSJW010000037.1:0-30779 GCA_045534555.1 Clostridia bacterium
ACTATTTACATTTACTTATAAATTACCCGTCACCCCCCCCTCTATGTCAAGTAAAATTAAGCATTTTTTTAATTTTTTTCAAAAAAAATAACCGCCGTAAATTCAGCAGTTATTTTTTATTATATTTTATTATTTTGCTCAATTGTCATCACCTGGTTCACTGTTTCTTTTTATATCTAGGTTGAGATTTTTTGCCTTAACACTTAAACCTGATGCATTTATAAACGCTGTACCAAGATTTGCTAAGTCCTCGTTTTGCTCATCACTTAACTCCTCATCTTCTCCGCCGCCACCACTCATAACTAACTCTTTTGATTGAACTACACTTGCAGCAAAGCATAGAATATCTGATGCTGAAGCTAAAGCCCCAATACTATCCTTTCTTCTAGTTTTCTCTATCATATCATAAAGCATATTCATACCAACTTCTTTTTCTGCACCATCAGTATATTTTTTTAATATTGCTTTTGCTTTTGTAAAGAAATCACTAACATCACAAACAATTTCATTTTCAGCGATTAAAAGATATGGCATACCTAAGTCATATTCTAAAATAGGATTATTGATTGCCTCTATATCCTCTGGTGTATATTCATAACCCTCAGTTTTAGGAATAGCATCAACTTTTTTCTTTGCTACTTCTAAATCATCAAGATAGGTTTTTAGGTTGTGTATATTAATCGCAAAGGAGTATTTATTTGTGCCTAAATTGTAATTTACATCTACTTGATAATAATGAAAATGTGGGCATGGAGCATACTCTTTGAAATATTTTTTATAAAGTTCTAACTCTTCACCTTTAATTTCAGGTATTTTTTCATATTTATTTCTGTGGACTTCTTCTTTTTTTCCTCTTCCCGCATAAGAATATGTTTCCATATTTGATGGGTCAAATCTAGTTACAACAACACTATTATCTATTCTATTTTTTGTTAAGTCATAATCGAAGTAATTACTACCCCTCTTTTCAAATTGCACAACTGAAGATTTATCTGCTAAAGCATAGGTAGCAACTATAGGCTCATCATTATTTAGTCTATCTTTCTTTTTTCCAATAATGTTTACAAAAATTGTGCCAGTTTCTAGACCAAGTGAAAGCGTAATTTTTTTGTTAAAAGTATTAGGAACTGTTCCTAAAATCACTTTTGTTTCCATAGCATGAAACACTTCATAACTGTTATTTATATTCTGAATTTCATTAAACTCATTATTTTTTTCATTAGCAACAAAAAAACCGTTAGGGTGCTCAAAGCTAGCAATACAAATTCTTTCAACAATAGAATTAATATCAACGTTTGTTAAATTATTCTTAACGTTTATAAGATTAGGATTATTATAAACCTCTCTATAAATAGCCTTAACATAATTTATTAAATGATCTATAAATTGATTTTTACTAATAATGCTCTTATTGTAAGATATAATTAAATCTTTTATGGTAAAATCTGCCATTTTTCCCCTCCACATTCATATACAATAATTATACCATAAAACCTAAAATAAATCAAGATGTATAGTAGTAAGAATTAAGCCAAACTAGAGAAAAATACTAATCTTCTATCCATTCCAGTTTAAAAGGAGATTTATAAACTTTATCACATTTCAACCATTTATTCATAAATTTTGATTTTGCAAAAACATCCTTAAATGAACTAGTCTTATTATAATATTCTATATCTTCCGCTCTAAAACTACAAATGCCAAATTTTTTATATTTATCACTATTACTTTTGATTATATCACAAGTATTAATGGCAATTTCAAATACTTCTAAATCACATCGAAGCTCGTCAGCAAAATTATCTAAAAATCTTGGAACTTTAGATACTACTATTAGTGCAAATTCTTTATTATGCTTCCAAAGATTTTCAAACTCTTCGCTTTTAACATAAACAACAGCATTATTTTTAATATTTTCAATTTCTTCATTTGATTTCGCATTAATATACGGTTCAAACAAACAAGATTTTTCTTTTGGCAAAACTTGTGGATTTTTATTTTTAATAATGTCATAATTTTTGAAAGCATTTGTTAAACAACTATTTTTTTCTTTCTCATTCGCAAGTCTATAATGTTCGTATGAAAGATACTCTATGATGTTATGGTTTATGTAAAAAGCTTTTTTTAAAAACTCTAAATTGTTTCTTAATGGAGCTTTAACATATTCAATCACTTTTGGCTTTAATTCTATTAATTCTAATATAAATTGCATATCCTGTTTTAAGTTTTCATCTATATATGTAAAAAAATGATTATTTTTTTTTACAAGTTTTTTAATATTATCTTTATTTTTCCAATCTGTATTAGCTATAACATCTTTTTCCTCATCAGCTAATTGCTTTTCTATTTGCTCTTCAAATAATATGTATTCCATAAACCAATACCTTCCTCCCACAAAATCCCTATCCTGAATTTTTATTATATAATCCACAGAGCACATTCTAGGTTAATACTTCACTAGGCAATTTTAGGCAATTTATTGCCAACTTCATTCTTGTTTCTCCTAATCATCAAACTCATTATATTTATAAACAGCACTACTTTCTTGTCCGTTTTTATCATAAACAGTTACAATATTTTTCTTTTCATTTTCTTTTAATAATTTGTAGTCCTTTTGATTTTCATTACTATCTACAATAATAACTTTGTCACAAACTTCACAAATGTTTTTATATTGATATTTTGTTAAATTTTCAAGAGTTATATCTTCTCTTAAAAATATTCTAGACATTTGAGCAATAACCACAATTAAAACATTATGTTTCACCGCAATTTCTTTTAAGTGTTTTAAAATTAGCTCTTGTTCTAGCGTTCTTTTTTTATTTTCAGATAAATTTTTATCAATATAATTATCGCAGTTAAAAAGTTCCATAAGTTGAAGATAGTCTATAATTACAACATCTTGTTTTTTCTCAATAAAATCAGAAATGAAAACAAGGTGTTCATCAACGGCATCATCTGAAAGATTATAACTGTCCATAATTTCAAGAAAATCAGACTTTGGTGTTTCATGAGATATAATTTTAGTCAAACTTCTTCCAATTTGTTCACACTCAAAACTTGTTAAGTTATCTTTATTTACATTAATAAACTTAACCCTACTATCAAGCTCCACCATTCTAAGTAACACTTGCCATTGACCCATTTCAATACTAAACAAGGTTGTATATTTTTTCTCTTCAATTAAATTTAAAATCATTTTTAAAACAAGTGTTGTTTTACCAATTGCTGGCCTACCCATTAATAAAACCAATTCGCCTTTTTCCATAGGCACCTCATCAATAGGTTTAATGTTCGTTAAAATTTTATTATCCATACCTTTCTCCTTTTTTATTATAATACAGTACTTTTGGTCCAAAAAAACGGACACAAAAAAAAGCAGGTTTCCCTGCTTTTTTTATTCATCTAAAATACATAAAGCCTTGTCGTAATTATAAGTTTCTTGGCTCACTAACCCATTTTTATCAAAAACTGTTAAAGTTTTTTCTACAATTCTTTTTCCTTCACTATCTTTAGGTTTTTTTGAGTAGTCTTCGTTTAAAACAAGCACCTTATCACAAGCAACAAAAATGTTCTTTTGCCCACACTCAATTAGATTTTCCTTTGTTAATTTTTTTCCTAGAAACAAAATCGATAAGTCCGCAAGTAATACAACACAAACATTTCTTTCTTCTGCAAATTTTTTAAGGCCTTCTAAAATTAGTTCTTCTTTTTGTTTTCTTTGATGTTTTTCAGATTTTGTTGTATCAATTAAATTTTCAGAAACATTCATTTCGTTAAGACTATTAATAAAAATAATATCTTGTTTTTTACCGATATTTTCTTCACTTTGATAAGTCATATCTACAATATCATCAGGTCCAAGACCTGTAACGTTATCTGCTACATCAAGATTTTTCTCATTATAAAATATGTCATATACAATCTTCATCGCAGCACCCATACTTTGACACTCGTCATCGTGTAAATCTTCCTCTATACCATAACTCGTAAAAGGAACTTTAGAAACTATTTCCACCGCCCAATTATAAATGTCTAGTGCTGTAAACTTAAACGAAGCAAATGAACAGTATGTATCATGAAACATTGTCATATTTAAAGCCATTTGAAGAGCAAGCCCACTTGATGCAATAGAATGTTTATTTCCAAGCAGCATTACAAGTTCCCCTCTTTTTAGTTCAGACTTTTCATCAATTTGTTTAATGCCTGTTATAATATTTTTTTCCATAACAAAACTCCTTTTTTATTGTATTGTAAACCACAATCAGTCCAAAAAAACGGACATGAATTAATGTGTAACAATTATAACAACTAAAAAAATATCTTCAACTAAATTGATATAGTACTATAAAATTTATCTGACACATCTAAAAAGCCAGTTTTTGTTAGTTTAAGAACTTTAGTTCCAACCTCGCTTATAAACTTTCTATCATGCGAAACAGCAATAATAGCCCCATTGAAATTTGAAAGTGCTTTTCTTATTACAGGATTTGATAACGGACTTAAATTTCTTGTTGGTTCATCTAAAATTAAAACGTTGCAACCTTTAACCATGAGTTTTGCAAGAAATACTTTTGCTTTTTGACCACCACTTAAATCCTCAATTTTACCCAGCATTTCTTCATGTGTAAACTTCATTGAGCCAAGGTATGTTCTAATTTTTGTAAGGCTATTTTTATCATAAGATGTGCCAAGTAAATAATCAAAAACAGAGTTATAACCACTAAATTGGTCTGTATAATTTTGAGGCATATATCCAACAATAATATCTTTTCTTTTAATCATATCCTCAGTAAGTTTTTTAATAAAAGTAGACTTACCAACTCCATTATTCCCTACAATCATTAATTTTTCTCTGCCAACAACTTTTAATTCTACATTTTCACAAAGCACTAAGTCTTGGATTTTTATTTCTCCGTATCGTTCATCGCAAACAACCTTACTGTTAGGTAAGCTATTATCCCCAAAATCAAGATAAATAGCCTCTTCTTGATCACGAAAATCTGTAAAATCCTTTCTTTCTCTTTCAAAACGTTTCTCTTGAGCCTTAACACTAGCCATTTTCTTTTTAAGAAGCCTCGCACCATGCGGGTCTTGCCTTGAAATAGAGTTTAACTGATGGTCTACTTTGTTATAAATATCATTCCACCTTTCTTGTTGTTTTTTATCTTGAGCACGCTCAAAAGCCGCTTGTTGATTTTGCTTAGCTATGTCATTTAATCTTTTATCTATATATTCTCTATAAGAAAGCCTAGCAAATGTACATTTGTTTTCTGTTTTTTTCTTAAGTTGTTCAACATGTAAAATCGCATTTGCCGTATTTTCAAGTAAAGCTTCATCATGAGATATATAAATAATAGGCTTTGTAAAAGATAAAATAAAGTTCTCAAGCCAGTTTAAAGTTTCAATATCTAAATCGTTTGTCGGCTCATCTAAAATTAAAATATCGGGCTTATTAAAAAGAAGTTTCGCTAGTTGTAATTTGACTTTCTCTCCACCAGATAAAGTTCCAATTTTCTGCTCAGAATTTAGCATTTTTTCATCAAGCAACAACTGTGCAAAAAGCCTTTCAATTTCTTTAAAATTTTTAAATTTTTCATAGTCATCATCATCTAAAGAATTGTCTTTAAGAAAAAATCTATAAATTTCTTGGTCATTCCAATTTTCATCTAAAAACTGTTCTAAATAACCAACAGATTTCCCATTTGTTACAATTTGACCCGAAACTTTTGCATAAGAGTTGATTTTTTCTTGGCAAGCAATAGCCTTTACTATTGTAGACTTTCCGTTACCTTCTTCACCTATAATTGCAAGTTTATCACCATCATTAAGTGAAAAACTGAGTTTATCAATAAGCTTTCTATTATCTTTTAAAATTTCAATACTTAAACCTTTTATATCTAGCATAATATTTCCTCCTTTTGAAAGTAAAAAAAGCAACCCCGTAGGATTGCTTTATCTTATGCATTATTCTTTAGTTTCTACTTCGTCTACTTTAACAGCTTGAGCTTGTAAAAGAGTTCTAATATCTTTTAAGATATCTTCAGTCTTTTCAACCTTTGGTTTATTTGCTTCAGCTTGTTTTTTAGCTTCTTCTTTTTCACGAAGTAATTGTTTTAAACCTTCTTGAACAGCTTTTCTGTCTTTTAAGTTAACGCCACGTTTTTTAAGCTCTTTTCTTTCTTTTCTATTTGGATAAGCATCTTCAATTCTTTCAGCAGCTTTTAGCATATATTCTCTAGACTTATTAATAATTTTAACCATAGTAAAGATTACAAAGGCAATAATTAAGAAGTCAAGAACTTTAACAATAAAGTCACCCCAGTTAATGTAGATACTATTAGCAAGGTCAACAACTTTTTCACCAGTTACAGCATCAGTTGTATAGGCTTTCTTTAAGAACGTAAAGATTGAAGAAAGGTCCCCACCACCAGTAATCATAGCTAAGATCCAGTTGATGAAAGGTTTAATAATACTATTTGTTAATGCAGTTACGATAGCAGTGAAAGCACTACCTACGATAACACCGACAGCCATATCAACGATATTGCCACGGGTAATAAATTTTTTAAATTCACCAAAAAACTTTTTCATTGGACTATACCCCTTTTTTTCTAAATTAGTTAACTTGAACTTAGTATAACACCAAAATAAACATCTTTCAACTAAAAAAAAGAAATATTTTTTTTATTTAAGCTTTGATAACTTAATTTTATCCTCATGAACAAAAATTAATAAATTCCTTTTTTTGTTTTTCAGCATATTGAAAAGCTTTATATGCTCCACTTTTTTCCTTATTTTTCACATAAAAATTACAAAATCACTTTTATTAATCATTTCGATATTTATAAAATATATTCTTTGATACCACCAACTAAAATCTAATGGTAAATATATAAATTCCTCATATTCATCGCTATTAACATATGATGGTCTTTTTGACAAATTAAGCCATCATTACGCCAAAAACACGAACAAATTTTTAATGTATTATTTTTTAATCCCATAATCAACTCCACAAATTCGGGTTTTCCCTAAATATTATAATGTAAAAGATTATATAAATCAACAAAAAACCCGTTTTTCCTTAAATAGTATAAATATACATATCGGGTAAACTCTATATATAGTGAAAAACTATATAAGGAGTTCTGTATGAGATTAAATAAAGCCTTTGCGTTAAGAGTAAGAGAAATTTTAAAAGAAAAGAAAATGACACAATATAAACTTGCTCAAGAAACAGGTCTATACCACAGCACAATGACAGACATTTTAAATTGTAAATATCAAACACCTAATTTTAGAAATATGGCTTTAATTATAAAAGCATTAGGTCTGTCAATGTCTGAATTTTTTGACAGCAAATTTTTTGATTTTGATATTTTAGAAATAGAAGAAAAGTAAATTAATAAAAACATAAAAAATAATTTAAAACAAATGATAATAAAAGAACACACAACTCTGTTGTGTGTTCTCTACTTTTTAATAACTTTTTTATTTTATACATATTTTAAGTGAAACTAAAACTTTTATACTCTTTAAATTATTACTTTAGCTCTACAACAAGCTTCTTTTTAACTCCTGATACTCTTGATCATTAATAAGTCCAGATTTTCTCAAATCTTCAAGCTGTTTTAGATTTTTTGAAAGCGAACAAAAATCAAGGGTATCTTTAACTTTTTCTTTAGTTTCATCATGCTCTTTATTTTCTGCTTCTGAATATAAAATCTTAAGGGCTTTTTCTTTATCCGTTAACTTATCCTCATCTGTTTTATTATTTTCTAGTTTTTTGCTTAATTCTTCCACTCTTCTATTTATCTCTGCATCTTTAGTTTCTTTATAAAACTCTCTAAATTTTCTAATTTCTTCCGCACTCATGTTCATATTATAAAGCGGATTTTCTTCAATATTTTTACTGTTTCCACTAGATTTTTTCTTATTTTTCTTATGCTCTTTAAGTTCCCTTAAAACGCAGTAAAAAGCACCACCACAAAGTAAGAGTGAAAAAATTGAAAGTGCTAAAATTGTCCAAGTAAAGTTAGACGGAACGTAACTCACTAAACTCATAATAAACCCAACAATGCAGATAATTGCAATAATCACGTAGTAGACAACCGCAGAAATCAAAGCTGGCTTATATACTGAAAACTTTTCTTCATTTTTACTTGATATAAATATTTCTTTTAAAGCAATTACACCACCCACACAACCAAAAAATATAAAAAATCCAGCAACAACCAAAAGCCCACCAACCATAGGTGTCATAGTCCCGATAGTAACATAATTAATATTAAGTGTTACATAACCAAGATATGCCCCAAAGCCAAGCGACAATAAAGCAATAGCCATAGTTAGTATGCTAGACAAAATAATTCTGCTTCTTTTTACCTTATCTTTTTTTAGTTTTTTTACTTTCATAATAATACCCACTCGAGATTTATCTTCTCTTTACAACTATTTTTTACTAAAAGAAATATTATTATGTATAAAATTTTTGTCTAATTTTGGCAAAGAAAAAGCCGACTTTATATTTTACTATAAAATCGACTAAACTCTAGATATTTTAGGAACTTTCACTTAGCAATATATCTATAAATTAAGCATTAGGCTCCATTTCTTCAAGACCAATTTCTCTTTTGAAGTTTGCAATTATTTCATTATATTCTCTAACTCTACCGCAGATAGAATGAGCTTCATCATCTCTAACACCGCTTACTTTTTCTAAAACTACGTTATTGAAAGCTTCACATTCATTAGCAGCACCTAAAGCTTTTCTAACCCAATCTTCCTTTTCTCTTTTTAAAGTAGCAAGATTTTCTCTTAAAGCTGGTGTCATCTCGCTATTTATGATATAACATTCAGCATTTTTAACACTTTCGTTAATTTTTCTTGAAGCGTCCATAGCCCAGAAAAATGTGTTATATCTAGCTCTTATTTCTCTATCAATTTCAAATAAATTTAATTGTTTTGCCATAAAATAGCACCCCCGAATTTTTTATTATATTTATTATAACACAGTTATTATAAAAACACAACCCCTAAACTTTAAAAAGCAAGAAAAAATCGCAAATTTTACCCATTTTTCTATAAATTTTATATGATTTTTGATACAAAACATAAATTTTATGCGTTTTTAATCAAAAAAGCCACCAAATTTTTGGTGGCTAACATATTATAAATTTGGTTCAGAGTTATCTTCTTCTTTAGCTGCAACTTTTACATAAGAAGCAATTTCTTTCTTATAAAGGTCTGCACTGCTTATAACATTTAAGGTGTTTAAAGCAAGCTCATCTTCTCTTATGCTTAAAGCATAATCATAATATTCATTTAGTTTTGGAAGATTTTCATCTATGTAAGCATCTAGCAAAGTTGCTATTTCAGAAGCTTTTTCTTTTAGCTTAATAATTTGATTTGTAAGTGCTTCATAAACATAAAAAGACTTTCCTGTCATACTAGTTCCTTTATTATTTTCAGCATAATCGTCTTTTTCTTGAGCAATTTTTTCAAGTTCATTAATATTTTTATTAAATGCTATATAATATTGTTCCATTGTTTGTTCAACTGTATTAATATCTAACATAATTTTTCTCTCTCTTTATTTTAATTTTGATTATTATATCATAAAAAAATAAAAAGGTTCAAGTGATAATTATTTTTTTTTGCATTTTTTGGAGTTTTTATTTATGATAAGGAAGCCCGGCATTAATAGAAAAAGCTCTATAAATCTGTTCTGATAAAACAACCCTGAAAAGTTGATGCGGATATGTTATTTTCCCAAAAGAATAAACATATTTAGCTTTGTTTTTAAGCTCATTATTAACACCATTAGAACCTCCGATCACAAAGGATATTTCACTTATTCCTTGGCTAGATAGTTTATCTAAAATTTCAGCCAAGTTTTCGCTTGAAACCATAGTTCCCTCTCTATCTAATAAAATAACAGTTCCTTTTACCATAGATAATAACTTTTCACTTTCTTTATCAATCTTTTTTAAAGTTGATTTTTCTTGAGCATCTTCCTGAACTTCTACTATATTAAATGAACAAAATCTTGAAAGCCTTTTTTTATATTCATTAATAGCATCTATAAAAAATTTTTCTTTTATAGAACCAACACACACAATATTGATTTTTAACATAAATATCTCCTCTACGTAAGTACTATTATACAAAATATTCAAATAAAAACAATGTTTTTTATGTAATGCTTTTTATTTTTCATACTTTTTATTTGACAACCACGTATCTGAGCAAATATAATTTTATTATATAAATCTTATGGAGAAATGTTATGAAAAACAAAAAACTATTAAAAAGCGGATATTCTATTAGTGCAACCAGTAGTTTTCTCAGCCTCTTTTCTGCTCTATTTATGACTATTCCTGTTTATTATGCTTCACTCATTATCCTCTCATTAGCAGAAAAGGCATCTAAAGAGAACTCAACCCCTGCGATACTAATGGCTGCTTTACTCATTATTTTTACACTTGTTAAAATTATTTTATCAATTTTTGTAATGGCGTTTTCTTTCAAGACTAGAAAGTTAACCCATCAAGAAACAATAAAAACAAAAACGCCTCTCACTCTGGCTGTTTTATGTATTATTCTTGCAACAATAACTATTGTTTCTGTCTCATTAAAATTTTCCATTAAATATGTAAATATAATAGAGATTATTTCCTCAGCCCTATTAATAACTTCTTTCATATTGCTATTGATTTATTACATTAAATCTAGAAAGATTAATCAAGATAAAATAACAAACCAAACAATTCAAGAAACAGTAACAACTGAATTAAGTCAAGAACAAACAACCACGGATTAATTTTCGTGGTTTTCTTATTAATCCATAGATAAAAAACACAGTTAAAAAAAAGAGCCCATGAGCTCTTTTTCTTTGTTTTTGCTAACTAAATTAAATTATACTCACCGTAAAACAAATTTACAGTTTTTGTTTTAGAAGCTTTATATAATCGATTTTTTATTGTTACTTTAACTTTAACATCACCATAAGTGGCATCTACTGTATAGCCACCAGCTTTTATAACCTTTTTATCTTTAATAGTTTTTTTAGAAATAGTCTTTCCGCCTTTTGTTACAACTATTACAATTTCGTCTACAGTTTGCGAAGTATCCCACTTAACGTGAACTTGCCTTGTTTGCTCTACTTGACCTGCAAGAATAGAAAAATCTGTTTTATCTTTACTATAAAGCACACATAAAGTTATGCTTGCAGCAATAGTTAACGCCAAAACCACACTTACTACACAAACCAAGATTATTTGTTTTTTTGTCATTAGTGTTCTCCATTTATTGTTTTTTTTAGTATACCAAATAAATAAATGTGAGGCAAATATTTCATGCTATAAATTTAATAATTTTATCAAAATGCGTTTGACGAGCATAAAAATATAATGATATAATTTTAAAAAAATTAGGAGGAAAATAAATGGCAAAAAGTAAATCAAAATCAAGCTTAGGTAAAGTGATTTTATCACTCACATCAATAGTTCTTGGTGCTTTAACATCACTAGCTTTGTTTGTTAACGCATGGGATTGGCAAGCTAAGGTTGACGGTGGTGTCACAACAAGAGAAGTTGGCGGTTTCTTTGAGGACTTTGAGTATTATGAAAATATTTTCAACGTTGGCTCAGATAAACTTCCTGTATGGGGTTCTACTCTTGCAGGTGTTGCTGTTATTATTGCTCTTGCTTGTGTAGCTCTATTTATTGTTTGCACAATTATTAACATGCTTGGTAAAGGTAATAAAACAGTTACTAATCTTAGCAAACTTGCTTGTGTTGTTATGATTTTAGCAGGTATCGTAGCACTTGTTGGCTCTATTGCTTTCGTTGTTGTTGAAAATAAAATTCTTTTAACAACTTACTCAATGAGCATGGCGTTTGGTGCTATTGCTGGCTTTATATTCCCTATCTTTGCAGGTGTTTTAGGCTTTGCAAGTTTAAGAAAATAATTAATTAAAAACCAATTAATTAAAAAAGACCTTGAAATAATCAAGGTCTTTTTCTTCTTATTTTTATTAATTTTGTGATGGCACCTCATCTTCTTTTGTTTCCGCTTTTTTCTTAGGTCCACATAAAATAGCATTGGCTTTATATTTTGTTGGCAGTTGCCTAATAATACCATAATAGCTCGTTTCCCCAACAAAAGTCATAGGCTTTTGCCCTTTTTCTTGAGTTATATAAATTTGAGTATCTGTTTTATTATCTGTGGCAAGATTAATGTTTGGCACCTCAGTTTCCATAATTTCACTAAGCCACTTTGTTAATTCTTCGTGCCCCTTGTTGTTAATTAACGTTCTTTGAGTAAATCTTCTTTTACCTTCACATCTTTCCTTAATTTTTTTTGTCAAGAAAACATATAACTTCCTATAGCCTCTACCACCAATATTTTCTACATCAAAAATTTCAGCAAACTGTTGTTTGCGCGGATCAAAGTCTTCTTTATGCTCTTTAATTTCATCAGTAATGGTTTTAATTCTTTTAACCCACCAGTAAGCCATGGTTTGATAAGCATTTAATTCAACAACACTTTCATTTGCCATAATATTACCACCTCTCATCTTTTATATTATACAAAACCCACAAAACAAAGTCAAGACCAAGCCATTTTCAATTGACTAAAAAAGAAGAGCCTACTAACTCTTCTTTTTTATAAATTATACTATTTATTCAAATGATATTTGGTCAACATTATCTACTACTGTAAAGTTGATTGCCGATGGTTTTATCATACCAAGTTCCATACTTGACTTGATTTGACTAAGGATACCATTAAAGAACCCATCAATATTTACAAGTATAAGTTTATTGTCATGCTCTTCTGACCTAAGTGTTTCATTACAGTATAATAACTCTTCAAAAGTTCCTGTTCCACCTGGCAAAACAACAATCTGATCACAGTCCTTAATAATTGTTAGACGACCCGTCTCACCTTTAGTTTTACGGAATTTAAAGTTTTCTAATCCAACAATTTTAATTAATGCAGGAGCATCACTTTCATAATAAGCTTCAGGGATAAGAAATTCAACATTATTGCTATATTTGATAAATTCTTTTAAGGTATACCCCATAACACCTTGAGCAGAACCACCCTGAACATAAGTTATAGATTTATCTTTAGCAAGCATCTTTCCTAACTTTTTAGCTTGCAAAGCAATATTTTTATTTTTTGGAGTACCCATACCAGCACATACAAAAACTCTCATCAAAAAAATCCTCCCACAAAAAAGAATATAACATATTTAACAAAATTTGTAAAACATAATTACAAATTAACCAATATTCATATTTAATTTATTCTGCTATTATTAAAATCGTGCAAAAATATTTCCCCAGCCCTTTCTGCTCAAGATAAACAATTTTTGGGGACCCCAGTTTTTCTAGTTCTTCGGGATCCCTAATCTTTTGTGAAATGACAGCCTCGTTTTTCTTAAATCTTATTCTTAAATGCGAGGAATAAAAACCCCTCAATCAGCACTACAACAAAAAAAGACAGGAACTATCCTGCCTTTTTTGTTTGGTGCAACGATTGATAACAAATCCGAACCGCAAAGTATTTATCGGATATGGTTATTTTGTTGTTAGAGTGAAGATTAAACTATTATAAATTCTTTTCTTGGTCTGTTGTTATATCTATTGCTTTAATAAATTCTGCATCTTGAGCCAAATGAACTACATCTGGTCTAAAACCACCAAATATTTCTCCGTAATAATTTGGGTCGGCATTTACTAAAAATTGTGCTTTTAATACAGTCTCTCTAGCTTCTTCAAATCTTTTTTCACTATAACAAGGAACTCTATGTCGCAAAATTCTCAAGCTGTGTTCGTAACCCAACACAACTAAATCTATCATATTATCTATATTATCTGATGTATAATATTGAGCTTCGATTTCTAAATCCATTTGATATTCTTTACTATTTTTATAATCTTCCATATTAAACTCCTTTCAAGCGTAAATATTATAGCACATTCTCAAACCTTTTGTAAATACCCACTTATAGAAAAAAAAGAGAAGATTTTAGATCTCTTCTCGTCTTTCAGTTAGTTGTTGCTGGTTAAGTCTTTGTTTTTAGTGTTAAAAAAGGTATAAAGACTTTTGGTTGACAATGTTTAATCAATAACTTTTATTTCTTCTTTTTTATTTTTTATTTCAAAACAAATCCGAATAGTTCAAAGAAAAGTGAAAAACGAAAGAATAAAAAATAAGAGTACCAAACAAAAAAATCCGTCCCAAAAACTTGGTTCGGATTTGTTTTGTTTGGTGCGGATGAAGGGACTTGAACGTTTTGGTTTCGCCTCTCTACCGAACCGGCGACCCATATAATCGCACCTTTACTCATCTTTCTTGCTAAAAGTCTCAAACAAGAACGTTAATGCCGGAGACTTGCAATTAACAACCTTGTTTAAAACTTTTATCTAAGAAACCTAAGCAAATCTGCTACTTCCACCTCATCGCTAATTACATATTAAAACTACAAATATATAGGCACGACAGAGGCATGGTTTCCAAGTCTTTATACGAACAAGAAAAACAAAAAAGCAGAGATAAACTCTGCTTTTTATTTTTATGGTGCGGATGAAGGGACTTGAACCCCCACGCCTCTCAGCACTAGATCCTAAGTCTAGCGTGTCTGCCATGTCGTCACAACTCAGCCTCTTTTTTTGCTAGTTTTACCAAAGGTAAAAGCTTCGCTTCTTTTCTCGGCTGGTTGCTCCTCTTCCCAAAGAACTCATACTTGCGTTCTTCGGGAACCCTATTCTTTGGTGAAACGACAGCCACGCTTTTCTTAAATCTTATTCTTAAATGCGAGGAATAAAAACCCTTCAGTCAGCACTACAACAAAAAAAGACAGGAACAATCCTGCCTTTTTTGTTTGGTGCGGATGAAGGGACTTGAACCCCCACGCCTCTCAGCACTAGATCCTAAGTCTAGCGTGTCTGCCATTTCACCACATCCGCTTGAAAAACATGATTAATTTACCACTCTTTATACTTTTTGTCAAGGATTTTTTATAAAGTTATTGAATTTCATTCTTAACCATCATTTTTCTCTCTTGTTAATAAATCGTCAATAGAACACTCAAAATATTCTGCTATTTCAAAAAGCGTTCTTATACTTGGTTCCACACCCTTTTTATATCTAAGAACATTATCTTTTGCATAATGCATTTCCTTACAAAATTGACGAACTGAAATTCCTGACGAATTTATTAATTTCATAAGTTTTTCATAAAATTCTTCTTGATTAGATGAATATGGAATAAAATTATTTTCATCGCTAATTTCATACAAATATTCTATAGTTACTTTAAGATAATTTGCAATTTTTATTAATGTCTGTAAACTTGGAGTTCTGTGTCTATATTTATAAAAAGTATTTTTACTAATAATATTATCTTTAAATAAATCATCAACAACTTTTCCCTGTTCTTGTAAAATATTTTGTACAACTGTTATAAAATCTGCCATCACTAACACCTTAATAATTTGTTTAAATAAATTATTTCCTAAAATGATGACAAAATGCTTGCTAATGCCTAATATGATGACATATAATATTTTAGAGGTAGTTATATGAGTGTTAAAACGTGTTCATTTTTTGGTCATAGAGACATTGAGATTACAGATAATTTAAAAGAAAAGGTTAAAAATGTTATAGAAGATTTAATTATTAACTACGATACTTCTATATTCCTATTTGGTAGCCGAAGCAATTTTGACCAACTATGCCACATTATCGTCACAGAATTAAAAGAAAAATATCCACAAATTCAACGAATTTCATATACATGTAGGCATGAAACATGCATATTAGAAAGTGAAAAAGAAAAGTGGGAAAAAATATTATCCCACTTTCAAAAAAAAGATATTAAATTGATTGGTTTTGAAGCAGAAAAAGAACATAAGACAAAATACACTTCAGGAAAAGCTTGTTATATTGAAAGAAATCAAGCCATGATTGATAATAGTGATTATTGTATTTTTTATTATAATGAAAATTATATACCACCAACAAAAAGACTTAAAAATCAAAATTCTGAATTTTATCAATCTAAAAGCGGGACAAAACTTGCTTATGATTATTCTCGTAAAAAAAATAAAATGATAATTAATATATTTTGATTAATTAACTTTGTAATGCAAAAAAGCAGGCTCTAACCTGCTTTTTATTATTGTATTTCCAGTCCTACATCTAATACATCATCAAATGTAACTGTGTCTTGAATAAAGTTTATATATTTCTTTTGTTCTTTTGGCTCAAGTTTTTCTAATTTATTCTTAAGAACATGTATTCTAAGTTTTTCCATTTGTCTTGTAATTGTTCTATCCATATACATAAATAAGCAACCAGTACCAATTGTAAGACCCGCTAAATGCCCACTTAAACATGCTGTAACAATTTTTGCAACATTGTCTGTAGGGATAATATATCCAAGTAAAGCTGTTAATCCAACAGATGCTGAGTAGCTAATAAGTGCACTTAGAACTGTTATATCTCTTAAATTTTCACTTTTGCTTTCTAAAGCAGCTATCTTTTCTTTAATTTCTTTAGCTTTTAATGTTTTTTGAACATTATCAATGTCCATGATGCTTCTTTTCATTAAAAGGTTATAATCCTCAATGCTCATGTTGTTAATTTCATTAATATATTCTTCTAAATCTTCTTTTAAAATCATTTTATCCATTAAACTTTCCCCTTATCACTACTTTTCTCTAGCTTCTTCAATACTTATTCTTTTGTTAACATAATCAAATAAGCTTTTTACTGATGCAGAGTATGTTTTGCCTGAAATGTATCTACCAACATTTTTACCATCAACTAAATGAATATATGCCTTACAAGCTTTTAAGTTTTCACAAACTTTTTCTAAGTCAATAATACATTGACCTCTTTCATCAATTCTAACAGGTCCGAAGTATCCAAAATCAATTTTTGCATTTCTACTCTCATGTGATTTAGTATACTTAATACCCTCAAAATTAACATATTCATAACCTAATCTAGTTCTCATTCTAAAAACTGTTGGTGCATAAAATCCTAATTCTTGAATTGCGAAATCTCTAAGTTCCTCATCAGTCACATTAGATAACCAAGATTCTTGATATTCAACCATATTATTCACCTCTTTCGTTATTTTCTTCTAAGCTAGCTTCGAAATTGTTGTATTCTTCTTTAAAGCAATCTAGGAAAGTTTTTCCATTAATTCTTCTACAAGTTCCATCAAGTTTATTTTCAGAGTGGACAAAAGCAATATATTCTTGCATAAAGAGTGGGTTTTCTTTTAAAAATGAAAAGTCATCTTCAAAACGGTCATAATGCTTATCAGCAACAACTTTAAGTTTACCATATCTACCAAAATATAAAACTGGGTCAATAGCATATTCTTTAGTTATTACTGTAAAATATGTTCCGTATTTTTTATCTTGATGTTTTTCTAAATCAAAATCTTGTAATTTAAGTCTGTTTTCTAAAAAACTTCTCATTTTCACACCAGAAACAACACTTAACCAATCTTTGTTTACCATAACTATTCCTTTTCCTCCTCTTCTTCTTTGACTTTTGATTTTAAAAACAATAAAAGACTTTTATTATCCTTTAAATCTTCTTCCGCTTGTTTAATTTTCTTGTTTTTATCAGCAATCATAAACCAAGTATATCTATCTTCAAAATCTCTTTCATAGGTTTTACCATTAACAGTATATCCTATATTTTCATGTGCCATGAAACTTAAATAACTTCTTACAAAATTAGGAAGTTTTTGATTTATACTAAAATCGTCCTCAACAACAGGTAAAACACTTTCCTCGTTATCTTTAACAAAACCAAATCTGCCTAGTCTAAAATTTCCGAAATCATCTTTAGGCAAATAATCTAAACCATAAGGCACAGTAACTCTGAAAATATAATCACAATAAGCCTCATCAAAAAACTTAACAACCATTTCAGGACAAACACCTAAAGTATCCTCAATAAACTTAGATATCTTTTCTTCAGAAATTTTTTCTGACCAAAAATTCTTATTCATATAGCACCCCAAAACAATTATATTTTTCAAAAAATACTCTTATTAATGTAATTATATCATATGTTTTTAGGCATTTCAAGACCCAATTTTTAATATATTTTAGTTACAAGCTTTAATTTAGTTGAAGAATTTTTGGTTATTTGTTAATATAATATAAAAGATAAGGAAATGTTATGAAAGAAACAATTAATATTAAAAACGCCCCAATTCTAGAATTTGATAATGACGATACCGAGAATTCTATGGTTGACTTTTTCAACAACGGTAAAAGAGGCTTTGAGCATTTTGATATAATAAAGAAAAAAGGCATAAACAAGTGTGTCATCTTTTTCCCACGAGCTTTTAACGAATGTACAGAGATTTATGAAAAGTGCGAGAAAATTCACGACTTTAAATCAGCAAGCTCAATTTCACCAATATATCTTTATGACAATAAGCTTTTAATAGCCCTATGCCCTCTTGGAGGACCAGCATCTGCAAACCTTATGGAAGAGCTTAATTTTAATGGCATTAAACACTTTATTGCCTGTGGCTCTTGCGGTTGTATTGACGATAGAATTAACATAACAAACATGTTTATGCTCCCAACCTCAGCCATACGTGACGAGGGTGTATCTTATCACTATTTACCAGCATCAAGGTCTGTTGAAACAACAAAAAAAGTAAACCAAGCTCTAAAAAATAGCTTAGAAAAATTCAAACAACCCTATATTGAGGGCAAGACTTGGACAATTGATGCCATGTATCGTGAAACACCAAACAGAATTGCTCGCAGAAGAAAAGAAGGCGCAGTAGCTGTTGAAATGGAATGTGCTTCGCTTGCAAGTGTTGCTGCGCACAATAAAATCAACTTCGGCGAACTACTTTATTTTAGCGACATGGTGACAGATAAAAATTGGGAATGGCGAATTTATGATAAAATAGAACTCCGCACACATTTACTCAAAATCTGTATAGATGCAATAATGAGTTTAGAATAACTATTAACTTTTAGAAAAAAATATATAAAAACAGGCGAAAATTCGTCTGTTTTTGTATTTTTATGTAAAATTTTAGCCATACTAACAAAAAAAGTAGGTGTTTATGGCAAATTATAATAATAAAAATTCAAATAGCATAAATATAGAGCCAGCAAGTAAAACTAATAAAAAGGACAATAGTAATTCTTTTGTCAACCAAAAAAGACACAGCAAAAGAAAATATATTTTAACAAAAAGATGGAAACAAATCTATATTCCAATTATCTCTGCCCTTTCTTTACTTTTTGTTATTTCAATAATTTTAATCTGCACTCTACCTCACACTCCCGCACCAAAACCAGAAGAGAAATCAAAAAGTGGTTGGCCAAATTATGTTGCTGCACCTTTTGTGGACATGGCTTCATGGGTTCCGCTTAACACAGAATACAGTCTAAACGGTGTTCCTAATATTTTAAAAGTTGAAGAGCAAACAGGAATTAAATATTATAATCTTGGATTTATCCAACCAGATAAAACTACCCCTCTTTCTTCTGATGGCACTATTTTATGGGGCTGGGGCGGTTTATATAAATTAAGTGAAAAAGGTAACGATGGCTATCAATATCCAAAAATCAAAGAGACTATTGAAAGCTTGAACAAAGCAGGTGCTTTATATACTATTTCAATTGGGGGTCAAGCAGGAAAATCACCATGGATAGTATCAACTAACGTAGATAAACTTGAAGAAATGTATCTTGATATCATTAATACCTATAACCTAAAAAGACTTGATTTAGATATTGAAGAAGCAAATCAAGTTGAAGAAAACAATATAATAAATGCAAAAGCAATAAAAAGAGTTCAAGATAAAACCGGTGTAGAAATAGTCCTCACCATTCCTATTATGCCAAGTGGCTGGAAAGATAAACAAATAAAAATAATTAAAGCTTATTTAGACCAAGGTGTGCATATAAACCTCATTAATTCTATGACAATGTGTTATGGTGCAGAAGTTAAAGCAAATGAGGATTATGGCGATGCCTCAATTAGAGCTATAGAAAACTCAATTAAACAAATGCGAGAAATTTGGGCAAGCTACGGCACAAACCTCACCGAAGAGCAAGCCTATAAAAAAACTGGCGCAACTGTTGATATTGGTTATGAAAGCGACCTATACCCAATCTTTACAAAAGAAATGACCCGAAAAGTTGTAGAACATGCAAAAAAACACAAATACGCAATGGTGTCTTATTGGTCATTAAATAGAGATGCCTTAATGGAAGAAAATAAAGGTGTTAACCAAAAATATGAATTTCTAAATGAGCTTAATAATTTATACAAATAAAACCTCGTAAATCCTAGAAAATATCTAGCTTTCTAAGTATTATGTCACACATAGGTCCTATGCCAGACATAGTACTTTTTTATTGAAAAAATTTAATAAATAAATGTCATTATAAAGCCCTATTTTTTAAAACTACTGATATACTAAAACTACAGCATTTTTAGGAGGAAAAACCATGACAACATCTCTTCAACAATCACTTATATCTTTAGGTCTAAAGCTTAAAGATATTTTTATTTTAGGTGCTCTTAAAAGGCTTTCTTCCCCTACCACAGTTGACAATATCTTAAAATTTAATCCTTTAATTGAGCTTAACAATAAGAACTTAAGGCTTGTTATAAATAAACTTGAACAGATAAATATGCTTGTAAAATTTAGAACTCATAAAGGCCTGTTTTTTCTTTTTCCTTTTTTGAAACCGACCACAAAAAACCGTAAATACCGTTTATTAAAAGTTCAAAATAAACCTTTTAGTTGTTTTGAAAACGGTCAATTAAAACCCATACCTTTTTATATTTATAATTATATAAATAAAGTGTACATTAAACATAATGAACATAAAGAAACTATTGATGATGTATTTTATGTAAAACAATCCCTCATCGTCAATAAAAGCAACTATTCTTTAATTTATAGGCTTAAAACTCGCTTTAAAAAAGATTTTCCTACAAAAAACAACTATTTAAACACACCACTTCCCATTGGCTTTAATTACAAGCTTTTTTCAAGCAAAATAAAAGCATCACCCTTTCTCTCCAGCAAAGATAATTTAGGTTTAACATGGCTAATAAAAAACTATGATGCAATAATTAACGACCAATATGCACCCTTTTATCTACCCACAACCGAACAAAACAAAACCTCTACCTATAAAAACGGTTTTTCAGAACGAACATACACATCTAACGAACTCGCTTCCCTTTATGACAATTTAACAGATATTGAGCTATAAAACCACAACATACCCGCAGCAAACAAATATAGCTAGATTATTTTATAACTTACTCCTTTTCTCCTACCTATAAGGCCAAAATTTGATTAATGAAAAAAGAAATAACCAAGCAAGATATTGCTTGGTTAATATAAATATATTCTGCATGCTGTTATAAGGGGAAGATTTGTGTTGTTAGGCAAGGCTCGACAAATGCGATACCGCATTTATTAACATAAATGAGTGTGGTTCGCGTTTGGCAGAAACAAAGCCTAACACGCGAAGATTACCATTATAACAGTATGCAGATAATGCCGCCCTTATTTTCATTAACAATCTTAGTCATTGTTTTTCTCATCTTAACTTCAGCTTCTTCTGGAATATTGGTGATTTTAGCCTTAATACCATCTTGAACAAAGCTAGATAAAGGCTTTCCAAACATATTAGTTTCCCAAATTCCTTGCGGGTTATTTTCAAAGCCCTCTACTAAATATTTTACTAAGTTTTCGCTTTGCTCTGGAGTTCCAACTGCTGGGCAAACCTCAGTTTCAACGTCTACACGCATAATATGTAAACTTGGAGCTGATGCTTTTAGTTTTACAACTGAACCGCCACCCTTTTTAATAATTTGAGGCTCTTCAAGTGTCATATCCTCTAGGCTTGGAGTTACCACACCGTAACCTTTTTCATTAACTTGTTCAAGTGCTGATTTTATTTTATCATACTCTTGTTTAGCATGTGTTAAATGTTTCATGTAACTCATTAAATAGAAATCGTCTGGTATTTCAACCTTACATTCCTCGCTTAAAAGCTTATAGAACATTTTATTAGATACTGGTAAATCGTAATAGATTGTTCCATCAGCTAAGCTTAAAGAAGAAAGTACTGGTGCATTAACAAACTCATCTTCTAAGAACATTTGAGATAAAGCAACATGCTCACTCATTTTTGTAATACCGCTTATAGATGCTTTAACTTCTGATAAAATATTTTGTACAAATTCATTTTGATAAGGAAGTGCTCTAACCCATTTAGGAAGATTAAATCTGATAGATGAAACAGGAAATTCATATAGCACCAAAGTAATAATTTGATTAATATCATTAATAGATAATTTTGAAACATCACATAAAACTACAGGTGCAGAATATTTGTCACGAAGTGAAGTTTCAAGCTTTCTTGCCTCATCTGATGTTGGGTTTGCTGAGTTTAAAACAATAACAAAAGGTTTTCCAGCCTCTTTAAGCTCTCTAACAACTCTTTCTTCAGCTTTAACATAATTAAGTCTGTCAATATCTGTAACAGAGCCATCACTAGTTACCATAACAGCAATTGTTGAGTGTTCCTTAATAACCTTTTCTGTACCCATTTCAGCAGCTAAAGTAAAAGGCATATCCTCCTCACTCCAAGGAGTTTTTACCATTCTAGGCAAACCATCTTCTTCAGCACCCTCAGCACCATTGACCATATAACCAACACAGTCAATTAATCTAACTCTAGCATTAGCGCCACTTTCTAAAGAAATTTCTACAGCTTTATTTGGCACAAACTTTGGTTGAACCGTCATAACAGTTTTACCGCCTGCAGACTGAGGAAGCTCATCAATAACACGTTGTTTTTCATGTTTATCACTAATCTCTGGTAAAATAAGTTCTTGAACGAACCTACGAATAAAAGTAGATTTTCCAGTTCTAACTGGACCAACTACACCAAGATAAATATCGCCATTAGTACGTCTAGCAATATCATCGTATAAGTTAAACTTATCCATATTTTCCCTCCGAAAGTTTCTTAGTAAGGTATATGCGGTAATCATTTTTATTATGCAAGCAATTAAAAATTTGAAGTTTATATAATAATTTTCATAATTAAACACATGCTAAATATACTTTCTTGACAAAAAACAAGCTTAATTATATAATATAATATATATTATGAAGTCATAGATTAGGAGGTCATTTATGGCTCTTTTTAAAAAGAAAAAACCTGAAATGTCCCAAGAAGAAAAACAAGCAATAATAAAAGGGATTGAAAGTGGTGAAATATCTTTAAAAGATAATATAGAGTATCGTAAAATCCCTGATTTTGTTATGGCAGCGGTAAAAGTCAACGGATTAGATTTACGTTATGCCGACCCTGAAATTATCGTTCACTTTAGAGATATTGTCGAAACCGCAGTTAAACAAAATGGTCTAGCTTTACAATTTTCTCTTTTTTGGAGAAATGAACGAGAAATGGTTCTTACCGCTGTAAAAAATAATGGTCTAGCAATCGAATTTGCAAAAGAGTATCGCTATTCAGAAAGTGTTTTTTTAGAAGCAGTTAAACAAAACGGTGAAGCTTTAAAATTTTCTGAAAAGTTTCAGAAAAATCCACAAATAGTTTTAGAGGCTTTAAAATCTAATGGTAATGCCCTTGCCTATGCTAAAGATTTCCAAAATAATAAAGAATATGTATTAATAGCTGTTACATCTCGTGGTGAAGCTTTGAAGTACGCTTCTAAAGAATTAACTAAAGACAGAGAGGTTGTTTTAGCCGCTGTAAAAAGCTCTGGATACGCTCTTTTATATTCACCTGATTTTGATAACGACATAGAAGTTGTAACATTAGCGGTAAGTCAAATAGGTACTGCCCTTAACTTTGCTTCAGACGAGTTAAAAAATAATAAAGATATAGTTAGACTAGCAATACAAACCGCTCCTGATGCAATTAGATTTGCTTCAGACGAGATAAAAAATGACCGAGAATTTATTTTAAATCTTATTAAAACCAATCCTGAAGTATTGCCTTTTTCAAACTTCAAAGACGATAAAGAGTTGTCTCTATATTCTTTTATTGCAAACCCTGAAAACTATCATAATTGTATTAGTAAAGATTTATCTTCATCTGAACATTTTGTAAAAGTTGCATCAGAACTAAACGAGTTTAAACTTGGTAAAAAGAAAATTAAAGAACTTAGTGACGATTGCTTCTTGCCATATACTATTGGATTAATTTTAGAGATTTCAAAAGATAAACTTACTAGTATGTTTGAAGAATATACTTTTAATTTAGGCGAAAACGAAACTCTCCCGCAAGAACTTCAAGATATGGTTATAAATAAGTTAGATGAAACAAAAGATTTTATTAAACAAAAAATGAAGTTAAATCAAATAGAAGAAAAACAAGCTTAGAGGTAATTATGACAAAGAGTGAAATGAAACAATATATTAATGAATATTTTGAAGAATTAAAAATAGCCTTAATTAAAGAAATAAACAAATAAAATAAAAAAATCTACGATTAGTTTCGTAGATTTTTATTTTTATTTTAATTATTAGTGCTCAACTTTATGACAATGTATCCATTCCACAAGGTCCTCATACTCCATTTTACCGCTAGCTAAATCAAGCCCTAAATCAATAAGCTCCTCATCAATATAAGAAAGTGAAACTCCGTTAATAGCTAAAAAGGAAAGCATTACAAGAACACCCACTCTTTTATTACCATCTAAAAATGCATGGTTAGAAACTAAGGCATAGCCAAGCCTTGCACCCTTTTCTTCTTTTGTTTTATATAACTCTTCTCCGTCAAAAGTTTGATAAACAGACTCAATTGCAGAATCTAAAAGACCTAAATCACGAACACCAGCAAGCCCGCCAGTTGACTCTATTACAAGTTGTTGAAGAAGTAAAACTTTATCTTTATCAAATCTAATCATTTTCCAAGCACCTCGAATGCGTGTTTATGTTCTGTTAAAATCATTGTTGCAATTTTCATAAAAAGCTCTGTCTCATCAATTTTATTAGAACCGTTATATCTTGATAAAACATAAGCTGGTTTACCATTTTTTGTAATAATAACGTCATCACCTTTGTCCACAAGTTTTAGAACATCGCCTAAATTTTGATTAACATCAGTAAGGGTTACATTTTTAATTACTTTCTCGTCCATATTAACTCCTTAATAGCATTTTAGCATAAAAAAACAAATAAACACAAGTAAAATAAGAGACTTTTAAAAGCCTCTTATAATTTATTATAATTTGGAATTTTTTATTGTAACACAGCTCGATGTTTAATTTTCGCCCTGAAGTTCTTTGACAGCTTTCTTATACTCCGCCTCTGTAATAAGCCCCTCATCTCTAAACCTTTTAAGTTTATCAATAGTTTCTTCTTTATTAGAAACAGGCTCTTTAACTTCTTGCTTTTGAGGTACCTCTTCTTTTATTTTAGGCTCTGTAGTTTCTGCTTGTTGCTCTTCATTTAAAATTGGCTCAACTTTAATATCTGAAACAACAGGATTATTACCTGCTTTTACACATGGAATAATTGAAACTAAACCTACAGGGAAAGCTATTATTGAAACAAAGATTGCCCAATTGATTAAGGATTTCTTTTGACTTGCTAATTGCACCTCTGTTAAATTTGCCCAATTAAAGTATCTAGAGCCACCAATAAAACAGTAGATAGCAACAGGAATAAGAATAAGTGTTGTTGCAAAACTAATACCCATAATATAACAGATAACACCTGTTAAATTACACCAACCAGAACTTTTATTTTCCATAATTTCTCCTTAAATTTATTATACTTAATTCTAAATAATATTATGCAATAATTAATTTGATACACAAAAACACAGTGGAGCTGTTAATATTCCTTCAATTTCTAAGCGTGAAGATTGATTGCTCCGCAAGGCTCGGAAAGTTTTGACGTTCAGGAGTTTATTGACATAAATGACTGAATTCAAAACTTGCCAGTAACACAGCGGAGCTGTTAATATTCACGCTTAGACTTGAGTGCTTTTTTAGTCTTTTTAATAAGTGATACTTTACTTTCTCTTCCACAAAGTAGTCTTTCAATATTTGAGCGGTGAGCATACCAAGTTAAACAGAAAATTATAAACAATAATAAGCAAACAATCTTTGGGTCATCTCCTGCAAGTGATTTAGCTTTAATTCCCTCATAAACAGTAAGAGCAGTAACACAAATAAAACTTGCAATAGAGCCATATTTAAAGATAAGCCAACTTATTGCAGCAACAGCTATAACAATAAGTGTCACAATTGGGTCAGCAGCTAAAAACACACCAAGCATACTTGCAATACCCTTACCACCTTTAAACTTAAAGATTACTGGATAAATATGCCCAACCATTACAGAAATACCTGCAATATAAAGATATATTAGATTATTATTAAAAATTTTATAAGCTAAGAAAGATGGTAAAAATCCTTTTAAAATATCAAGCACCAAATTAAGAAGCCCGAACTTAAAGCCGAAGTTTCTTAAAATATTAGTACTACCAGCATTACCACTACCAAGTTTAGTTATATCTTTATTTTTTGTTTTCGCCAAAAATCTAGAGAAACTAATATTTCCCATAAAATACGAAACAATAACAATTAAAACAATATGCCAAACTTTCATTTTAAGCTTCCTTTTTTAATTTTAATATTTTCACCAACAAATACATAATTACGGTTTATTTTCCTTTAAAGTCAAGATTTGATTAAAGAAGAAAATTTCAAAGTGTTTCACCACAAATAACCCTTAAATTAATGCACGAACAAAGTTCTTTTTATAACTCACCGTAGTCTTTGAATAGCAAATTACAAAACAAACTCTTTATGGGTTAAAGTTTGCATTAATAAGAAAGAACAAAAGTTGTTCCAGATGGGAGTTTATTAGACATAAATGACCATTTGGAAAATTTGAAGAGTTCTATACTTATTAATGTGAAATTTGACCTATAAATCTTCTTCTCGTTTACTCTTTGTAGTAAACCTTATAGGTGTTCCAGTAAAATCAACTGATTTTCTTAAAGTATTTTCTAAATAGCGAAGATAATTATCTGTCACTAAAGAAGTGTCATTAACAAACAAAACAAATGTTGGAGGGCAAGTTCCAGTCTGTGTTCCATAGAAAATTCTAAGTTTTTTGCCCTTCTTAGCTGGCGGAGCAGTAACTGAATATGCACTTTGCAAAATATCGTTAAATGCACCTGCTGAAACCTTTTTAGTTGCATTCGCATACACCTCATTTATAGCAGGCATAAGCTTTTCCATTCTTTTTGATGTTAATGCTGATAAATATACAGGTTTAAAATAATTCATGAAAGCAAGATCTGTTTCAAGTTGTTTTGTGATTTTATCCATAGTAGATTTATCTTTTTCAACTAAATCCCACTTATTCATAACAACAACTATAGGCTTGTTTTCATTATGCGCTAGAGCACAAATCTTAACATCTTGCTCTGTTATTGGTGTCGAAACATCAATAACAACTACAACAACATCTGCCCTTTGAATACTATCAATAGTTCTATAAATAGAGTATCTTTCAACAGTTTCATCTTCAATATGACTTTTTCTTCTCATTCCAGCAGTGTCGATAATCATATATTTTTTCTTGTTATAGTTAAAAGGCACATCAATAGCATCACGAGTTGTTCCCGCAACTGAAGAAACAATAACCCTTTCTTCACCAGCTAGTCGGTTTACAATTGACGACTTTCCAGCATTAGGCTTTCCAACAATGGCAATTTTTAAAACACCGTCATCTTCTTCTTTTTCAACTCTAGTTGCAAAATGCGAAATAACCTTATCTAAAACATCACCAACACCTTTACCTTGCAAACTTGAAACACCATAAGGTTCACCAAGACCAAGATTATAAAATTCATAAAGGTCCTCTGGTTTATAATCGTCCATCTTGTTACAAACCAAAACGATAGGTTTTTTACATCTTCTTAATTTATCAGCAACTGCGATATCGTTAGGTAAAATGCCCGCTCTTGTATCCACAACATAAAGTATTACGTCTGACATACCTATAGCAATTTCAGCTTGTTTTGCGATATCTTCTTGAAACTCGTCCTTACTTTTTAGCTCAATACCACCAGTATCAATCAAAGTAAAAGAATGCCCTGCCCATTCAGCCACAGCATAAATTCTATCTCTAGTAACACCGATTTCGTCATTAACGATACTTATTCTTTTTCCAACAATACGATTAAATAAAGTTGACTTACCAACATTACTTCTTCCAACAATCGCAACAACAGGTCTACCCATATATATCTCCTCTCTTGTATCGTATATTATATAATAATATATTTTATCTCGTCAAGTTAAACGTGGCAAAATAAATCCTAACAAAAAATTATGGTAAAATTTAACTAAAAATAAATTTTTATCTAATGTAAATTTGTAAAACGAAAAATAAAGATATATAATGATACTAGTTATTTTATTTACTAGCGAGGGAATTATGAAAAAAGGATTTGATAATAAAAAATACTTAAAGCTACAAACTGAAAACATTTTAAAACGCATTGAAAAGTTTGATAATAAACTCTACATTGAGTTTGGCGGAAAACTTTTTGATGATTTACACGCATCTAGGGTATTACCGGGTTTCGAGCCTGATGCAAAAGTTCAAATTCTTAAAAAGCTCAAGAATAAAAGTGAAATTATCTTTGTTATAAGCGCTATAGATATTGAAAGAAATAAAATCCGTGCAGACTACTCTATTTCTTATGATATGGACGTTCTTCGCCAAATTGACTGCCTTAGAGAAGAGGGCTTAACGGTTAGCGGTGTTGTTATAACCCTCTTTAACGAGCAAAAATCCGCAATCACTTTTGCAAACAAACTTATAAACCGTAATGAAAAAGTATACTTTCATAGATTTACTAAAGGCTACCCTACTGATATTGAAACAATTGTTAGTGACGAAGGTTACGGTGCTAACCCTTATATTGAAACCACCAAGCCACTTGTAATTATAACAGCACCCGGTCCTGGTAGTGGAAAAATGGGTACTTGTTTAAGTCAGCTATATCATGAATATAAAAGAGGCATAAAAGCTGGTTATGCTAAGTTTGAGACATTCCCTGTTTGGAACTTACCGCTTAATCACCCTGTAAATATTGCCTATGAAGCAGCAACCGCCGACCTTAACGATATGAATATGATAGACAACTTTCACCTTTCAGCTTATAACGAGCAAGCGGTTAATTATAATCGTGATTTGCAAGTTTTCCCTGTAGTAAGAAATATACTCCATAAAATTACTGGTAATGATAAAATCTATCAATCACCTACTGATATGGGTGTTAATATGGTTGGCTTCGCAATCTCTAATGACGAAGTCGTTAGAAAAGCTAGTATTGATGAAATTATTAGAAGATATTATAAAGCCGAATGTGAATATAAAAAAGGCACGACAAGTGAAAATACTGTAAATAGAATTAAGTTTTTAATGGGCGAATGGAAAATTGACCCAGCATCAAGAAAGGTTGTTTCTGTAGCAAATCAAAAGCAAGAAGAAACCTGTACTCCTGTTATGGCACTAGAGTTGGCTTCAGGTAAGATTATCACCGGCAGAACTAAAGAACTTATGACAAGTGCTTGTGCCTGTGTTTTAAATGCTCTAAAGCATTTAGCACATATAGACGATAATATTAATCTAATTCCCAAAAACCTACTCGAGCCTGTAATAGATTTAAAAAGGTCAACACTAAAAATTAGAAAAGCAAAACTTACCCTTAAAGATGTTTTAATGCTACTATCAATTAACTCAGTAACAAACCCAACAGCAGAGCATATTTTAAAACAACTTGATAAATTAAAAGGCCTAGAAGCACATACATCTTCAATGCTAAATGCCTCTGACCAAAGCACACTTTTGTCACTAGGCATTAACGTTACAAGCGAGCCATACTACTCTTCTAAGTCTTTATACAATCAAGAATAATAAATAAAAAGTGAACTAATTAATATAGTTCACTTTTTTTAATCTAAACAACCTTAAACTCCCCATTCTTCTTGAATTGCTTGTTTTCTTTTATTTGCGACATTCCAAATCTCATAATATAAATTTTTATTATTAGGATAGCTTTTTAAAAGAAATTTGAGTTGCTCACTTGTTGGGTAAATAGTTTCATTGTTAGAGAAAAAACCAGCAGTCAAAAATTTTTCTCCATCTTCTTTAAAATTATAATTAATTCTAATCCACCCTTCTTGTTCAAGTTCAAACTCATCTTTTTTATGAATTAAAACCGCCTGCATGCCATGTTGGTATTCTTTACAACCGTAAAACTTACCATCTGGCGAAAGCCAACCTGTTTTCAAATTATTATTTAAAATAATTGTGTCATTCCAATCTAATTCTTCTTTTGTCTCAGCCTGTACTATTTCAAGGTTTTGTATATCATAATAAAAACTTTCTTTAATATCATTATCAAACACACGAGCACACGATAATGGAGTTTCATTATCATATTCAAACCAAAAACCATAAACTTTAACAAAATATTTCATACTTTTTCCTTTATTTTTTTGCCAATTTGTTATTTTTTTAACTTTCCATTCAATTGAAATAAAACCACAATATCTAATTAATGTAATGTATATTTATTTTAAGTTCTATCTGCCCAAGCATTACTGGGCTAAGCATGAAGCCTATCTCTCTGTCAAAAGCCTAGCTTTTGCCACCTCCCTCGTCA
>JAZSJW010000023.1:0-7261 GCA_045534555.1 Clostridia bacterium
AAGGATTTGGTTCAACTCCTTGGCTCACAGAACGACATGGCTACGATCCGACTTGAAATGTTTTTGTTTATTATATCTCTTAATCTTTGTGTTCCTGCTTCTGGAGCAAAAGTTAGTGATTTACCACCGGACAAACTTATCATGTCCCCTTGATAACTATCAAGCCTTAAAGATGGTAAAGAAAGCCTAACATGCTTCTCTTTACATAGCGGGTCTAATAAATTAACCAACTCTGGTAGTTTTGAGTAATCTCCTGTAGAAAGCGAAGATATACCAAGCTCATTTATACCACTATTATATACTTGTGCTGTTGCTTGAGCCACTAATGACTGAACTCTTCTTTCCCTAACCGGTCTATATAAAAAACCAGCCTGACAAAATCTACAACCTCTAGTGCAACCTCGCATTATTTCTATAACACCACGTTCAAACACCGCTTCTTCATTTGGTACTAAAATCTTTGTTGGGAAATAAGCACGATCCAAATCTCTGATAATTTGACGTTTTACTATATTGCCTTCAAGCTTAGATATTTTTCCCTTGGTATCAAAATCAACTTTTACAAGGCTAGGAACATAAACTCCATCAATATTTGCCAACAACTTTAATATTTCTTTTTTAGGAAGCTTACTAAGCTTCCCTTTCATAATTGTATCTATAACCCTAATAGTTACATCTTCACCATCACCAATAACTGCAAAATCTAAAAAATCTGCAAGTGGCTCAGGGTTTGTCATGCATAATCCACCACCATATACAAAAGGATATTCCTCTCCTCTATTTTTCGCTTCTAATGGGATTTGTGCTAAATCTAACATGTATAAAAATGTTGTATAAGAAAGTTCATAACCAAAGCTAAATCCTAAAATATCAAAGTTTTTAAGAGGTGTTTTTGTCTCAAGAGAAAATAAAGGATAATTCTCTTTTTTTAATTCTTTACCCATATCTATCCAAGGAGCATAACACCTTTCACAAGAATAACCCTTTCTATCATTTAACATGTGGTACAAAATTTTAGTTCCTACATTACTCATTCCAACTTCATATGTATCCGGAAAACATAGGCAATATTTAATTCTTGTACCTGTATCAATAACAGGCATACAAAGTTCACCACCCACATATCTGGCTGGCTTCTGTACTCTTTTTAAAATACTTTCTAATTTTTTATCCATAGCAAAGAGATTTTAGCATATTGAACATTTTTCGTCAATATTTAACTTATTTTTAGATAAAAGAAAAATTATAAAAATTTTTAAATTTTATAATAATTCGGCCTCCCCGACCTCTTTTACAACATTTAAGTTATCATCAACGAACAAAAAAACAGTATAAAATCTCGCATTAATTAGTTTTAATAATTTAGCTTTTTCCATGTTTTTATTAACCATAACATATCTAGTTTCAACACCTGATTTAAAAGTTCTTTGTTTTTTTCTTGTAATATAAAAAACTTTTTTATAAACCGCAGATTTATCTTCACTAATACCACCAACAAATAGAGTTATAGCCATTATCCCTATACTAAAATTGGGGTCTGAAAATAAGGAAAAAATAAACAAAAGAAACATACCACATGAAAAAAATATAGCTATGGCACGAGTAATACTTACTGCCTTTTTTCTCTCCATATTTTTACTTAGATAGGCAAGCAATATTCTTCCACCATCTAACGGAAATATTGGTAGCATATTGAAACAAAAAATTGCTAAGTTTATTACAAATAAATCTTGAGAATAGTTATAGCTTTCTGGGTTTATCCACCACAACCCTAAAATAAAAATACTAATTAATAAATTAAAAATTGGTGCAGAAATTGAAATTTTAATTTCATCACTAAACGAAAACTCATCACTCTCTGCCTCTAACATTGCACCAGTAGCAAGAAGTTTTATTTTACCTATTTTATACCCTAATTTTTTTGCAACAACAGAATGCACAAATTCATGCAAAACTAAAAAAATAAAGTAAGATATCAACAGCCAACCAACACCAGAAATAAAACCCAAAAACAACAAAATAAAAAAGGAGTAATGAATAGAGAAATAGATTTTCTTTTTTTCTTTTTTCATTCTAAGCTCCTGTATTTTTCATTTTTTTGTTAAATATTTTGTTAATGCAAACAGTCTACAAGTCCCATTTTTACTTGGATTAAAGGTGTTATGTCAGACGTAGGTCCTATGACAGACATAATACCTTTATGCATCGTCTGTTTTATAAAAAAACCATCTCTCCGTCTTTAACACTAAGCCCCGCTAATGTTTTGTTTTTATACAAAATTTTAAAATTTATAACTGATGATTGGCTTACTCCTATCGGTGTATTTTTATCAACCTTGTCCCCTTCTTTAACTCCGACTGTATCAATGTTTCCGTAAATAGACATTAGCCCTTTTCCATGTGAAATATGAACGGTCTTTTGTTCACCAACTTCAATTTTTGTTACCTTCCCTTCTAAACAGGATTTAACAACTAATCCACCTAAGCCATTAACTAAAAAACCATTATCACTCTCAGTTACATAAGTGTTATCAAAAGGCATGTTCATATTTTCTACATTCGCAAAAACCTCTTCTTCCTCATGCTTATTTACAAACTTAAGTTTCCCTAAATCTGTTATGTTTGGAGCCCAACTGCTTGTTATATTTTTAACCTCTTTAGCTAAATTTGTATCTGAAATAGAAAACCCTAAAAGACCACTTGTTACAATGCATAAAAAAAGCAAACTAAAAATATGTAGTTTTCTCTTTGTAACCACTCTATCTTTATGTGTTTGCTCTGTTTTATTATGAATTTGTTTTACATTTTTAAACATAACTTTATTCCCTTTTTTATATAAAATTATGAAGCAAAACAATAATTTATTCTTGAAAACTTGCTTTTTTTATTAATACCCTATCTGCCTTAAACGAAAAATATACATTCAGTTCTCCATTCTTTTCCACAAATATGCTTGATTTAAAACTATCTTTTTTTATATCAAAAAATTGTTTGAGCAAATAATACATTTCATTTGAAACCAATCCAGAAACCTCTGTTGGTGTTTTTAATTTGTCACAAAACAAAACTTCTTCAGCTTTTTGATATACTTTATCTACCAATTTATTCATCTTTCACCCTATAAACTCTTTTTTAAATTTCTTCTCATAATACCAATCAATCCTCGGTATTTACTCTCATAATCATAAATGTTCACGCTATCATATCTTATATTTTCCGCTAAAAGCAAAAAAGCTGATATCATTTTCGTCTTAGAAATTTTTTCAAACCTAAAACTTGATAAAATATTTATTTCATCACTTTCTGGAATAACCCCTACTACGTCAGTTTTTAATAATTTAGATATTTGTTTATGATTTAGCATTTCTTTTCTCATAACCATATCCCCTCTTATTCTGTTTATAACAACGCCAACGTCTATATTTAGACCTTTAAGTCTTGATATAACTTTATCTGCATCTCTTAACGATGCAACATGTGGTGTCACAACAACTAAAGCCTCTGTGCCCGATTGAACTGCGGTTTCAAAATTATCCCCCATACCCGCAGGTGCGTCTATTATTACATAATCAAAAACACTCGCCAGTTTTCTTGTTATTTCTCGCACTGATTTTCTATCTATTTTATGTTCACTATACCTAATTGACGGCATCAAATATAAATTATCTATTCTACTATCGTTAATCAATGCCTGCTTTATTCTACATCGCCCTTCAACAACATCACCAAGATCATAAACAACCTTATTTTCAATACCAAGTAAAACATCTATATTGTTGAGCCCAACATCTAAATCAACCAAACACACCGCAAGCCCACATTTTGCAAGAGCTAGGCCTAACCCCGTTGCTAATGTAGTTTTTCCAACGCCACCTTTTCCCGACACTACCGTTATTGTTCTTCCCATATATAAAAACCCCTTTTAACTCATTATAAACCACTCTAAATACCTTCCTTTACGTTTATTTACACGAATATTACACAAAAAAGAAAGGTTTTGACACAAAATAAAATTTAAACAAGTCACAAATCAAACAAAACATTTGACATAAAAAACAAAAAGAAATTATACTTATCTTAAAGATAAAATAGGAGTTATTGTATGAGCAAGCAATTAATAGCCTTAAAATTAGGATCAACAACTACAACAATATTTAAGCAAGGTGAAGGTTTAGTACTAAAAGAGCCTAGCATGATAGCTGTTTCTGGATATTTAAAATCCAGAGAAATTAAAGCAATTGGTAAAGATGCAAAACGTATGCAAGGAAGAACTAGCGGAAACGTTTCTGTCATTTCTCCTATTAATGCCGGCATTATTACTGATACTGAACTTGCTAGTGCAATGCTTAAAGGCTTTTTAAAACGTATTTTTCCTAGAACTTTTTTTAAGCCAAATGTGAAAGCTATTTTGTGCGTGCCTCTTGGTATTTCTGTAGATGAAAAAAAGGCTTTCGAAAAGGTTTGTTATAATGCAGGAATAGCAGATGTAACTCTTATCCCAGCAATTATATGTTCCGCAATTGGTGACAACCTTCCTATCAATACAAGTTCTGGTAAATTAATTGTAAACATTGGTGGTGGTTGCACAAACATTTGCGCAATGGCAATGAATAATATAATTACTGGTATCAACATTTCTGTTGGTGGCTGTAATATGAATATGGCTATTGAAAAGTATATTTTAGAAAGATACAATCTTTACATAAGTGATGGAACTAGCGAAAAGGTAAAACAAGATGTCGGTAGTTTATTAGAAAACAATACTGCTAGCACTGAAATTCAGGGCGTAAATGTTAATACAAAAGAAAGCGAAAGTGTTATAATTACTTCTAAAGACGTCTACCCTATAATGACCCATTATTATTCTAAAATTGCTGAAGCTATACTTAGTGTTATTTCATCTTGCCCACCAGATATCGCCACCGACATTACAAGAGACGGGGTTTATTTATATGGCGGCCATGCACAAATTAGTGGTCTTTCTAAATTTTTTAGAGAAAAACTTAAACTCAATATATACATTAGTGAAAACGGAAAAACTGATATTTTTGGTGCAGCAAAAATCCTTGACAACCCAACAGAATATCATGATGTTTTAAGGGGTTTATAATTTTTAATGAATATTACCAGATTAACCAGTATAAACAATCCTTATTTTAACAAAGCATTTGCTTTATATGAAAAATCTTTCCCTAAAGAAGAAAGACGAGATAAAGACAAACAGATAGAAATTTTGAAAAATAAAAATTATCACTATGATATATTAACTGATAATAATAAATTTATAGGAATTGCTTTGTTTTGGGAGACAGAAAGCTTTATTTTCTTTGAACATTTATGTATTGAAGAAGAACACCGAAATAAAAAATACGGCACTAAAGCTTTTGAACATTTAATTAATAAAGGCAAAAATATTATTTTAGAGGTTGAAGAACCTTTTGATGATATTTCGGATAGAAGAGTTAAATTATATGAAAGATTGGGTTTTGTTATAAACGATTATGAATATTATCAACCACCTTACAGAAAGACTGACCAACCAACCAAACTTCTTATTATGTCTCTAAATAAAAAACTAACTGAAAAAGAATTCCAAGAATTTTTAACTTATACAAAAGAAATTGTTTATAAATTATAATCAATAAAAAAGAAGAGCAAGTTTTACCCTGCTCTTCTTTTTTTCTATAGTTATTAATAATTAAAAACGTATATTAAAGAATTTCAATTTTCTTTTTGAAATATTTTTCAAAATCTTTACTACATTCCAAAGCTTTTTGAATTTCATATGCGTTATCTGATACCGCAATAGTTTTCATAATAACACTATCACCTAAAATATCACAACTAATATCAACAATAGCTGATGTTCTTGTCTTATCAAAAGCTTCCGCCATTCTTAAAATAACACCAAGTTTACATACAGCAGATGCATCTTCTTCTTCAAACATATCTTTATACTTAACCCATTCAGACATATTTACCTCTCCACCTTGATGAAGTGATGCTGTAAATGCCGCCAAAACAAGCTCTCTGTGGCTCATTCCGAATATATCTGCACCAAGTATTACATCATAAGCATATTTTGCATGTTTTAAGAAATTTATACGTTTACCTGCATCATGCATAAATGATGCAACTCTTAACACTTTAACATAATTTCTTGGTAATTTATGAAGAACCCTAAGTTGCTTAAATAGCAATATTGCTAAATTATAAACTTGTTCGTTGTGTTTTTCGTTTTCTTTATCATGGAAAGAAGTTTCTGCGATAACAGAGAAGCCAAGTACGTCTGAAATTGGTTTTTCGAGAACTGATGGAACTATATCTGAGTACAAAACGCCTCTTACAAAAGCATTTTTACAAATGGTTGCTTTTGGTTTATTTGCTTTTTCAATTAAAGCTTCCATGATTGTTAATGCTACAGCGAAAACATCTGCTCTTGGTTCATTTATAAGCTTTATTTTCTTTGTTTTATCTAACTCTAAAGAAGTTACTTGTTGAACAATAAAACTTAAATCTTCTTTTTCGCAAACATAGCCAACATCTCTATCTAGAGGATATTTTTTGTACTTTCTAACCATTTTTGCAAGGTCAATTGCATAATCCCCACTAAATACAAGCCCGAACTCTTCTTCTGTTTTATCTATCCAATCATAATCACCAAGTTGAGTTGAAATATACTTCTTTACTTTTGATAAAGCGGTATCTTTACCCAATTCTTCAAAAGGATACATATTTAAAAGCGTCATCGGTCCAAAATTCATTGTTGCTTGATTTGTAATTGTTCTTCTATTATATTCAACAATATGTAAAGAATCTGCAGTCAAATGAACACTTATTCCTTTAGGAATATCAAATGAATTTATAGTACCAAGATATATGTTATTATTTTGCTCTTCTTGCGACATTACACTAAAACGGAAACCACAACTTGCAAAAATTTCATCAAAGAAACTATAAATATTCTTTGGCTTAGATTCCCTAAATAAGTTTGCAACCGCAATCGTCTTTGTAACATTATTAAGCTCGCAAATCTTTCTAAAATTCTTTAAAGCTTTAATAGTCGCATCAATTTGAGGTTTTTTAAGGAAATAATCTTCACCTATCTCTAAGTTTAGGTTAATTGGCTCTTGCTCAATAGACTCTATGATAAAATAATTGTCTTGACTAGCAGAAGCAATAAAGAGTTTAGCAGAATAAGTTTCAACTAAAACAACAGCAATTTTTTCCAAAGTTCTCTCTCCTTATATATAAATATTATT
>JAZSJW010000030.1:0-12916 GCA_045534555.1 Clostridia bacterium
ATATTTAATTTTTTTGTAGAATTTGTTTTTTCTTTGTTCTTCAGTTAATACTTTCTTCTTAAAATTGAATAAAGCCATAAATATCTCCTTTTAAGTAGAGGTATTTTAACATAAATAAATACATTAAGCAACAGATTGGCAAATTTTTAATTTTTTTGTTAAATAAATTTAAGTAAAATTAATATACTAAATATAGGAGTATATTATGAAAATCTTATTAACTGGTGGCGGAACTGCGGGTCACGTAATACCTCATATAGCTATGCTAGATGAATTTAGAAAGCACTATAAAGATATTGTTTATATTGGAAGTAAAGAGGGTATTGAAAAAAGTATAATATCAAAGCATAAAGATATCACCTACTATCCTATTACCACAACAAAATTTATAAGACAGAGAATTGTAAAAAACTTGCTTATACCCTTTAAACTGATAAAAGGCATAAGTGAAGCTAAAAAAGTTATCAAAAAAGAGCAACCAAATGTTATTTTTTCTAAAGGTGGATTTGTTTCTCTACCTGTTGTTATTGCTGCAAAAAAATTAAAAGTACCTATTATTGCACACGAAAGCGATTTAAACGTTGGGCTTGCAAATAAACTAAGTAAACCAATGTCTAATGTTATTTGCACAACATTTAAAAGAACAGCTGACGATATTGGTAAAAAGGGTGTTTATACAGGCTCACCTATGCGACTTGATATGAAAAAAGACAAGCAAAAATCTTTAGAAAAAATGGGCATTAACACAACAAAGCCTGTATTAGTTATCACAGGAGGCAGTCAGGGTTCAAAATTTATTAATGAAAAAATTCGAGAAGAGCACAAAACAATTACAAAGACTTTTTTTGTTTTGCATTTAACAGGAAAAAACAATATAGATAAAACTATAAACAATATAGATTATAAACAAATAGAATTTACTAATGATATGGGCACTATCCTTTCTTGTGCAGACGTAGTAGTTTCAAGAGCGGGCTCAAATACGATATTTGAACTAGCCGCACTTCAAAAGCCAATGTTGTTAATACCACTACCAAAAGGAAACTCTCGGGGTGACCAAGTAGACAATGCAAAATATTTTAATCAAAAAGGCTATGCAAATTTTATTACTGAAGAACAACTAGAAAATAATTCAATTCTACCTAGCATTTTAGAAACCTTAAATGAAACAAAAAGCCTTATAAAAGCACTAGAAAGTGCAAATATTAAACCAGCAAATGAAAAGATTATAAAAATCATATTAGAAAACAGCAAACGGTAAAATAAAAGTTAAATAAAAAAAGAGTGTCACCACTCTTTTTTTTAGTAATATAAAATCAAAATTACTCTTCAGTATTTTTTATGTGTGTCATACCAGTAACATATGAAACCGGCAAAGCAAACACCATACCACGAGCTGCAGATTGATAATCGGTAACTGAATATATTGCTTTCATAATAGGAACAACTATTTCCTCTTTAACAAGCATCATAACAACTTCATTTTCTGGGTCAATTTTAAAGCCAAAGAACTTTTGCTCAGAAGAGCCTGCGCCTTTACCTTGAAGAATAACAGCACCTTTTGCTCCTGCCGATTTTGCCGCAAAAACAACTTCATCACTATAACCACGTTGAACAATCGCAACGACTAATTTATATAAATCATCATCAAAAATATCATCATCAAAAATATTCATAACAACCTCCTAATCTTCAATAAAAGCACCTTTGGCACCAAGATAACCATCAACATCAATAGTAAAGCCTTTTCCATTACCGGGAATACAAAGCTCAAACTCTTCAGTTATGGTTTGCATAAAATCCCTAACATCTTCAACCCTACAAGCAACAAAGAATACAGAAACGTCATCAGTACCAATCTTTAAAGACTCAAAAACTGTAGCTCTTGAAACACCTATTCCCCTTGTAATACTGAGAATTTCGCCCTCAAGTTCTTTAATTCTAAACTTTAGTCTATCTTCATCTTTTCTTTTAACAATAAAAACTGAGAGAGATAATTCGTTTATTTCACTTAATTTTGGCTTTTTCTTTTTGTTTGTTTTAAGTTTGATTTTAGCCTTTAATTTCATCAGAATCCTCCCTCATTTCTTGAATTTCAACTAACTGCTTTTGTAAAAGAGCCTCTTCTTCCTTTTTAAACTGATTTTCATCTTCAAGTTTTTTTAATGATAAGCGGCGATTATAAGCTTCTTCAAGAGACTCAATATTAGATAACATATCAAATCCATAAGAAATTCTTAAAGCTCTTTTATAGTCTTTAGTTGTGTGAATTTTAAGTTGTAAATTATATATTACACCTAATATTTCAAGCATCAAAATAGGCATCATACCAACAGAAGCAATAAGACCAAAACCTTCAGCCGCACCACCATTGGCACCAGCAAAACCAATCATTAATGGTAAAATAAAAGCCGCACTCATTGGACCAGAGGCAACACCACCAGAGTCAAAAGCAATTGAAACAAAAGTAGAACTAGAAAAAGGCATTAAAACAAGAATTAGCCCATAACCAATTCCAACAATATACCAAATTGAGAAATTATATATAATTTTTAATATAGATAAAGTAACAGCAATCATCATTGAAGCAGCAATAGCAATAAGAACTAAATTTTTACGAATGTTACCTTGGGTTACTTCTTCTACTTGAGCCCCCAAAACTTTAACAGATGGTTCTGTAAAAGTAATTAAAAAGCCAATAACTAAAGCGATTAAAACTGAAAATACTGGAGATTTAGAAGATATGAATTTACCAACTTCTTCACCCATTTTTAGCATACCAAAATCTATTCCAAACAAGAATAAATATAATCCGGAAAAAGTTATTAAACTTCCCAAAATCAAACTAACTTTTTTCTTTTTTGTTGTTTTAAGGAAACAAATATCAAAAATAAAATATGTAATAATTAGAGGTATAATTGCAATTAACGCATTTATAAGAGTTTCAATAAAAATATTATTTTCTAAAGCTTTAACAACTTCCTGTGTTGTACCCATTCCTGCAGTTATTAATGATAAAAACAATATCGCTAAAATAGGCCCAGTTGAAGCAATACCGATAACACCAAAATTATCACTATTTGTGTGCTTGCTTTTATTACTTGCAACACCGCTCGATAGTGCTAATAAAAATGGCGAAGTAATAATGCCCGTAGTTGCGCCACCAGCATCAAAAGCAACAGCAATAAAATTATCAGGTACAAATATTGCAACCAACAGTATGCAAATATAGATTGCATACATGACAATTTTGTAATTAACATTTTTAATAATTCTAAATAATGCAAAACTAACAAAAACGCCAACTCCCGCACCAATAATGAAAATTAACAAGAATTTAGAAACGTTCATTAAGTTGGTTTCAAGGATTTGGTTTGTTAAAACACTTACATCAGGTTCAGCAACAGTTGCAAACAAGCCAAAAATGAATGCAAAAAATAAAACGATTGTAATTTTCGAGAATTTTTGAACAGAAGAACCAACAAGTTCCCCCATTTGCATAACAGAGCCATCAACACCAGTCAAAAAAAGCACTTCACCAAGAACAATAATTAATACCGCTCCGATGAATTTTAAAAGGAGTGATGTTTCAAAATGAGCAAAACCGAAGTGAATAAATAAGACTACCAATACTATAGGTAGCAAAGATAGTCCTACTTCTTTAAGTTTTAATAGAAAATATTTCAAAACTCTTCTCCTGTTTTATTTATTATTTCCAATCAATGTTAGATATAACGTCTGCATCAAAACGGCGTTTATTCTTTCCTCTTGGTTTACGATTAGTAACCTTTTTAGGTTTTTCTTTATCTTGATTAAAATCAACAACTTCAACTTTAATTGTTGGTTTTTGAGATTGCAAAGTTTGAGTTTTTTCTTCTTTCTTGGTTTCTTGTATATTTGTTTCAGAATGCATTTTTGCAACTAACTCGTTAAGAGTAGTTTTTACTCTTGGTTTTTCATGAGATACAGGATTAACTTCTTTTAATGGTATTTTGTGTAATCTTGGTTCTCTACTTATTGCACCAAATTTTTCTTTGAAGAAAGTAGAAATGTTTGTGTCTTTTTCTGAATTATCAACTTCACTTTTATTTGAAGAAACCGTATCAAAAATAGCTTCTTTAATAGGTTCCTTTTTTGTTGCTAATCCAGGTAAATCAAGTTGTGGTTCTTCCCCTTCATCATCATCGTCAAATATAAATGATTTTTTTGCTTCATATTTAGGATTATTACTTTCAACTTTGTTAACATCTCTCCAGTTCTTAAAATTTTTAAGGTCAACAGCAGAAGTCAAAGGCTTATTTATAGCAGACTTAATTTTTAGTGACTTAAAATTATCAGCCTCGTCAACAGTCTGATAATCACGTTGTTCATTATTTTGAGAAACAGCTTGAGAAGCAATTAAAGTTTCTTCATCAACCTCTTTAAGAGCTTGTTTTAAAGCTTTTCTATTAATATAACCTTCAACAAAATTAAACATATAAGCCCCCTAAATCCAATTATTTACATTTATTATAAACCATAAATTGTACTTTTCAAAATAATTTGACGCAAATTTTTCATTTTTATACAAAATCTGACTTCAATAATATAAAACTAATTTTTAGAACAAATGTTTGATATTTGTTGATAAATTATAAAAAATGATGTAAAATATAACTATTAAAATATGGAGTTAGTTTATGAAAAAACATGTAAGTATTGGAATAATGTTAAGTTTACTAAGTGGCAAAAGAGTAACTGCAAGTTATTTAGCAACAAAATATGAAACCTCAATAAAAACAATCTATCGAGCTATTGACACACTTTTAGAAGCGGGTATGCCAATTAGATGTATTCAGGGTAAAAATGGTGGTTATGAACTAATTAAAGAAAGTGTAATTAACTCTTCATTTTTTACAATGAAAGAATTATCTTCTTTCCTATCCTTTATAAAGACGACAAATAATTTAATAAATAAAGATACCGTTTTTTTAGAAGATAGGATTTCAAATGTTTTTGACCAAGAAATAATTAATGAAATAAACGAAGAAAGTAAGCATCTTGTTATAGACCTTTCAATGTGGGGTCACTCTGAAAGTAACACAAAATTAATAAGTACTGTAAACGAGTGTATAAAAAACAAGACTAAATTAGAGATTAATTACATAAATATTAAGGCTAAAAAATCTACTAAAAGAGTTATTCACCCATATAGCTTAGTGTTTAAAACAGACACTTGGTATGTCTATGCATTTTGTGAAAAGCGAAACAGTTTTAGATTATTTAAGCTTTCAAGAATAGAAAATATCAATTGTATTCATGAACAATTTATAAAAAAACAAATTGATGTTCTTTCAAAACCATGGAATAAAGACTTTAAAAATAATTTGGAAGAAATTGATATTGAGCTTCAATGCGAAACTATGCTAATTAATGACGTTATTGATTGGCTCGGCGATAATAGTCAAATAGAAATTATTAATGAGCACCCAAGGTTTGCTTATATTAAAGGCAAAGCTTATTACTCACTTGGATTAGTACATAAAATTATTGAATTTGGTGATAAAATTCAAATATTATCCCCTATTAAACTAAAAGAGGCAATCGTTTCAGAATGTGATAATATTTCATCATTTTACCAAAGAAAAAACGCATTTTTATAGTTTTAGACTTAAAAAATGCGTAAATAATTAATTTTTTTTAAGATTTATATTAATTTTGTGATAAATTCTTTTTTAATGTTATTTTGCGTTTTATTATATATTATAGAGTTTTCAACAAGTTTACACAAATAATCATTCATACTTTTAAATTCGTTAGGAATAAAGAAATAATATGCTAATGACCCGGGCACTGTATTAATTTCATTTATATAAATTTTATTCTTTTTATCCATAATAAAGTCAATTCTTACAGGGCCAAAAAGTCCTAACTCTCTATACACTTTTTCAGCAAACTCTTTTAGTTTAATGTTTTGGCTTTGAGTTAAATCTGATGCTTCTAATTTATTGTCTAAATAAGCACCACTTTTTTGGCTATGAGTTTTATTTGTTCTTTTTGAACTTATGTTTCCATCACCAATATATTTATCTTTAAAAGACAAAATCTCATCAGTTCTCTTAGGTTTATCAACTTCAGAAACAACTATATTACCATTATTATACAAGCAAGCGACATTATATTCTCTTAAGTTATCTAATATTGCTTTTTCAACTAAAATGGTATTATCAAATTCAAGAGCAACTTTAGCACTTTCAATAAACTCTTCTTGGTTTTTAGCAATCTTAATTCCAATACTACTTCCAAGTGTAGATGGTTTTAAAATTAATGGATATTCTAACCTCTTAATCTTTTTTAATATATCATCAAATTTATTAATAAATTCATGTTTTGTAAATTTAAAAAATTTGATAGTTGGTATATTTAATTCATTAAAAACGAATTTACTAATTACCTTATCCATTCCTATCGCCTGTGATAAAACAGAACCCGATGATATTGGAATATTTAGCATATTAAAATAAGCAGTTATTGTCCCATTCTCTCCTATACCACCATGACAACAATTTATAACAGAATAAACTTGTATTTTCTTTTCAATCAGCGACTTTTTATAACAAAGGCACGATTTATCGTTAAAATAAGCTTTTACAAAACCGTTAGTTTTGTAATTAGTTTCAAAATCTTTAAATAAATTTATATTAAAGTTATCTTTTGAATAAAAAAACCACTCATTACTTTTAGATAAATAAATAGGCAAAAGATTATAAGAGCAAACCTTAGCCTTATTATATAAAGTAAGAGCGGTTATAATTGAAATATCATGCTCGAATGAATTACCACCAAAAACTAAAAGAACATTTTTCTTATCCATCACAAACTTCCTTTAAAAAATATTGTGAAAGGATAACTATTATTAACTATAATTGTCTGGCAAATCGTTTTCAAAAAGTACAACATCACCAGGTTCTGTAATATCAGCAAGTATTGTAACAGCTTGTTTTAAGCTTCCAGCTCTAAGGATTTTATCTTCACTCATACCACCAGCTATCAAACCTTCATATAAAGCTTCATAGTTAGTTGTACCATCAATTATTACAACATCTGCCTTTTTCGCCATAAGCTCACCAAGTTCTTTATTTGAAACATATTGCTCAACGCCAAGTTCGACAAGCCCAGGAGTTATTACAACTTTTTTAGTCTTATACGATGCTAAAACTTCTAATGCAGCTTTAGCTCCTTCCACATTACCATTATATGCATCATCAATAACAATGAGTGACTCTGACGATGGAATTATCGCAAGTCTATGAGGTGATGGAAGCAACTTTTCTATACCTAAAACGATTTCCTCTATAGTTAAACCTAAAGCTAAACAAACATTAGCACATAAAACAATATTAGAGATATTATGAAAGCCAAGAAGCAAAGCTTCTGTTTTTATTTGCTTTTTATTATGAACTAAAGTAAATTCAACACCATTTTTAGTGTATTCTAAGTCTTTAGCATAAATTGTATTATTTTCTTCAAAAGGTCTACTTATAACCTTTTCCTTTTTGTAATTTTCCGCAATCGATAATAGTTCTTGGTTATCACCATTAAAGAACATTTTTCCATTAGTTGAAGAAATAAAATCTGGAAGTTCACATTTTGTTTTTATAAGATTTTCTTTTGATTTAAAAGTTAGTAGATGTTGATTAGCAATGCCAGTAAGAACACCAATATTTGGCTCAACGAAATCACAAAGCTCTTTTATATCTCCAACATACCTTGCCCCCATTTCAGCAATTAAAATTTGGTCATCTTTAGAAAGGTCATTAAGAATAGTTTTTGAAATGCCAAGCGGAGTATTAAAACTATGAGGTGAAGCACAAACTTTATATTTTTCACTTAACAAAGTTGTTAAAATATTCTTAACTGAGGTTTTAGCATAGCTACCTGTAATACCGATTTTTATCAAGTTATCATAGCTAGCAAGTTTTTTCTTTGACTTTTTTATAAAAGATTTGTTATGTAAATATTCGAATGGATAAGTAATATAATAAGCCAAACAAACAAGAAGTGGTACAAATAACGGAATTAAACCTATTGCACCATATTTAAAATAAGGAATATGAAGAAATGATAGATTTAATAAAAGCATTGAAATTATAAATACTAAGCACGCATAAACTATAATTAATCTATTCATTCTTTTTGTGTATTTTAAAGGTGTTTTTTGTGGTTCAGAATATTGATTTACAATATAAACGATACAAAATATTAAATAAAAGACTAGACCTAAGTATGTCATTATTTTGTACATAAAGAAATCTTCAAGTAAGACATTTGTAATTAAAAGAGCTGCTGAACTAAGGAATGAAAGCATAATAAGTCTACCCCACCAGCTACCTTTAGTTTCTTTTATCCAACCAAAATATCCTTTCATTTTATAGCCAGAAAGTTGAACAACCTGTAAAAATTTATAGCCAGCGAAAGTCATTAATACAGCATTTGTTACAGATACAGCAATTACCATCCAAAAAGTTAGCCAATTTTCAAAGCCAAAAGGTGCTGGCATATCTGCAAGTTCACTAGCAAGCATTAAATTATAATTCATAACATTTTCTCCATTTTAGTTATTGTATATTAAAAAAGAACTATTTGGCAAATTAAAATAAAAAATTGTTCAGACAATTAATAAACCCGTCAGCATCATCAAGATATGAAAAATGCCCAGCATAACTCACAACATATAAGATTGAGCCATTTATGTATTTATTAATTTTTTTTGCCATATATAATGGGGTTTCAGTATCTTTTTCGCCCCAAAATATTAAAGTTTTTTGAGTGACAGCTTTATAGTAATTTTTTAAATCCTCATTTACAATATTAACAAAAGTTTTTTTCATTACGTCAGATAACTTTTTATAATCTTCTGAACCATAATTTTCTAAAACTTTAGGATCTAATTTTCCTTTGTTTACACGATTTTTTAACCTTTTAAATTTCCAAACCTTTAAATAGTAATTAAGTTTTCTTTTGGGTTTTAGCCCAGCCCCATCAACAATAATTAGTTTGTCAACAAGTTCTGGATAAATAACAGCTAATTTTACAGCCACCCTAGCACCAAAAGAATGACAAACTATATTGACTTTTTTACCCTTAGCTATTTTAATAATAAGATTTTTTAAATCTAGAACATAGTCAATAAGTTTATAAGGTTTTGTTGGCGGCGGAGAATTTCCAAATCCCACAAAAGATACAAATACAAGACCACAATCTTTTGAAATTTGATTTTTAACTATTGAGAACGAATTTTTATCTCCACCCCAACCATGTAAGAAAAAAATAATATCTCCCTTACCTTCTATATAATCATAATCCATAAATATAAAAAAGCAAAAAACATCTTAAAGTACTTTTTGCATTATTAAAGCGGTTTTTGAGCCATAATAATTTTTTCTTTCGCTAATTTGAAGAAAACCTAATTTTTCATATAATTTAATTGCTGGAATATTGTCTTCTTCAACCTCTAAAAACAAATTTTCAACCTTTTTATTCTTTAATTCCTCAAGTAAAGTATCCATTAAAACATAAGCAATACTTCTTTTTCGATAATCTTTGTTAACACAAACCGAAAGAATATCTCCCTGTTCATATGATATGCTCGCACCCGCATAACCGACAATTATTTTCCCTGTTTCGTCTACTTTTTCACATACATAAATTATATGATTATTACTTTTTAAAACAAACTCAAAATTTTCTCTAATATGCTCATCAAAACATTGTTTTTCAAGCTCTTTTAATTGTATAACATCATTTATATCTGCTAATCGTATTGTAAATTCCATATTTTATTAAACCACACCTACTTTTTTCTCTCTTTCAATTTCTGCTTGAGATTTTCTTAAATATAAAGGTTCAATTTCATTGATTTTCAAATATTTTTTATTGCCTGACAAAATATCGAAATAATTTCTTTTTTCTTTTAACTCAACAATAAATCCTAATTTTTCTAAACGACTAAATAAATTAACATCAAATGTAAAATATTTTTTTGACTTATCAAGCAAATTAATATCTTCACAAGACATTTTATTTTGATTTTTTAAGTATATAAAAGAAGAAAATCCATTTATTAGAACATTTTTCTTTTCATTAATATAATCAAAACTAGTAAATGTTAAATATTTTTTATTATCACTAAAGCCAAGCCCTTTTGCAATTGAAACCCCTACTCTAAGCCCAGTAAAACTTCCGGGACCAATATTTACAGCAAATAAATCAATGTCATTAATAGATAATTTAACTTCTTTTAAACATTGATCTAATAAAAGCATAAAATTATCCGAATGATTTTCATTGTCTGTAGATTTACAAATCAATTCTTTATTATCGTCAATAATTGCAACCGTTGGTTTAAATGCACAGTCTAAAATTAAAGTATACATCATATTACTCCTTAAAGTAAATTTTTCTAGAAGTTTCCCCAATTTTTTCAATTGTAACCTCTTTGTGTTGACCTAAAAACAATTCTTCTGCCCTTTCTGGCCACTCAATAAAACAAATAGCATCTGAATAAAAATATTCTTCAATTCCAATATTAAACAACTCTTCAACGCTGTTTATTCTATAAAGGTCAAAATGATAAATTGTATTGTTTTTTGTTTGGTATTCATTAACTATGGTGAATGTTGGACTTGTCACCATTTTTTCATCGCCACCTAAAGCTTTCACAATACCTTTAACAAAAGCTGTTTTACCCGCACCTAAATCACCTCGAAGCAAAACAATATCGCCAGAATTTAATTTTGATATAATATCTCTTGCAATTTCATTTGTTTCTTTAGTTGAATTTGAAATATATTCTTTCATTATAATGCCCTACTTGTTCCTATTCTTGAAGCCCCCGCACGAATTAACTCTTCTACTTGAGCCCTTGTTCTAATTCCTCCAGATGCCTTTACCTGAAGTTTTCCCTTAACACACTCTTTAATAAATAAAACATCTTCAACTGTAGCACCACCAGTACCATATCCAGATGAAGTTTTAATAAAATCAACTTTAGCCTTCTCACAAGCCTTACAAACTAATTTAATTTCTTCCCTAGTTAAATAGCACGTTTCAATTATTGCTTTAACAATTCTACCCTTTGAAACTTTTACAATTTTTAGTAATTCATTTTTAACATAATCAATATCGCCATCTTTAAGTTTTCCAATATTTATTACAACATCAAGCTCATCAGCACCATCTATAATTGATTGCTTTGCTTCAGCAACTTTAGAAACAGTAGACGAAGCTCCTAAAGGAAAACCTATCACAGATACAACAGCAAGAACCGTATTTAGTGTGTTGTTTATATAATTTTTTGCAGTGCTTACGTTTGACGAATTAACACAAACTGAATAATAATTATTTTTTATCGCAACATTAACTAAGGTATGAATATCCTTTGTAATAGCTCTTGGGTCAAGTAAAGTAAAGTCTATCATTTGTGATAAACTTTGAGGTTCTATTATTTCCGTATTTTCATTTTCAACTAACATATTTCACCTTAAATTCATATTTTACATTAATTTTTATCAAAAAACACAAACTTTTTGCACTTTTTACACAACAACCTTATAAAATATTTTATGGATATTTGGTCTTGTATTATTAATTAAAAAGGATTTATATAAATCAATGATAGAATTAAAATAACTATCCTTTGATGTGCTATAAAAAACCCGCATAAGCTTATCGCCAGTATGAATTTTTTGACCTTCTCTAACAAGCATAACTATACCAGCATTTTCATCAAAATTACCATTTTTATCTCTTGATAATTTTTTATAAGCATCAGTTAAATTTTTAAGAATTATATCATTAATAATCCCATCTTCACTAGCTGTAATATAAGAAATCGCTACACCATTTAATAGCCTTTGTGATGTATGCTTAAAATCCTCATAAATTCCACCATAACATTTTATGAGCTCTCTAAACTTATCTAGAGCTTTCCCACTATTAATTGCATCATCAAACATTTTTGCAGCTTCACTTCTACCGGTTGCTTTTTTAAGAAGCATTAAAGCAACAATAACCAGCTCTTTTGAAACATCTAAAAGTTTTGCTCCATATAAAGTTCTTTCACACCTTAAAACATTTATTGCTTCTTCTAGCTCAACTCTAGGGCCAATACTTGAACCAAGTGTTTGGTCTAGATTAGTAATAACCCCTACCGCTTTAATACCAGCAAGCTTACTACAAGTTACTAAATAGTTTGCAAGACTATTAGAAAAATCTTTTGTTGGATATATTGCTCCCTCACCAGCTTTAACATCAAAAATGATAGCATCAACACCTGTTGCTATTTTTTTAGCAAGAATAGATGCTGCAGTTAACGGTACGCTAACTATATTTTCTTTTTTTCTAAGTTTATATAAAAGCTTATCTACTGGTGCTATTTGACCATCTTCTTCCAATACACCAAAGCCAATTTCATTAATTCTTTTGTATAGTTCTTCTTTTGAAATTTTAGCATTGAAATTTTTAAAAAACTTAAATCGTGCTAAAGAACTACCAAAGTCTCCATAACTATCAGATAAAACTTTACAATTTTTAACACCAAGTGTCGCCATAACAGACATAAATATTAATGTTGTCGGGTCAGAAATGTTTCCTGCACTATGCTTATCTAAAACAAAGCCAACATTATTTGAAATATCAAGCCTATCTCCAGTATTTGCTAAAACGTCAGCCAAAAAATAAGTTTCCTCATAAGAGAAATTATTTTCATTAATTTCTCTCATAAACATAACCATTTCGTCATCATCTATTTTATTATTTCTAAAGCTATCAATTATGTATTCAATAACATCTCTTGATAGTTTTTCACCATTCTTTTTTAGTTCTATAATTTTTTTTATATCCACAAAGAATTCTCCTTGATAATAGTATAACGAAA